>NZ_JCALCE010000006.1:0-240437 GCF_059812195.1 Mycobacterium sp. NGS68 | reverse complement strand
GTCGCCGCGGTTGCCGTCGCCGTTGTTGCCGCTGCCCCAGTTGTTGTTGCCGGTGTTGCCGTTGCCGACGTTGTTGTTGCCGTCCTGGAAGCCGAATTGGCCGACGTTGCCGCTGCCCCAGTTGTTGTTGCCGATATTGCCGTTGCCGAAGTTGCCATTACCCTGGTTGCCGCTGCCGACATTGCTGCTGCCGCGGTTTCCGCTGCCGATATTCTGCACTGCCCCGGCGGGATTGACGAAGTCGCGGTTTCCGCTGCCCAGGTTGCCGCTGCCGACATTGCCGTTGCCCAGGTTTTGATTACCGGTGTTGCCGCTGCCCAGGTTGTTGTTACCCGTGTTGCCGTGGCCCAGGTTGACGTCGCCGGTGTTGCCCCAGCCCAGGTTGGTGGCGCCCTGATTGCCCAGGCCGAGGTTCGGAATGCCGGGGATGCCGGCCAGCGCGGTCTTCAGTGACGTCAGCTGCGCCGCCACGGCCGACGCGCCGGCGTGGTAGCCGGTAAGCGCGGTCACGTCGGTGGCCCAGAACTCCTCGTACAGGCCCTCGACGGCCGCAATCGCCGGCGCGTTGAATCCAAATAGGTTGGAGCGCACCAACTGAACCAGCGTGGTGCGGTTCGCTGCCACCGCCAGCGGGTGCACCGTCGCCGCGCGGGCGGCTTCGAACACGCTGGCCACCGTGCGGGCCTGCCCGGCCGCTCCGGTGGCGTGGGTGGCCGCCGCGCTCAGAAACTGCGCATACGGTGCGGCTGCGGCCGCCATCGCCGCCGACGCCGCACCCTGCCACGCCTGACCCGTCAACCCCGTCGTCACCGACGAGAACGACGCCGCCGCCGACGCCAATTCCGAGGACAGCCCGTCCCAGGCCGCCGCCGCTGCAAGCATCGGCGCGGAGCCCGCGCCGGTGAACATTCGCAATGAATTGATTTCTGGCGGCAAACCCACAAAGCTCATTACGGCGCTCCTTAACCCCGACGACCGGTGACTATGAGAAAGCTGTACACCGTCGTCAGCAAATTTGTCTGGGTTTTGCCTAAACTCAAACGATGCGGCATTTCGCCGTTTAGCGGCTGGTATCCAGACGGCGAATGGCGTGCGGCGAGGCCATTTAGCGGGCCAGTGCGATCGCCGCTTCGGTGGCCTCGCGGATCGGGCCGCGCCACACGTCGCCGTGGCCGGGCAACAGGATCTCGGTCTCCACCAGCGCCAGCGCTTCCAGGCTGCGCAGACACCCGTCCTGACTGTGGCTGAACACCTCGGGCAATAGCTGCGGCCCGCTGCGACTCAGCAGCGGATGGCCGGTGATGAGCGCGTCGCCACTGATCAAGACGCCGTCGACCAGGTACGAACAATGCCCGCTGGTATGGCCGGGCGTGAAGATGGGCACCGGATGGCCGGGCAGGCCGGCGGCGATATCGGCGGTCAGCGGCAGCGCGCTCGGTATGCCGTCGCGGATCAGGCCGCCATTGCGAACGACGTGGATGCCCCACATCGCCCACCGGGGGCGCCAGATGCGCAGCGCGATATCGAAAATCTGCACCTGCTCGAGGTATTCGCGCTTGGCGTGGCCCACCTCGTCGGCGTGGCAGTACACCGGCGTGCGGTACTGGTTGGCGAACCAGATCGCCGAGCCCAGATGGTCGATGTGCGAGTGGGTCAGCAGGATCGCGCGCACATCGCCGGGTTCGAAGCCGAGCTTGCGCAGCGAATCCACGACGTCCTGGCGGTCACCGGGATATCCGGCGTCGATCAGCATCACGCCCGTGCTGTCGCTGACCAGCACCCAGTTGACCGCGCTGCCGCGGACGAAATGCACGGCATCGGTGACCTGGAACAGCGTCGGCGCCTTCAAAGCCTGGTAGGCCATGCGGCAGATTCTAAAGTCGATGGCGCCGACCCGCTTCGCCCGCCTCCGGCGCGCTCGCGATCGCCACGAGTCCTGATGGCGCCGACCCGCTTCGCCCGCCTCCGGCGCGCTCGCGATCGCCACAGGAGTAGAAAGAACTGGTGGCTGAACTGAAACTCGGATACAAGGCTTCTGCTGAACAATTCGCGCCGCGTGAACTGGTCGAACTCGCCGTTCTGGCCGAAGCGCACGGCATGGACAGCGCCACCGTCAGCGACCACTTCCAGCCCTGGCGGCACGAGGGCGGGCACGCGCCCTTCTCGCTGGCCTGGATGACCGCCGTCGGCGAACGCACCGAACGGATCCTGCTGGGCACCTCGGTGCTGACGCCCACCTTCCGGTACAACCCGGCCGTCATCGCGCAGGCCTTCGCCACCATGAGCTGCCTGTACCCGAACCGGGTCTTTCTCGGCGTGGGCACCGGCGAGGCGCTCAACGAGATCGCCACCGGCTATCAGGGCAGCTGGCCGGAGTTCAAGGAGCGTTTCGCGCGGCTGCGGGAATCGGTGCGGCTGATGCGGGAACTGTGGCGCGGGGACCGCGTCGATTTCGACGGTGAGTACTACCGCCTCAAGGGCGCCTCGATCTACGACGTACCCGAAGGCGGTGTGCCCGTGTACATCGCCGCCGGCGGCCCGGCGGTGGCCAAGTACGCCGGACGCGCCGGTGACGGCTTCATCTGCACGTCGGGCAAGGGTGAGGAGCTCTACACCGAAAAGCTGATGCCGGCGGTGCTCGAGGGTGCGGCGGCCGCCGACCGCAACGCCGACGAGATCGACAAGATGATCGAAATCAAGATCTCCTACGACCCCGATCCTGACCTGGCGCTCAACAACACCCGGTTCTGGGCGCCGCTGTCGCTCACGGCCGAGCAGAAGCACAGCATCGACGACCCGATCGAAATGGAGAAGGCGGCCGACGCCCTGCCGATCGAGCAGATCGCCAAGCGCTGGATTGTGGCGTCGGACCCCGACGAGGCCGTCGAAAAGGTGGGCCAATACTTCGCCTGGGGTCTCAATCATCTGGTGTTCCATGCGCCCGGTCACGACCAGCGGCGGTTCCTGGAACTATTCGAGAAGGATCTCGCGCCCCGGCTGCGACGGCTGGGCTGACCGACAAAGGTGCCCACCTCCGGGATCTACATCGCGGCGCCCGAACCGGCGTCCGGAAAGGCGACCATAGCGCTGGGGCTGCTGCACCGCCTGACCGCCGCGGTCGCCAAAGTTGGTGTGTTCCGCCCGATTACGCGGGCGGGCCAAGATCGTGACTACATTCTGGAACTGCTGCTGGAGCACACCACCGCGGGCCTGCCCTACGAGCGGTGCGTCGGGGTGACGTATACGCAGCTGCACGCCGACAGTGACGCCGCGATCGTCAGCATCGTCGACGCGTATCACGCGATGGCGCAACACTGCGACGCGGTGGTGATCGTCGGCAGCGACTACACGGACGTCGCGAGCCCCGCGGAACTGTCGATCAACGCCCGCATCGCGGTCAACCTGGGTGCGCCCGTGCTGCTGGCGGTCAGCGGCCGGAATCGCACGCCCGACGAGATCGGCGGCGTCGTCGGTGTTTGTCTGGCCGAGTTGTCCGCGCAGCGCGCCCACACCGCGGCGGTGGTCGCCAACCGTTGCGACCCCGATGAACTCGGTGCCGTCGCGGAGGAATTGCACGCTTTCCCGCCGCGCAGCTACGTCCTGCCCGAGGAGCCGCTGTTGGCCGCGCCGACGGTGTCGGAGTTGCGCCAAGCCGTGAACGGCACCGTCGTCAGCGGCGACGTCGAGCTTCGCGAACGCGAGGTGATGGATGTGATGGTCGCGGGGATGACCGCCGACCACGTGCTGGAACGGCTGCGCGACGGGATGGCTGTGATCACCCCCGGGGACCGCTCGGACGTCGTGCTCGCCGTCACCAGCGCCCATGCGGCCCAGGGCTTTCCGACGCTGTCCTGCATCGTGCTCAACGGTGGCTTCGACCTTCACCCGTCGATAGCCGCACTGGTCTCCGGGCTGCGGCTGCGGCTGCCGATCATCGCCACCACGCTGGGTACCTACGCCACCGCCAGCGCGGCGGCGTCGGCCCGCGGCCGCGTCACCGCGACCTCGCAGCGCAAGATCGACACCGCGCTGCAGCTGATGGAACGACACGTCGACATCGAGGACCTGTTGGCGCAGTTGGCCATTCCGATCCCGACGGTGACCACGCCGCAGATGTTCACCTATCGGCTCACCCAGCAGGCGCGTTCGGACCGCAGGCATATCGTGTTGCCCGAAGGGGATGACGACCGCATCCTCAGGTCCGCGGGACGCGTGCTGCAGCGTGGGATCGCAGACCTGACCATCCTGGGCGACGAGGACCAAATCCGGCTGCGTGCCGCCGAACTCGGCGTCGACCTGAGCGCCGCAGAGGTGATCGACCCGCGGACCAGTGAGCTGCGCGACCAGTTCGCCGAGCAGTACGCGGAATTGCGCAAGTCCAAAGGCGTCACCGTCGAGGAGGCGCGCGAGACCCTGCGCGATGTTTCGTATTTCGGCACCATGCTGGTGTACAACGGCATGGTCGACGGCATGGTGTCCGGCGCCACGCACACCACCGCGCATACCGTTCGGCCGGCCTTCGAGATCATCAAGACCGTTCCGGACGTCTCGACGGTGTCCAGCATTTTCCTGATGTGCCTGCCGGACAAGGTGCTGGCATACGGCGACTGCGCGATCGTCCCGAACCCTACGCCCGAGCAGCTCGCGGACATCGCCATTTCCTCGGCCCGTACTGCCGCGCGGTTCGGCATCGAACCCCGAGTCGCGATGCTGTCGTACTCCACCGGCGATTCCGGCACCGGCGCGGATGTCGACAAGGTCAGGCTGGCAACGCAATTGGTGCGGGAACGGGATCCGCAGCTGCTGGTCGAGGGGCCCATCCAGTACGACGCCGCGGTGGAGCCGTCGGTCGCGGCCACCAAGATGCGCGACTCGAAGGTGGCCGGCCACGCGACGGTGCTGATCTTCCCCGACCTCAACACCGGCAACAACACCTACAAGGCGGTGCAGCGGACCGCCGGGGCGATCGCGATCGGTCCGGTGCTGCAAGGCCTGCGCAAGCCGGTCAACGACCTGTCCCGCGGCGCGCTGGTCGAGGACATCGTCAACACCGTCGCCATCACCGCGATTCAGGCGCAGGGCGTCAACAATGGCTGATCGTCTGGTGTTGGTGATCAACTCCGGTTCGTCGTCGCTCAAATTCCAGTTGGTCGAACCCGATTCGGGCGTTTCCCGCGCGAGCGGCACGGTCGAACGGATCGGGGAGGCGTCGTCGCCGATCGCCGACCACGACGCGGCGTTGCGGCGGGCGTTCGAGATGCTCGCCGATGACGGCATCGACCTTCGGGCCTGCGGGCTGGTGGCGGTCGGGCATCGGGTCGTGCACGGCGGGAACCGGTTTCACCGGCCCACGCTGCTCGACGACGAAGTGATCGGCGAACTCGAAGAACTCTCACCGCTGGCTCCGCTGCATAATCCGCCCGCCCTGCAGGGCATCGAGGTGGCGCGCACACTGCTGCCCGACGTTCCCCATATCGCGGTGTTCGACACGGCGTTCTTCCACCACCTGCCGGACGAGGCCGCGACCTACGCCATCGACCGGGAACTGGCCGAACGCTGGCAGATCCGCCGGTACGGATTTCACGGCACCTCGCACGAATATGTCAGCGGGCAGGCCGCGGCGTTCCTGGACCGGCCGTTGGACGGCGTGAATCAGATTGTGCTGCATCTGGGCAACGGCGCGTCGGCTTCGGCGGTGGCCGGCGGCCGCCCGGTCGAAACATCGATGGGCCTGACGCCGCTGGAGGGCCTGGTGATGGGCACCCGCAGTGGCGACATCGACGCAGGCGTCTACAGCTACCTGTGGCGCACCGCGAAGATGAGCGTCGACGAGGTCGAGTCGATGCTCAACAAGCGGTCCGGAGTGTTCGGCCTGTCCGGCGAGCGCGATTTCCGGCGGCTGCACCAGATGATCGAATCCGACGACAGCGCGGCGCGATTGGCCTACGACGTGTTCATCCATCGGCTGCGCAAGTACCTCGGTGCCTACCTCGCGGTGCTGGGCCACACCGACGTCGTCAGCTTCACCGCCGGCATCGGCGAAAACGACGCGGCGGTGCGCTGGGACGCGTTGTCCGGCTTGGCCGAACTCGGCATCGTCCTCGACGAGGACCGCAATATGGGCCGTGGCAAAGGCATTCGCCGCATCTCCCGCGACGACTCGCCGATTACCGTGTTGGTGGTGCCGACCAACGAAGAGCTGGCCATCGCCCGCGACTGCGTGCAGCTGCTGGCCGGCCTATAGGCCTATAGGAAGCCCAGCGGCGTGCGGCCCGCGCCCACAGCCGGCGTCGGGTCCGTCCCGACCGTGCGCGCCAGCAGCTCGGCGTAGACGTCGCGGAAGTCGGTGGTGAATTTCAGGTCTCCGTGGTCGAGGTTGGTCAGGCTGGGCTCCTCGCCGTAGAACCCGCCCTTGACGGGCGCGCCCGCCACGAAGACGGGTCCCGCGGTGCCGTGGTCGGTGCCCTGCGAAGCGTTGGCGTGCACGCGGCGTCCGAATTCGGAATACGCCATCAGCACCACCTTGCGACCGACGGGGTCTGTGGCCAGCTGCGTCACCAAAGGCGTTATGGCCTCGTCGAGGGTCTGCAGCAGGCGCTGCTGGGTGGCGCGTTCGCCGGCGTGGGTATCGAACCCCCCGAGCTGCACCATGTACACCCGGGTCGGGACCCGGGCGCGTACCGCGGCGGCCACCATGCTCAGCTGGGTAGCCAGCGAATTGTGGCCGTTGGCGGTGGGTTTGAGGGATTCGAACGTCTTGTTGGTGGTTCGCGCCGCGCGATACGCCTTGCGCACCGCGGCCATCGCGGGGGTGTCCGTCGGGTCGTCGACGCCCAGGGCCGCCATGATCGAATCGAACTTGTCCGCCTCACGGGCCGGTACGTGCGAGGTCGAAAGTGCGGCGGCCGTGTGCTTTTCGCCGACTGCCAGAGTGGGCAGGACGGGGCCGATGTTGACCGCGCGCAACGGGTCGTCGCCCGTGACATCCAGCCAGCGGCCGATCCAGCCGGTCGATACGGGTCGGTCCGGAGACGCGGTCTGCCAGATGTCCATGGACCGGAAATGGCTGTGATCGGGCTTCGGGTAGCCCACTCCACGGACGATGGCGAGCCGGCGCTGGCCCCACAACTGGGCCAGGCCGCGCATCGCCGGGTTGAGACCGAGCTGGTCGTCAAGGCGCAGGACATCGCTTGGCGCGTAGGCGAGTTCAGGTCGGGCATCGTGGTATGCGTTGTCGGCGTAGGGGATCAGGGTGTTGATGCCGTCGTTGCCGCCGTAGAGCGTGACGATCACCAGTACGCCCGCGTTGTCGGCGAGCGGTCGTTCCTGGGCGGCGCGCAACAGGTCGTCCCAGTTCACCGCCACGGCGCCGGAGAGCAGGCCGGCCGCGCCGACGCCCGCGCCGGCGAGCAGGAATCTGCGGCGATTCATCTCCGTCATGAGGTCAGGTATTCCGGCGTGTTGACGGCCGCCGCAAACAGCTCGGACGGCTTGCGCGTCAGGGGCTTCAGGGCTGCGGCGCTGCGGTCCGACCAGGATCCGACGCCGATCAGGTAGCCGACCGCCTCGATGCGGTTGCCGACGCCGGTGCGTTCGAGGGCGGACAGGTCGGCGCCGTGGGCGAGCTGGCTCGCGGCGCGCAACCGCGCGTCGGCGCTGGCCGTGGACAACCAGACCTCGCCGTATGGCCAGCCGCCCACGCTGGGGGGATAGAACGGACGCTGCCCCAGGGCATGCAAGGTGGTCTCGGCCGTCTTGAGCCGCTTGGGATTGTCCAGGGGAAGCCGCAGCGCCCGGATCACGCCGACCAGCCACTCGACCGGGGTGTTGACCTTGCTGGGCCCGCGCCCCATGAATTCGTCGTCGGTCAGGATCGCTCGCGTCAGCGCGCGCAGGTTGCGGTCCGGCCCATACGCGCCGACCAGCCGGCCGAGCAGCTGCGCCGACGGCGGATCGTCGGAAGCCAGCTGCTGCCACAGGCGCCCCGCGACATACTCGGCCGACTTCGGCTGCGCCAGGACGGTGTCGCAGAAGCCCGCGGCGTCGAAGTTCCCGCTGCGCCCCAGCAGCGTTTTCGTCCCCGCATCATGCCGTTTCGGCGTCATCGAGGTCTGGCCGTTGGGACGGATCACCCAGCCGGTCAGCGCGCGGGCGCCCGCGCGCACGTCGTCCTCGGTGTAGCCGTTGCCGTGGCCCAACGCGAACAGCTCCATGAATTCGCGGGCCAGGTTTTCATTGGGCGCCTTGGCGGTGTTGGCCTGCCCGTCCAGCCAGCGCAGCATCGCGGCGTCGGTGAGCATGGCGTAGGCCAGGCTGTGGAAATCGCCGAGCGACAGGGTACGCAGCTTCTGATTCTGCGCGGCCATCATGGACGCGACCCGGACCTTCTGCGCGGAAGTGGCAAAGTGGTTGTGCCACAACAGTGTCAACTTCTCGTGCAGCGGCTGCCGGACGGCGGCCATGCGGCGCAGCCACCACGACGACAGCGCCCCCTGTTGCTGGGACAGCTGTTGGTCGTACTGCTTGCGGTCGGCCGGGGTCGCGCGCTTGCCGGGTGGGCTGGGGTGGGCCAACGCCGGCATCGGAGTGGCCGCAGCACCCGGGTCGGCATCCGGGTTGGCGCCCAGGGCCGCGTCGACGAAGGACGCCCAGCCCGCCTTGAGCGCCGCGTCGACTTCGGGGCCCGTGGCCCCGAAACCGGCGCGTCGCAGCGCACGGGCGGTCGTTACCCACTCATCGGGCATGCTTCGAGTGTGCACACCAACCTTTGAACCAGCTGTGACCTGGCAATTGTGGCAAGGGTTTTCAGGATCTCTTTAGAAGTTGCTTAGCGCGGTGCCGATACTTGGCTCATGGACATCTACGCCTCCATCGCCGTGCTCTGGCTGATCTCCGCGTTGTCGCTGGTGATCGGTTACAGCGCCGCGTCGGGAAAGCTTCCGCCGGACGGATTGATAGGTTTCGGCACGAGCGGCGGCATGGACGCCGACGCCGGCTGGCGCGCGGGAAACCGCGCGGCCATCCGTGTCATGTGGCTGACGGTGCCGGTGGCCGCAATCGGCAGCGCCTGGGTGGCGGTGACCAACTCGCACAACTCCCTCGGGTTATGGGCGATGCTGATGGCCGGCGTCCTGATCAGTGGCGGCATTGTCGCGCGCAAGGCCGCACGCGGCATCGACGAAGACTGATCACAATTGGCAATTCTTCTCCGGCGTGTCGGCACTCGCCTCTAAAAATTGGCGTGGCTTCGTCAAACCGCTGCGCCGTAGACTATTCGAGAAGTTGGCCATACCCTACGCGCCAGGGCGTCGAAGCCCGACCTTGATAATGGCGTGTCATTTCTGAGATTGTCCTCGGAAATGGTCGTCGGCGGCCACCGGCCATTGCCGCATTGGCGCGGCTCGTCCACCAGGTTTGGTTTGAGGGAGTCGAAGTGAAGTCCAAATCCAGTCGTTACGGCGCCGCGATATTGGGTTGCGCGGCAGCATTGGTGTTTTCTCCGGTCGCCAGCGCTGATCCAATCGACCCGCACCAGCCGGACATGACAAAGGGCTATTGCCCAGGCGGTCGGTGGGGTTGGAACAACCTGGCCGTGTGCGACGGCGAGAAGTACCCCGACGGGTCGTTTTGGCACCAGTGGATGAAGACCTGGATGGTCGGCCCGCAGTTCTACTACGACTGTGTCGGCGGCGACGAACCGATGCCCGGACCGCCGCCGCCCGGTGGCTGCAACGGGGCGATCCCGCCGGAGCAGCCGGCACCGCCGCCACCGCCGGCCTGATCCTTTAGAACGTGCTCGTCGGCCGGACGTTGTTGGCCATGTCCACCAGCGTGTAGCGATGTCGCTGGGTGGGCGCGACGCGGGCCAGGCTGCGCAGCGACGCCTCGACGCCCAGCCGCAGCCCGTGGTCGGTGAACGGGAAGCCCAGGATGTGGTTGGTGCTGGCTTGATTATTGGCCCGGTTGTCCTGCAACCAGTCCATCGCGCCGCCCAACACGAAGGCGCGGATCTGCAGCACGCGGGGTTCGGTGGGCGGCAGTGCCTCCACGCGGCGCGCGGCGTCGCGGATCTGCTCCTCGGTGATCTCGCCCGTCGACCGGCCGGACAGCAGGGTCACCGCGCTGGTCAGCCGCGCGGTGGTGAAATGCCTTGAAGTAGCTGGCACTTCGTCCAGGGTGCGCACCGCAGCGGCCCGATCGCCTTCGGCCGACAGGGATCTGGCCAGCCCGAAGGCCGCCGAGATCACGCCGTCGTTGGTGCTCCACACCGTCTGGTAGAACTTGTGCTCGTCGGTGTAGCCGGCCAGCTCGGCGGTCGCCGCCAGCGCCAACTTGGGCGCCAGCTCGCCCGGGAAGGTGTCCAACACCTCCGTGAAGTGCTTGATCGCCGAGTCGTAGTCGCCGGTAAGCAGTTGCGCCACAGCGCGATACCAGACCAGCCGCCACCGCCAGCCCACCCGGTCGGCCAGGTCGTCGAGTTTGCGGGTGGCCTTGACGACGTCGCCGAGGTCCAGCAGCGCGCGGACCTCCATCAGCGGCAGCTCCGAGGATTCGCTCACGTCGGCGCCGTCGGCGTCCAGCGAACCGTGCCGGGCCGCGCGCAGCGAGTCCAGCGTCTGCACCGGCTGGGACAGCACCGTCGCCTGCAACACCGGGGCGGCGACGTCGGTGGGGTCGACCAGTGGCACCGGCAGCGCGGTGACGATCTCCTTGGCGGTCAGCTTCTCCGAATGCACCTGGCCGTCCAGATACACGTCGGTGTGCGCCACCAGCAGGTCCACCCCGAACGTCGAGCGGCTGGGGCTGAAGACCGTCGACAATCCGGACCGCGGCACCCCGGTGTCCTTGGAGACCACCTCACGCAGCACGCCCATCAGCTGCGCGGACATCTCCTCGGCGGTGGAGAACCGGCGCCGCGGATCGGGGTCGATGGCGCGGCGCAGCAGCCGGCCGAAGGAGTCGTAGCGGGCGAGCACCGGGTCGTCGTCGGGCAGGCCGTCCACGTAGCGGCCGTTGCGGGTGCGCAGGTTCAGCGTCAACGCCGCCAAAGTGCGTCCCACGGTGTAGATGTCGGTGGCCACCGTCGGGCCGGTCCGCACGATCTCCGGCGCCTGGAATCCGGGCGTGCCGTAGAGATAGCCGAACGAGTTGATCCGCGACACCGCGCCCAGGTCGATCAGCTTGAGCTGCTCCTCGGTGAGCATGATGTTCTCTGGCTTCAGGTCGTTGTAGACCAGGCCGATCGAGTGCAGATACGTCAGGGCGGGCAGGATTTCCAGCAGGTAGGCGATGGCCTCGGCGACCGGCAGCGTCTCGCCCTTGCTCTGCTTGAGCGACTGCCCGCCGATGTACTCCATGACGATGTAGCCGACGGGGTCCCCGTGCCGGTCGACGTGCTCGACGAAGTTGAAGATCTGCACGATCGAGGGGTGCACCACCTCGGCGAGGAACTGCCGTTCGGCCATCGCGATCGCCTGGGCCTCGGCGTCGCCGGAATGCACCAGGCCCTTGAGCACCACCGGCCGGTCGTTGACGTTGTGGTCGACGGCCAGGTACACCCAGCCCAGCCCGCCGTGCGCGATGCAGCCCTTGATTTCGTACTGCCCGGCGACGATGTCGCCGGGACTCAGCTGCGGCAGGAAGGTGTACGGGCTGCCGCAGTACGGGCACCAGCCCTCCGATGCGCCCTGGCCGGGTGCCCCCTCCGCGCCGGACCGCCCCACCGGCCGCCCGCAGTTCCAGCAGAACCGCTTGGACTCCGGCACCACCGGGTTGGTCATCAGCGCCTTGACCGGGTCGATGTCCGACACCCGCGGGATCTCCACCAGGCCGCCGCCGAGCTGCCGCACCGGCTGCAGCACCCGCGTCGTCATCCGGTCCTGGCCCTCGGTGGCCCGCATGCCGATCGTGATGTGCGGGAAGTCGTCGTCGTCATCGTCGAAATCGGGGCGGAAGAGCGCCTGGGTGCTTTGCGGCCGCAGCGCCGACCCGGTGGTCGCCGGAGCGGTGTTCGGGTCATAAGGCTGGGTGCTGGCGCTCCCGGTGTCCGGGTCCGCCGATTCCGGCTGCGCTTGCGCTTCGGGGACGTCGGCCATCAGTCCACGTACCTTGGCGCGGGCGGCATGGGCGCCGGACCGAGGACCGTCAACCACTTGCGGTACAACGTGTTCCACGTTCCGTCCCGACGGATCCGTTCGAGCGTCCCGTTGACGAAGCGGACCAGTCCGGTGTTTTGCAGGTTGATCCCGATGCCGTAGGGCTGGGTCGCCATGTTCGGCCCGACGATGTGCAGGTACGGGTCTTCCTCGACCAGGCCGGCCAGGATCGAGTCGTCGGTGCTGATGGCGTCGATCTCGCGCTGCTGCATCGCCACCAGGCAGTCGGCCCAGTTGACCACGGACACGATGGTCGGCGGCGGCACGATCTCGCGGATCCGGCGCAGCGACGTGGTGCCCCGCGCGACGCAGACCCGCTTGCCGGACAGGTCGGACGCCTTGGTGATCGTCGACTCGCGCGGGGCCAGGATGCGTTGATTGGCGTCCAGGTAGACGGTGGAGAAGTTGACCAGCTTGCGGCGCTCGCAGGTGATGGTCATGGTCTTGACGACGATGTCGACCTGCGACTTCTGCAGCGCCGTGACGCGTTCGGCCGACGACAGGATGCGGTACTCGACGTGGGAGGGGGCGCCGAAGATGTCGCGGGCGACCTCACCGGCGATGTCGACGTCGAAGCCGGTGATCTCGCCGGTGATCGGGTCGCGGAAGCTGAACAGGTTGCTGCCGATGTCCAGCCCGATGATCAGCCGACCCCGGGCGCGGATGTCGGCCACCGCGGCGTCGGCCTCGGGCTTGGTGGCGAACGGGCGCAGGCTCGCGGTCGGGTTGCAGTCCGGGCCGACGCCGTCCGCCGGCAGCGGGGGCTGCGGTGGCATCTCCTCCATGCCGACCGGCGTGGGCGGAGGCAACGTCGGCACCGCCGCGACCTTCACCGACTCCTGGTGCGAGCAACCGGCCAGCATGACCGACGCGACCAGCAAGCTGCACACCCGGAGTCGCGCCGTCATCGATACTCTTTCAGCCTCGGCCACAGGCCCAGGGCGACCGCGAGGGCGGCGCCCAGGCTGAGCACGACGCCGCCGACCTGCGCGCCGGACAGCCCGCTGCGGGCGTTGAGGACGTCATTGCGCAGGTGGGTGCGGCTTTCGTCCATCGCCTTGGTCAGCGCGTCGTCGAGCCGGTCGAAGGCGGGGGTCGAGTCGTCCTCGCCCTTGCCCAGCGCGACCTGGGTGGCGGCCCGGTAGTTGCCCACCGACATGTAGGCGTTGATCCGGTCGTTGGCCTGCCGCCAGCGGATCAGCAGCTGGTCGGCACCCTGCAGGTCGGGCTTGTCGATCGCGTCGCTGCGCGACATGTAGACGTCGATCTGCTGGTGCATGGCGTCGATGCGCTGGTAGAACGCCTGCTTGCGGATCTCTTCGTCGCCGCGCCGGATCAGCGACAACGTCTCGTCGGCCCGGGCCTGCTGCGCGGTGATGGCCACGTTGGTCACGGTCCGCAACGACTCGGCGGCGGTGTCCTTGGCGCTGCGGCTCGCCGTCGTCGAAATGGTCAATGCCGTCCCGACCCACACCACCATGACGACGATACCCAGCGCGCCCACGACCAGGCCGGGGTTGATCCGGCGCCTGGTCCGCCGGGCCAGCCACCGATGCGAGAAAAACCCGAACACCATCGTGGTGGCCACCACGAGGATCACCGGAGCCGGGAAATGCGTGGACGCTGTGGTCTCGCTGTCCACCCGCTGCGACGTCGCCTGGTAGAGCTGCTGCGCGTCGGGCAGGATCTTGGACTGCATCAGCCCCGACGCCTCCGACAGGTACGACGAACCGACCGGGTTGCCCGCCCGGTTGTTGGTGCGCGCGATCTCGATCAGCCCGGTATACACCGCCAATTCGGCATTGATCCGGCCCAGCAGCTGCACCAGCGGCTCGTCGGTCAGCCCGCTGGACGCCCGGGTCACCGCCACCGCGGCGTCGGTGATCGCCTGCTCGTAACGCTGGCGCACCGACCGTGGCTCGGGCTGGGCGATGAACGCGGTGGCCGCGGCGGCGTCGGCCACCGACAGCGTCGTGTACAACCGTCCGGCGGCGAACGACAGCGGCTCGGTGTGGTTGAGCACCGTGGACAGCACCTGCTGGCGGTGGTTGACGGTGGTCGCGGTGGCGAACGCGCTGGAGACGCCGAGCGCCGCCAGCACGATGCCGATGGTCAGGATGCGTCCCGGCGTCGTCGAAACGAACCACCAGCGGGGGTGCGCGGGTTCGGCAGGCGACCGGGACCCCAGCGGCTCAGTCGACGGGTGGGCCAGCTCAACCGTCACGTCTGCTCGGACCTCATCTTTCGACTCTGCCAGGAACTTGTATAAGCGAATTCTAAGAGAATGTTCGCCCAGATGTGGGGAGGCGGACGGAATTGGTCCGGCCCGTCGGTGCGCGGTTACGGTTACCTGCATGGCGACCGAGATCACCGTGCGTGGCACCTGCACGATTTCCGAGGCGCCCGAACGCGGAACCGTCCGCGCCACCATCGCCTACGAGGGCACGGCGCCGGAGCCGGTCTACCAGCGGGTGGCCAAGGACCTGCAGTCGGTGACGGCGTCGATCAAGCCGTTGACCGCCGGCGACCCGCCCGCCGTGACGGCGTGGACGGCCGGACAGCTCCGCACGTGGTCGGAGCGGCCCTGGGGGCAGGACCGCAAGCGAATGCCGCTGGTGCACCACGCCAGGGTCGACGTCGAGGCGAGGTTTCGCGACCTGGTCGCGCTGTCGCGGTGGGTGGGCGAGCAGGTCGCCTACATCAACAGTT
The DNA here is from genome assembly GCF_059812195.1 of Mycobacterium sp. NGS68. NCBI lineage: Bacteria > Bacillati > Actinomycetota > Actinomycetes > Mycobacteriales > Mycobacteriaceae > Mycobacterium > Mycobacterium sp. NGS68. The sequence goes on along the minus strand of NZ_JCALCE010000006.1, from coordinate 225,573 downwards.
TCGGGCTGTCGGGCGTCGACTGGATGCTGACCTCGTCCCGCCGCGGCGAGCTGCTGGAGGAGGTCCGGGCCGGCGCGGTCGCGGACGCCGTGGTGCGCGCGCAGCAGTACTCCGACGCGCTCGGCCTGGGCAAGGTCCGTCCGGTCGCCGTGGCCGACGCCGGGATGCTGAGCCCCAACCTCCCCCCGCAGGGCATCGCCCCCCAGGGCCCCGCCTACCTGCGCGCGGCCGGGGCGCCCGGTGGCGGCGGCACCGTGGAACTGCTGCCCGCGGACATCGAGGTCTCAGCCGCGGTCGACGCGCGTTTCGTTGCCGGGGACGCCGAGTAGCGCGCGGCCTGCCTATTCTGATCTGGTGCGCGGCGACGGTGACGGGTGGGTGATCTCCGAGCGCGGCGCGCATTACTGGGGCAGATTCGGCGCGGCCGGCCTGTTGCTGCGCGCGCCGCTGCCCGACGGCACGCCCGCGGTGCTGCTGCAGCACCGGGCGGTGTGGAGCCATCAGGGCGGCACCTGGGGCCTGCCGGGCGGCGCCCGCGACAGCCACGAGACGCCGGAGGAGACCGCGGTCCGCGAGGCGCACGAGGAGGCCGGGCTGACCGCCGAGCGGCTGACCGTGCGGGCGACGGTGGTCACCGCGGAGGTCGCGGGGCGCGGCGGCACCAGCTGGAGCTACACCACCGTCGTCGCCGACGCCGGGGAGTTGCTGCAGACCGTGCCCAATCGGGAAAGCGCCGAGATGCGCTGGGTCGGCGAGGACGAGGTGGTCGACCTGCCGCTGCATCCGGGGTTCGCCGCCAGCTGGGAGCGGCTGCGCACGGCGCCCGCGACCGTGCCGCTGGACCACGGCGACGAACGGCGGCAACGCCTTCCGCGCACCATGGAGATCGAGGCCGGCGTGTTCGTCTGGTGCATGCCCGGGGACGTGGATCACGCCCCACTGAGTCCCCGGATCAGCTCGCTGCTGCAAGCGCTGAACTGAGCCGCTGCGCCGCCGCGCGCGGATCCTCGGCCGCGGTGATCGCGCGCACCACCACGATCCGTCGGGCGCCGGCGTCGAGCACGTCGGGCAGCCGCTGCGCGTCGATGCCGCCGATCGCGAACCACGGCTTGCCCGTGCGCAGCTCGGCGGCCTTTCGCACCAGCGACAGGCCCGGCGCGGCGCGGTTCGGCTTGGTCGGGGTGGGCCAGCAGGGGCCGACGCAGAAGTAGTCGGCGCGATCTTCGGTGGCGGCGTCGTCGGCGGCGGCGGTCACCTGATCCGGGTCGTGGGTGGACAGGCCGATCAGCGTGCCGGGCCCGACGATCCCGCGTGCGACGGCCGGCGGTAGGTCGCGCTGCCCCAGGTGCAGCACGTCGGCGCCGGCGGCGCGGGCGATGTCGGCGCGGTCGTTGACCGCGAACAGGGCACCGAAGCGGCGGGCGGCGTCGGCCAGGATCTCGCACGCGGCCAGCTCGTCGCGCGCCTCCAGCGCGCCGAAGCGCTGCTCACCGGGCGAACCCTTGTCCCGCAGCTGGATGATGTCGACACCGCCGGCCAGCGCGGCGTCGGCGAATTCGGCCAGGTCACCGCGCTCCCGGCGGGCGTCGGTGCACAGGTACAACCGCGCTTGAGCAAGACGTTCGTGCACATCGTGACCGTAGCGCGCTAGCGTGGAAGCCGAACAACACGGGAGTCCCGGGCTGACAGCGGGGCTGAGAGTGGACACCACCGGCCTGAAGCCGGATAAGCCGGGCCTGTCCTTACCGTCACACCTGATCCGGATCATGCCGGCGAAGGGAGTAGAGGATGCAGGCCATGACCGGCTCGCCGGCCGGCTCGTTAGCAGTCGTTGGCGGCGGCGTCATCGGGCTGGCGGTGGCGCGGCGGGCCGCCCAGGCAGGGTGGTCCGTGCGGGTGCACCGCACCGCCGAACACGGCGCGTCCTGGGTCGCCGGGGGCATGCTGGCCCCGCACAGCGAAGGGTGGCCCGGCGAGGAGCGGTTGCTGCGGCTGGGCCTGGAATCCTTGCGGCTGTGGCGCGACGGCGGCTTTCTGGAAGGGCTTTCGCCCAAGGTGGTCACCGCCCGCGAGTCGCTGGTGGTGGCCGTGGACCGCGCCGACGTGGCCGACCTGCGCACCGTCGCCGACTGGCTGTCCGGGCAGGGGCACCCGGTGGTGTGGGAGTCCGCGGCGCGCGACGTCGAGCCGCTGCTGGCCCAGGGCATCCGGCACGGCTTCCGGGCGCCGACCGAACTGGCCGTGGACAACCGCGCCGTGCTCGACGCGCTGTCGGCGGACTGCGAGCGGCTCGGCGTCGGGTGGGCGGGGCCGGCCGACCGGCTTTCGGATGTCGACGCCGACGCGGTGGTGATCGCCAACGGCATCGACGCGCCCGCGCTGTGGCCCGGGCTGCCGGTCCGCCCGGTGAAGGGCGAGGTGTTGCGGCTGCGCTGGCGGAAGGGTTGTATGCCGTTGTTGCAGAGGGTGATTCGAGCGCGGGTGCACGGCCGGCAGGTGTACCTGGTGCCGCGGGCGGACGGCGTGGTGGTGGGCGCCACCCAGTACGAGCACGGCCGCGACACCGCCCCCGTCGTATCGGGGGTGCGTGACCTGCTCGACGACGCGTGCGCGGTGCTGCCGGCCCTGGGCGAATACGAACTGGCCGAGTGCGCCGCCGGGTTGCGCCCGATGACGCCGGATAACCTGCCAATTGTGCAACGCCTGGACGCGCGGACCCTGGTCGCCGCCGGTCACGGCCGGTCCGGATTCCTGTTGGCGCCGTGGACCGCCGAGCAGATCGTGTCCGAACTCGCGTTGGTGGGTGCCGCGCGATGAACATCATCGTCAACGAGCAACGGGTCGAGGTCGATGACCAGATCACGGTCGCCGCGCTGCTGGAGACGATGGGCTTCCCGGACCGCGGCGTAGCGGTGGCGCTGGATTGGTCGGTATTGCCCCGATCTGATTGGGCGACAAAGCTTTCCGAAGGTGCGCGAGTTGAGGTGGTGACGGCGGTGCAGGGTGGTTGACGCGAAACTGACGATCGGGGACCGCACCTTCGCGTCGCGGCTCATCATGGGCACCGGGGGAGCGGGCAACCTGGCGGTGCTGGAAGAGGCGCTGATCGCGTCGGGCACCGAGCTGACCACCGTCGCGATCCGCCGGGTGGACGCCGAGGGCGGCACCGGTCTGCTCGACCTACTCAACCGGTTGGGCATCACGCCGCTGCCCAACACCGCGGGCTGCCGCGGCGCCGCCGAGGCGGTGCTCACCGCCCAGCTCGCCCGCGAGGCGCTGAACACCAACTGGGTCAAGCTGGAGGTCATCGCCGACGAGCGCACCCTGCTGCCCGACGCGATCGAATTGGTCCGGGCGGCAGAACAATTGGTGGACGACGGCTTCGTGGTGCTGCCGTACACGAACGACGACCCGGTGCTGGCGCGCCGGCTGGAGGACGTCGGTTGCGCGGCGGTGATGCCGCTTGGCTCGCCGATCGGCACCGGCCTGGGCCTGACCAACCCGCACAACATCGAGATGATCGTCGCCGGCGCGGGTGTCCCGGTGGTGCTCGACGCCGGCATCGGCACGGCCAGCGACGCCGCGCTGGCGATGGAATTGGGTTGTGACGCGGTGCTGTTGGCCACCGCGGTGACCCGGGCCGCGGACCCGCCGGCGATGGCCGCCGCGATGGCGGCCGCCGTCACCGCCGGCTATCTGGCACGTCGGGCCGGGCGCATCCCGAAGCGTTTCTGGGCGCAGGCATCCAGTCCGGACCTATGAGTCGCTATGTCGCGCTTGGCAGTTCAATGGCGGCCGGCCCGGGTATCCGGCCCCGCGCCCGGGGCGCCCCGTGGCGGGCGGGGCGGTCGGCGCGCAACTACCCGCATCTGGTCGCCGAGCAACTGGGCCTCGACCTGACCGACGTCACCTACTCCGGCGCGACCACCGCGCACGTGCTCACCGATCGGCAGAACGGCGTGCCGCCGCAGATCGAGGCGCTGGACGGTTCGGAGGCGTTGATCACGGTCACCATCGGTGGAAACGACGTCGGCTACATCCCGCTGCTGATGGCCGCGTCGCTACCGAGTTTCGCGGGGGGACTGCCGCTGCTCGGCGACCGGATCCGTGAGCTGCGCGACCGGCAGGGTCGCGACCGGGCCCTGGCCCAGGTACGCGATTCGCTGTGCGAGGTCGGTCGCACGCTGCGCGAGCGGGCCCCGAAGGCCCGCATCTACTTCGTCGACTACCTGACGGTGCTGCCGCCCGCGGGCGAGTCTGCATCGCCACTGTCGGAACCCGATGCCGAGCTGGGCCGGCACGTGGCGGCGACCCTGGAACGGCTCACGGCCGAGGCCGCCGGGGCGACCGGCTGCGAGGTAGTGCACGCAGCCGCAGCCAGCCGGGACCACCATGCGTGGTCCCGGCTGCCGTGGACTACCGGACCCGGTCTGCCACTACCGTTGCGGACCGCGCCCCTGCATCCCAACGCCGCCGGGATGCGAGCGGTCGCGGAATTGATTGCGGCCCAGGGAATTTAACGTTACCCGTTGGCCTGCCACCACTTGTAGAGCGCGGCGACGTCACCGTTGGACGCGCGCAGGTGGCCCAGCACCTTCTTGGCGTCGATGGTCCAGGTCAGCGTCGCGGCGCCCTGGTAGGGCCCGCAGGCCACCTGTCCGGCCGTCCCGGAGCTGCCCTGGTGCCAGGTGCCCGGTGACTTGTCGCCGCCCTCGGTGCACGCGGTCAGCGAGATGCCGTTGATGTTGGAGGTGAACGCGGCGGCGAGATCGGTGGAGCTGCCGTAGAGCTGGTAGATCGCCGAGGCCGGCCCGCTGGAGTCGGGGCTCTGCCCGCAGTCGAGCTCGGCGAGGACGCCACTGCTCAACGAACCCGACTTGCAGGCGTCCTGCGTGTATCCCTTCGACAGGGAGCCGGCCAGGGTGTTCAGGTCTGCCGGGCTGGCGGTGGGGTCCGCGATCGCGACGGCCGTGCCCAGGCAGCCGAAGCTGCCCAGAAGAGCCGCGGCCATGGTGGCGCGCAGCGCAGTCGTGAGTTGAGGCATGTGTGACTCCTACAAGTGTCTGAGCGGCGGGGGGTGATAACGCTGACTTCAGGAGTGTATTGGCCGCGCCAATCGTAAGGGAGCGTTTTCTTAATCGACCCAAACGGGGTTATGCCCCTACGATGCAACACATTCCGATAGAAACTGTCATTCTGGGTCGCTGTCGCGCGGCGGCATTCAGCCGTTGGTGCGCCACCACTGATACAGCGCCGCGGTGTCACCGTTGGCCGCGCGGACCAAGCTGATCACGCCCTTGGCGTCGGTGGTCCAAATGACCTCGGCCTGACCCTGGTAGGTCCCGCAGGCCACCTGCCCCGCGTTGCCGGTGGGGTTGCTGCCCTGGTGCCACACGGTGGGTGACTTGGTATCGCCGCAGTTGCCCAGGGTGGCCCCGGCGAGGCTGTTGGTGAACGACGTGCTGAGGTCGTTCCCGTTGGCGAAGAGCGAATACTTGGCGTAGGCCGGCCCGGCGGGGTCGGTGTTCTGCCCGCACTCCAGCACGGCTTGCGTGCCGCTCGGTCCCGGTATCGGGTTGCAGTTGCTGGTGTTGTAGCCCTTCGACAGGTTGGCGGCGAGTGTGTCGGCGGGATCCGCGGGATCCGCGTTCCCGGTGAGGGTGCCCAGGCAGGCAAAGCCGCCCACCAGGGTGGCGACCGTCGCGGCGCGCAGCGCGGTGTTGAGATGGCGCATGGTTCACTCCTAACCGAAGCAGAGGTTTCCCCCGGGGGCATCGTAAGGCTATGCCCTGTCCGGGCAATATATTCCGCTGGAAATTATCTGCCCGGGAGAGTCGGGATCACCGAAAACCGATGATTGGCAGCCGATTTCGATATCGGGCCCGCGCGCTACGCGCGGGCCCCCGTTGGGAATTGCGTTTGATAGTGCCGACGTGGCAAACCTCGGGTATGGTATGCACCGCTTCGCACAGCTTACTTCTCACGACTGGAGAATCCATGACGCAACCCCCCGCTCCCGGCTATCCGCCGCAGCCGCCGGGCGCTCAGCCGAACAACTACCTGGTGTGGTCGATTCTGGCGACGTTGTTCTGCTGCCTTCCGTTTGGCGTCGTCGCGATCGTCAAGTCGAGCCAGGTCAGCGGGTTGTGGGCGCAGGGCCAATACGCCGAGGCGCAGGCTTCCGCTGCCGCCGCCAAGAAGTGGGTGACCTGGTCGGTGATCGCCGGTGTTGTCGTCGCCGTCATCTACGGCGTGCTGATCGCAGTGGGTGCCTTCAGTGCCAGTCACGACTCGGCGATGGTCGCGACGCTCTTCTAAGCTCCGGAGCTATTCGTGGTGACCCGCCAGGGGTCGGCGACCCGGAGTCTGGGCGCGCCGCTCCTGGTGGCCGCGGCCGCGGCGGCGGTGTGCGCGGCGATCTGGGTGGGTGATCCGACCACGCCGCACGGTTGGCTGCCGGTGTGCCCGACGAAGGCACTGCTGGGTATCGACTGTCCCGGTTGCGGCAGCATGCGGATGCTGTATTCGCTCCTGCACGGCAATGTGGCGGCGGCCGCGAGGTTTAACGCCCTGGGGCTGGTGGCGGCCGGGCTGTTGGTCTGGGCGTATCTGGCGTGGACCTACGGCCGCGTTCGGGGGCGCCGGATCGGGAGTTGGCAGCATCGGCGGTGGGCGGCAACGGTCACCCTGGTGCTGACGGCGGCGTGGTTCATCGTGCGCAACATTCCCGTCGCGCCATTCAGCGCACTGTTCGTCTGAGGCGTCCGAGGCGGGGCTATCAGGCGCGGGTGCACAACGGCTAACCTTGGGCGCGATGGTCAACAAATCCAGGCCGACGACGGTGCTTCAGGCCGTGCTCGCCGTGCTCGCCCTCACGCTGATTCTGGCCGGCTGCTCCCGTGGGCAATGCACCGCGGCGGAGCCGACCGCAAATCCCGCGGCGGCCGAGTTCGCCACCGGGCTGCGCAACAAGGTCACCACCGACGCCATGATGCGTCACCTGACGAAGCTGCAGGACATCGCCAACGCCAACAACGGCACCCGCGCGGTGGGCACCCCTGGCTACGACGCCAGCGTCGACTATGTGGTGGACACGTTGCGCAGCAAAGGGTTTGAAGTGCAAACGCCGGAGTTCTCCGCTCGCGTGTTCCACTCCGAGAAGGGCTCGCTGAGCGCGGGCGGCAAGAACCTCGAGGCGCGTGCACTCGAATTCAGCCTGCCCACCCCGCCGGACGGCGTGACCGGGCCGCTGGTGGCCGCGCCCGCCGACGACAGCCCCGGGTGCACGCCGTCGGACTACGACGGGTTGCCGGCGCAGGGTGCGGTGGTGGTGGTCAACCGCGGCACCTGCCCGTTCGCGCAGAAGCTCGACGCCGCGGTGCAGCGCGGAGCGGCGGCCATGGTGATCGTCGACAACGTCGACGAGCAGCACATGGGCGGCACCCTGGGAGAGAACACCGACGTCAAGATCCCGGTGGTCAGCATCACCAAGTCGGACGGGATTGTGCTGCACGGGCTAACCGGGCCGGCCACCATCAAGCTCACCGCGAGCACCCAGAGTGTCAAGGCGCGCAACATCATCGCGCAGACCAAGACGGGGTCGACCGACAACGTGGTGATGGTCGGCGCGCACCTGGACAGCGTCCAGGCCGGGCCGGGCATCAACGATAACGGGTCGGGGGTGGCCGCGGTGCTGGAAACCGCACTGCAACTGGGCAACTCGCCGCAGGTGCACAACGCGGTGCGGTTCGGCTTCTGGGGCGCCGAGGAACTCGGCCTGATCGGGTCGCGGCGCTACGTCCAGGATCTGGACCTCGATGCGCTCAAACACATTGCGCTGTACCTGAATTTCGACATGTTGGCCTCGCCCAACCCCGGCTATTTCACCTATGACGGGGACCAGTCGCTGGCGCTCAAGGACCGCGGCCAGCCGGTGGTGCCGGAGGGTTCGGCCGGCATCGAACGCACCTTTGTCTCCTACCTGAAGGCGGCCGGCAAGACCGCGCAGGACACCGGGTTCGACGGCCGTTCGGACTACGACGGATTCACGCTGTCGGGAATCCCGGCCGGCGGCCTGTTCTCCGGCGCCGAGGGCAAGATGACCGACGAGCAGGCCAAGCTGTGGGGCGGTAAAGCGGGTGAACCGTTCGATCCCAACTACCACCAGAAGGGCGACACGCTCGAACACATCGACCGCACGTCGCTGGGCATCCAGGGCGGCGGGGTGGCCTACGTGGTTGCGCTGTACGCGCAGGACCTCGGCGGGCGAAACGGCGTTCCGGTGATGGGAGACCGCACGCGACACGTGCTCGTCAAGCCATGAGGCGGCGCGTGGGGCGGGTCCTGCTGGTAGCCGGCCTGCTGATCGGGCTGCTGGTGGCCTGCTCGTCGCACCGGCCCGCGTCGCCGCCGGCGGCCCCGGACCTGGGCCGCGAGTTGGCCGCAAAGATCAACGTGGACCGGATGTTCACCCACCTGCGGGCGTTGCAGGATATCGCGAACGCCAACAAGGGCAACCGGGCGCAGGGCACGCCGGGCTTCGACGCCAGCGTCGAGTACGTCGCGAAGGCTTTGCGCGCCAGAGGGTTCGACGTGTTGACTCCGCAATTCGACCGGTTGTACACGGTGTCGCCGGGGAAGCCGTCGCTTTCCGTAGCGGGCCGGAGCTATCCGGTGGACCAGGCTTCGCTGCTGGTCCGGACGCCGTCCGGCGGGCTGACCGGCCAGCCGGTCCGGGCCGTGCAGCCGACCGGTTGTTCGCCCGCCGACTATCCGCCGGTGATGCCCAAAGGGGCCATCGCCGTCGTCGACGACACCCGCTGCTCGGTGGTCGACAAGCAGAACAGCGCGGTGGCCAGGGGCGCGGCGGCGCTGATCGTCGTCAGCCAGCCCAGCGGCTCCGGCGCCCCGCCGACGTTGTTCAACCCGGGCTACTACAACCAGTTGACCGTGCCGGTCGCCGTCGTCGGCGGCAACGGCGCCGCCGCACTGGAGCGCACCGGCGCACCGGTGCGGCTGGTGCTGGACGCCGAGACGCGCAAGGTCACCTCGCGAAACGTGCTGGCACAGACCAAGACCGGCAAGCCCGACGAGGTCGTCATCGTCGGCACGCACCTCGACACCGGGCGGGATAGTCCGGGCATCAACAACAGCGGGTCGGGGGTCGCCGCCGTGCTGGAAACGGCGCTGCAGATGGGCCCGTTGGCGCCGGTGACCAACGCGGTGCGCTTCGTGTTCTGGGGGGCCGCCGAGGACGGCCTCAACGGGGCCATTGACTACGTCTTCGGGCTGGATCGCGATCGACTCAACGACATCGCGCTGTACCTGAACTTCGACATGCTGGGCTCGCCGAACGCCGGCTTCTTCACCGACGACGGAGACCAGTCGGGTCCGGCGGGGCCCGGGGTGGCGCCGGCGGATGTGCCGGAGGGCTCCGCCGGCATCGAGCGGACCCTGGCCGGCTACCTGAACCTGGCCGGCAAACGCCCCGCCGACATGGCCCTGAACACCAGGACCGACTACCACCCCTTCCTGGTCGCCGGTGTCCCGATCGGCGGCATGAATACCGGTGCCTCGCAACCGAAAACCGCGGTGCAGGCCCGACTCTGGGGCGGACAGGTCGGTGCCTGGTTCGATCCCAATTACCAGAGTCCGCGCGACACGGTGGAAAACGTCAACCGGGAAGCGTTGGCGGTCATGGGTTCTGGGGTGGGCTACGCGGTGGGGACCTACGCGGGGTCCATCGGGGGCGTCAACGGAGTTCCGCCGCACGACAAGCGGCACCGCGCGAGGGTGGGTTGACGAAAGCGCCGTCCTCGGCGCCGCCTGCGCAGGCTCGAGGCCGCGCGGAGTTCGTCCGTGTCACTACCGGAGCGCAGCGTTCTAAGATGGTGTTCCTTGGTTTGCTGTCAGGCCTGTCGGGACGGGGTTGGTCAATGAATCGCCACGGGCGAAAACTACGTCGTGCTCGTCACCGCCGGGCGGCGGTCACGGGGGTACGAGCGGCGCTCGCGTGCGCTACGGCGGTCTTCATGCTGGCGGGCTGCAGCACGATCGTCGAGGGCCGGGCGCTGTCGATGCTCAACGACCCGTTCCGGGTGGGGGGCCTGCCCGCCACCAACGGGCCCAGCGGACCCCGACCGAATTCGCCCCCCGCCACCGGCACGGTGGTCAACACCAACAACGGAGCGATCGACAAGTTGTCGCTACTGTCGCTCAACGACCTCGAGGAGTTCTGGAAGGCGCATTACAACAAGCCGCTGCAGGGCTCGTTCAAGCCGCTGGACAAGTACGTCTCCTACGACTCCACCGACCGGAAAAGCCCGACAATCTGCCACAACCAGACCTACAAGATGCCCAACGCGTTCTACACCTCGCGCTGCAACCTGATCGCCTGGGACCGCGGTAATTTCATGGCCGCCGCGCAGAAGTATTTCGGCGATATGTCGGTCAATGGTGTGTTGGCCCACGAGTTCGGACATGCCCTGCAATACATGGCCAAACTGGTCACCCGCAAAGACCCCACGATCGTCAAGGAACAGCAGGCCGACTGCTTTGCCGGCGTCTACCTGTTCAACGTGGCGGACGGCAAGTCCAAGCGATTCACCCTGAGCACCGCCGACGGGCTCGACCACGTGCTGGCGGGGATCATCACCACCCGGGACCCGGTGATGGACTCGGACCAGGAAAACGACGACGAGCACGGATCCGCCCTGGACCGGGTCAGTGCCTTCCAGATGGGCTTCATCAACGGCACCTCCGCGTGTGCCGCGATCAATCTGAAGGAAATCGAGCAGCGCCGCGGTGACCTGCCGAAAGCGTTGCGGCGGGGTTCCAACGGGGACACGGAGACCGGCGAGGTCCCGATCAACGAGGACACGCTGTCGACGCTGATGGAGCTCATGGGCAAGATCTTCTCGCCCAAGAATCCGCCGAAGCTCTCCTACACCGCGGCCAACTGTGCTGACGCGAAGGCCAGCCCGCCGGCGTCGTATTGCCCCGCCACCAACACGATCGTGGTCGACCTGTCCGGCCTGGCCGCGTTGGCCAAGGTCGCCGGCTCAAAGCAGCACTCGCTGCCGCAGGGTGACGACACGGCCCTGTCGATCGTGATGTCGAGGTACGCGCTGGCCGTGCAGCACGAACGCAACCTGCCGATGCAGAGCCCGTGGACCGCGTTGCGGACGGCATGCCTGACCGGTGTCGCACACCGCAAGATGGCCGAGCCCATCGAGCTGCCCTCGAAGAAGGAGCTGATGCTCACGGCCGGCGACCTCGACGAGGCCGTGTCGGGGCTGCTGACCAACCGCCTGGTCGCCAGCGACGCCGACGGCAGCACGGTGCCGGCCGGGTTCACCCGGATCGCGGCGTTCCGCGGCGGTGTCGTCGGACAGATGGACGCGTGCTACACGCGGTATCCCCTGTAGTCAGGAGACGTGCCAGGGATGCGTGATGGGCCCGGCGATCTCCGGATGCGGGACATAGTGCGCGGGCTCGGCGTCGGCTTGCCGCTGCCCGTTGTGGACCCACATCACCAGGAAGGTGGTGACCAGCAGCCAGCCGATGGCCGCGGTGGGAATGGCCCAGGCGAGACGGATTAGGCGGGCGCTGCCGCACTGCTCGGCGAAGTGGCCGTCGCTGACTTGTTCGCCGAGGCCGTTTCCGCAGAGGACCTTGATGCCATACATGTCGTGCTGGTCCAGGTAGATCGGCAGCAGCAAGGCCGCCAGGCCGAGAGCGGCCAGCAGCACCCCCGCGATCCCGATGAACATCTGCCGATGGCTCACGTCTTCCCCCCGGATGTTAATTGGTGATCGGACACTTCGCTTCATTGGCCGGGCTCCTGTGCGCTCAGGTCATGCACACGTTCGAGAACAGCAGGACCGGCCAGGACACGATCGAACCCAGGAAGGACACGGCCAGGTCCACGCCGTGCATCTGGCTCAAATGCTGCGTGTGCGTGGCCGACCAGACGGTTCCCACCAGCAGATACGGTGTGCCGAGGATTATTCCGAGGACGATCAGCTGGCCGATGGTGACCTCGAAGTCGAGCACCCGGCGGATCCTCTGCAGCATGCGCGGTTCACTTCGGGCGATGTCATCGGACATCCTCGCTATGTTAATGGAGATTCTCGCGACGCGAAAGCGTGGGTTAAGGTTCGGAAAGGTTTGGGATGCGCCGGCGCGGGCTATGGTGAAGCGATGTCGACCGGTTCCGTTGCGTCCGGCTCACCGGGCGAACTGGTAGCCGGCATCCGGCGTCGGCCAAAGGACCGCAAAGCGCAGATCGCCCGGGCTTCCGCGGAGGCGTTCAGCGCGCAGGGATATCACGCGGTCAGCATGGAGACCATCGCAGCCAAAGTGGGGATCTCGGCGGCCGCGCTGTACCGCCACTACGACGGCAAGTACGACCTGTTCCGTGGCGCCGTCATGGAGCTCAGCCAGCTGCTCGTCGACTGCACCGACGTGCCGGACCTTGACGACCCGGCAGCGATGCTGGACGAGCTGATCGCCGGGTTGGTCGATGCCACCCTGGACAGCCGCGCCTCCGGTGGCCTGTACCGCTGGCAGGCCCGCTACCTGCGGGCCGAGGACCAGGCGGCGCTGACCAGTCAGCTCAAGGTGGTGAATCGCCGAATTCAGAAGCCGCTCATCGAGATTCGGCCCGATCTGGTGTCAGTGCAGCGGTGGATGCTGTCGGCCGGGGTGCTCAGCGTGATCGGCAGCATCGTCGACCACGGGACACGACTGCCCGCCGACGATATCCGGATGCTGCTGGCCGAGGCCGCCTCGGCGGTCCTGCGCGCGGAACTGCCGCAGCCGGGCGACGTCCTGCCCCGCCCGGCGTCCTGGCGGATCTTCGCCGAGGACGCCGGCGTCTACGAAGCGTTGCTGCACGCATCGATGGCGTTGTTCAAGGAGCGTGGCTATTCCGAGACCAGCATGGCGCAGATCGCCAAGTCGGCCGGCGTGCCGGTATCGGGGATCTACCGCTACTTCACCGGCAAGGTCGAGATCCTGTCGACCGGGTTGCGCCGGGCGGCGGACCGGGTTTCGGGGCAACTCTCGCCGATCCTGGGCGCGCTCACCGAGCCGCGCCCCGCGCTGACACTGCTGATCGACGCCTACGTCGCCACGTCGTTCGCCAACCCGGAACTGGCCGAGGTCTACTACACCGAACGGGTCAACCTGACGCTCGCCGACCAGAAGCTGCTGCACAACCTGCAGCGCTCGACGATCGACTCGTGGGTGGGCCTCTTGACGGCCGCCCGGCCACTGCTCACCCCCGTCCAGGCGCGTTTTCTGGTGCACGCCGCGATGGCGCTGGTGGTCGACCTGGGCCGGATGGTCAATCCGGACGAGCCGCAATCCGCCTCGGCCTACAGCCAGGCGTGTGTGCGAAAGCTGATGGAACTCACGCTGTTTGGCGCCGAAGGTTAGGGCTGGTGCCCTGGCTCAGGGGCCTCGGCTCAGCAGCCGCAGCGCCGCGTCGACGGTCAGGGCGGCGACGTCGAGCGTCTTCGAGCCCAGGTCGTGGCGGCCGCCGGTGATCTCGACGAGTTCCGTCGGGGCGCCGATCAGCGCGGCGGCGTCGCGCACCGCCGCCGGGGTCCCGAAGGGATCCGACGTGCCGAACGTGAACACGGTGGGCACCGCGATGTCGGGCAGGTGCTGGGTGCGAAGGCGTTCCGGCTTGCCCGGCGGATGGACCGGGTAGGAGGACAGCGTCAGCACGTCGATCGGGGCCTGCTTGGCGGCCGCCACCATCGACGTCTGCCGGCCGCCGTAGGAATGTCCGCCGGCGATCAGCGGGCCGTCGGCCAGCCCGCGGCAGTATTCGATGGCCTCGACGATCCCCGCCTGGTCGACGGCGGCCGAGCCGGATGGCGGGCCCTTCGGTCTGCGTCGCCGGTAGGGCAGGTTGTAGCGCACCGCCAGCCAGCCCCGCCGCGCCCACTCGTCGCAAAGCTGTTGCAGCAGTGCGGCGTCCCGGCTTCCACCGGCGCCGTGGGTGAGGACGACCACGCCTCGTGGGGGCCCGTCGGCCCCCGCGTCGGGTTCGTGGGCGACGCCCGCGATCGGGTCGAGGTTCATAGCCCGAGCCGGAACAGGGGGGAAACGGGGCCGTGGCCGTGGCCCAGCGGGTAAGCGGCGCGCAAAGATTCGGTGACCCAGCGCTTCCCGAAACGGACGGCGTCCGGCACGGTGTAGCCGTGCGCCAGCGCACACGCCACCGCGCTGGCCAGCGTGTCGCCGCCGCCGTGGTCGTTGCCGGTGGGGATGCGCTCCGCATCGAACTCGTGGAAGTCGGTGCCGTCGTACAACAGGTCGCAACTGAACTGCGAGGTCCGCAGGTGCCCGCCCTTGACCAGCGCCCAACGCGGGCCCAGCGCGTGCAGCGCCCTGGCCGCCGCCCGCTGTGACGTCGAATCGGTGACGTCGATGTCTACCAACAGCCGCACCTCGTCCAGGTTGGGCGTCACCAGCGTGGCCAACGGAAACAACTGGGTGCGAAGCGAATCCAGCGCCTCGTGGGCCAGCAGGCGATCCCCGTGCATGGACGCGCACACCGGGTCGACGACGAGCGGGACGGTCAGTCCCAGCCGGCGCCACGTGGCCGCCACCGTCGCGATGATGGACGACGACGCCAGCATCCCGGTCTTGGCGGCCTGGATGCCGATGTCCGTGACGACGGCCTCGATCTGGCCGGCCACGATGTCGTCGGGAACCTCGTGAAAGCTCTTGACGCCCAACGTATTCTGCACCGTGACCGCGGTGACGGCCACACAGGCGTGCACGGCGAGCAGCGCCATCGTGCGCATGTCGGCCTGGATGCCCGCCCCGCCGCCGGAGTCCGATCCGGCGATGGTCAGCACCCGCAGCGGCGTCGCCCCGGGCGACGGCAGGGGCAGGTAGTTCACTGGGTCAGAGGCAAATACACCCGGTTGCCGTGGTCGGCGAACTCGCGGGACTTTTCCTCCATGCCGGCGGCCAACATGGCGTCGACGTCCTCTTCGGTCTCCAGGCCGTGCTTGGCGGCGAAGTCCCGCACGTCCTGCGTGATGCGCATCGAGCAGAACTTCGGCCCGCACATCGAGCAGAAGTGCGCGGTCTTGGCGGGCTCGGCCGGTAGCGTCTCGTCGTGGTACTCCCGCGCGGTGTCGGGGTCCAGGGACAGCGCGAACTGGTCGTTCCAGCGGAACTCGAAACGCGCCGTGCTCAGGGCGTTGTCGCGGTCCTGGGCGTGCGGGTGGCCCTTGGCGAGATCACCGGCGTGCGCGGCGATCTTGTAGGCGATCACGCCGTCCTTGACGTCCTTGCGGTCCGGCAGGCCCAGGTGCTCCTTCGGGGTGACGTAGCACAGCATCGCGGTGCCGGCCTGGGCGATGATCGCCGCGCCGATCGCGGAGGTGATGTGGTCGTAGGCCGGGGCGATGTCGGTGGCCAGCGGGCCCAGCGTGTAGAACGGTGCCTCCTCGCAGAGTTCCTCCTCCAGCCGCACGTTCTCCACGATTTTGTGCATCGGCACGTGGCCGGGGCCCTCGATCATCACCTGCACGCCATGGGCTTTGGCGATCTTGGTCAGCTCGCCCAGGGTGCGCAGCTCGGCGAACTGGGCGGCGTCGTTGGCGTCGGCGATCGAGCCGGGCCGCAGGCCGTCACCGAGCGAGAAAGTCACGTCGTACTGGGCCAGGATGTCGCAGAGTTCCTCGAAGTTGGTGTACAGGAACGACTCCCGGTGGTGTGCCAGGCACCAGGCGGCCATGATCGAGCCGCCGCGGGACACGATGCCGGTGACCCGCTTGGCGGTCAGCGGCACATAGCGCAGCAGCACGCCGGCGTGCACGGTCATGTAGTCCACGCCCTGCTCGCACTGCTCGATCACGGTGTCGCGGTAGAGCTCCCAGGTCAGCTCGGTGGGGTCGCCCTTGACCTTCTCCAGCGCCTGGTAGATCGGCACGGTGCCGACGGGCACCGGCGAGTTGCGCAGGATCCACTCGCGGGTCTCGTGGATGTTCTTGCCGGTGGACAGGTCCATGATGGTGTCCGCACCCCAGCGGGTGGCCCACACCATCTTGTCGACCTCCTCGGCGATCGACGACGTGACGGCCGAGTTGCCGATGTTCGCGTTGACCTTGACCGCGAAGGCCTTGCCGATGATCATCGGCTCGCTTTCGGGGTGGTTGTGGTTGGCCGGGATGATCGCCCGGCCGCGGGCGACCTCGTCGCGCACCAGCTCGGCGGGCATGCCTTCGCGGGCCGCGATGAACGCCATCTCCGCGGTGATCTCGCCGGCGCGGGCGCGCTGCAGCTGGGTGCCACGGTCGCGGACCACGCCGGGCCGGGGCGGCAGCCCGGCGGCCAGGTCGATGACGGCACTCGGGTCGGTGTACGGCCCGGAGGTGTCGTAGAGGTCGAAGTGGTCGCCGGTGGACAGGTGCACCCGGCGGAACGGCACCTGCATGCCCTGCACGTCGTGGTAGAACTTGCTGCTGCCCGCGATGGGTCCGGTGGTCACCGACGGTTCGATCGTTACGGTCATCCTGCATCTCCCTACGCCGGCATTACCCGGTCAGGTTCCTACGGTCGACGGCCCCGAGCCGTCCTCTCAGCGCACTGGGCATGCGCTCCCGCGTGTGTTTGGTTGGGTCGTTTCCCACGCTAGCGCAGCGCTGGGGTGATTGGCAGCCCGCGCGGTGGTGAGCGAGGGCAATGCGCGGCGCCCTGGCTGGTGACCAGCCCGCGCGACACTGCCCTGGAAAGTTCGGCCGTCGCGTCACAATCCAGGCCCGCACACCGCAACTCCATCGCCCGGTCGCCGCGCAATTCTGCTGAGCGGATCTCCGGTCATGCAGGTCAGCGGATCACCGAGGCTGAGTTCGAGAGTTCTGCGAGGCGCTGCGCGAAAGCTTGACTGGCGTTCGGCTGTGGTGGGTCCGTCGAAGCTTCTAGGGTCGTAATTCGCGGTACTTTGTGTTTCGTCTCGGAAGGAATCGAGAACGTGGACGGTGATGGCGAGGGCACGCCGTTCGGTCGCTACCGGCTGGTCGAGGTGCTGGGCCGCGGCGGCATGGGTGAGGTGTGGCGCGCGTTTGACACGGTGACGAAGCGGACGGTGGCTATCAAGGTGTTGCCGGCGCAGATGGGTCACGAGGAGGAGTTCGCGCAGCGGTTTCGCCGCGAGGCCGAGGCGGCGGCCAGCCTGAATAGCCCACACGTCATCCCGATTTATGACTACGGGGAGATCGAGGACCGCTTGTTTGTGAGCATGCGGCTGGTGGAGGGCCGCGATTTGGCCAGCGTGCTGTGTGACGGGCCGCTGGAACCTGCGCGGGCAGTGCGCATCATCGAGCAGGTCGCCAAGGCCTTGCACGCCGCGCACAAGATCGGGCTGATCCACCGCGACGTCAAACCGTCCAACATCCTGCTCGACGAGGACGATTTCGCGTATCTGATCGATTTCGGGATCGCCCGCGCTGCCGATGAGACACGATTGACTAAGTCCGGCAACACCATTGGCACATTTGCCTACATCGCCCCGGAACGGTTGCATGGCCGGGGAGAAGAGGACGGTCGCGTCGATATCTACTCGCTGGCCTGTGTGCTCTACGAAGCCCTGACCGGACAGCAGCCGTTCACCGGGGATACAACGCCACGGCTGATCGCCGCGCATCTGCATGACCCGCCTCCGCGGCCCTCGATCACCCGACCGCAAGTGCCCATGTCGGTTGACGAGGTGATCGCCACCGGGATGGCCAAAGACCCCGACCGGCGGTATGCCACCACAGTGGAATTGGCCACCGCCGCCCACGACGCCATCATCGTCCCCATCGACGAACCCATCGCGAATCCGACACGCATCCGAACGAAGCAGTCGGCGGCGAAGCCCGCCAACGCAGCAGCTGCGACCGTGAAGGACTCGCCCGACGCCGCCACCGCGACGGTGTCCCGGCGACCCACACCGTCGACCCCCAAGAAAGGCGGTGGGATCAGTCGGCGCACCACACTGCAGTTGATCGCCGGCGGTGCGCTGGCCGCGAGCGCGGCCGGCATAGCCATTCCGGTCCTCACGAGAAATCACTCTCCTGGGCCGCCGACCTCATCGCAGCGCGGCTATCGCGCCCAAGTCGAGCTGCCGTTCAATGGCCTCGCGGCGCCCCTCAGCGTGGCCGTGGACACCGCTAACAACCTCTATGTTGTCGACCGCAAAATGCGGGTGCTGGAACTGCCGGCCGGCTCGTCCAGCCAGCAAGAGCGGTCGTTCACGGGCAATTTCGCTCCAGGCCGTGTGGCGGCCCACACCGCTGGCAACGTGTACGTCACCGACGTGCAGACCAACCAAGTGCTACGGCTGACGACAGCGTCGTTCAGCCAGCAGGTGGTGCCTTTCACCGGACTGAACCAGCCGCTCGCTCTGGCGGTAGATGCCACCGGCGCTGTCTATGTGACCGACATGAGTAGCGCCAGCATGAGAGCGCTGAAGGTTCCGGCGGGGGCGACGAGTCAACAAGTGCTGCCATTCGACATCGATGGTTTTCCGTCCGCCATCGCGGTAAGTGCGTCCGGCAACGTTTATGTCGCCTCTGCCGGTGGCAACGCCAACGGCAGCCGGGTGCTCAAGCTGGCGGCTGGCTCCTCGAGGCAGGAAGTGCTGCCGATCACCGGGCTGCAGACCCCTAACGGTTTGGCATTGAATGCCGCCGGCGACGTCTACGTCAGCGACTCGGCAAGCAATCAGGTGCTTATGCTGGCAATCGGGTCGACCAGCCAGGAAGTACTGCCATTCATCGGCCTCAGCAAGCCGGCAGGCGTGGCAGTGGATGCCGTCGGGAATGTCTATGTCGCCGACGCGGAGAATAATCGGGTGTTGAAACTGCCGGTGCAGTAGCAGCCGCCGGCTGACGTCGAAAGGCCTGGCTCACGCCTAAAGCCCGCCGGGCGCGCGAGCCGAAGCGGCGTTGTTCGCACTAGTGGTAGCCGCTGCCGCTGCGCAATGGGATGATTCAAGGCGTGCAACAACCGGCCAAGAAAGGCGCATCCGAGACGCCCGATCAGCTGATCAGCGCGGCGGTCGGCGGCGGCAAGTACCTGAATGTGGGGAGCTTCCGGTTCTGGTTCGTGGGTCAGCGCTGGGAGTGGTCCGACGAGGTGGCGCGGATGCACGGGTATGAACCCGGGTCCGTGGTGCCGACGACCAAGCTGCTGCTGTCGCACAAGCATCCGGAGGACCGCGCGCACGTCCAAGACCTGCTCGACTACGCGCTGCGGTCGGGGGAGTCGTTCTCGAGCCGGCACCGGTTCGTCGACACCGCGGGCAACGAGCACGACGCGATCGTGGTGGCCGACCGCATGCTGGACGAGTCCGGTGCGGTGCTCGGCACCGCCGGGCATTACATCGATCTCACCGACACGTTCGACGAGACGCGCCAGGAGGTGCTGGACGAGGCGCTGCCGGACCTGTTCGAGAGCCGGGCGGCGATCGAGCAAGCCAAAGGCGTGCTGATGGCCGTCTACCGCGTCAGCGCTGACCAGGCGTTTCGGGTCCTGCAGTGGCGCTCACAGGAGACGAATGTCAAGCTGCGGGCGCTGGCGGCCCAGCTGGTCGCCGAGGTGCAGACCCTGCCGCCGATGTCGGCCACCACACAGAACAAGTTCGACCATCTATTGCTCACGGTGCACGAGCGGATCGGTGCTGACCCCGCCTAGCAGGCCGATTAGGCTCATAGCGTTTTGGACGGCGGCGGCATCGGGCTCCGCAGGTCGTCTACCAGCCGGATTTGACGCATTCGAGGCGGAGAAACGCAATGGATCTGTTGGTGGTCGATCACGAGGCCCGCGATGACTCGGTCGTCGTGTGCGTCAAGGGCGATGTCGACTCCAGCACCGTCGATCAGCTGGTCGCCAACCTGACCGACGCACTGGACATGGCCGGGGCCCACCCGGCCCGGCTGCTCATCGTCGATTTGCAACCGGTGAGCTTCTTCGGCAGCGCCGGATTGAACGCGGTGCTCGAGTGTCACGAGCAGGGCCGAAAGACCGGGACCGCGGTCCGGCTGGTAGCCAACCACGGGCCGGTGCTGCAGCCGATCCAGGTCACAGAGCTGGATCGCATCTTCGACCTCTACCCGACGCTCGCCGACGCGCTGGCGGGCACCAAACCCCCGAGGACGTCGAGCGATAGTGGGCGCGACCCTGCCGGCTGACCTCGCGACCGTGGTTAGGGGGACTGGGACAGGGCTTGCTAGGCCTCTTCCATGGCCTCGCCGAACTCCTCGAGGAGCCGGTTGTGATGGTTGCTCGCCATCAGGTGCCCGGCCGCGATAACCACCGCGACCGGCCAGTCGATGAGTTCGAACGCGGCCAGGGCGGCCAGACCGGCGTAGTAGGCCAGTTGCTCGGGTCGCGGGATCTCCACCTGACCGATCACCGGCAGGTTGATGGCGAACGTTTCACCCTCGCGGATCTGCTCCAGGGCGTCACGCTGGGAGGTAGACCGACGTGTCTTCTTTTCCGCCATCATTTGCCTTTCGGTAACGAAGGATTTGCCGCGGAGCCCGATCGCGCGGTCACCGTCGGACGTATGTTGAGGACCGACCCCCCGCAGGCCGATCCACTGATTTCGCCGATTGTCTCGCTCTTGCGTGCCCCTTTGCAGGAACTTTATGCGTTCCTGTGGCGCGCGGGCGTCCTGGAGATTCGGGCGGCGGAGCGGGAGCCGGTGGGGGCTGCGGCGCCGCCGGCAGCTCGCGAGCGTCGAAGAAGCGGCTGAGCACCGCGACGCCGATGGTCGCGGCGGTGGCGGCACCCAGGCCTTCGATCCAGCCGAGTGGGTCGAGCGGGGTGCAGCCGAACAGTTGGCTGACGCCCGGGATGCTGATCAGGACGCCCACGCCGACCAGCGAGCCCACCGCGGTGAGCACCACCATGGGGGCCTGGGACTCCAGCAGCGTCTGGCCCAGTTCGGCCCCGATCAGCGCGACCAGCGCGGCCGTCGACGCGCGCTGCGCCGCTCCCATGCCCGCGGCGCCGAGCAGCCCCGCCCCCGGCAGCGCGGGCAGCGCGGGGAGCCACGGCAGCCCGGGCAGACCCGCCAGTCCGGTGCCCCCGGCCATCAGCCAGGCCGCGCTGGCCGCCGCCGCGGTGGCGACGCCGCGGATCGCGACGGCGTTCCACAGCGCGGGCTGATCCACGCCGCGCAGGTTGGGGTCGACGGTGCCGCGCGGCTTGCTCACCGCCAGCGCCGCGGCCGGCAGCGCGTCGGTCATGGTGTTCACCAGCAGCAGCTGGCGGGTGTTCAGCGGCGACGTGCCGGTGATCGCGCTGGCGATGATCGCGAAGATCACCTCACCGGCATTGCCGCCGAGCAGGACCTGCACGGCCGCCTGCACGCGCCGCCAGAGCTGCCGGCCCTCCTCGATGGCTTCCAGCAGCGCGTCGATGCGGCCGTCGATCAGCACCACGTCGGCCACCAGGTGGGCCGGGTCGCTGCCGTGCGCGACGACACCGATGCCGACCGTCGCCGCCCGGATGGCCGCGGCGTCGTTGGCCCCGTCGCCGACCATCGCGGTCCGCACGTCGGCGTTCTCCAGCGTCTGCACCACCTGGACCTTGTTCTCCGGTGTCATGCGGGCGAAGATCACCCGTTCGGTCACGACGCGTTCCTGGTCCTTGCGGGACAGCGCCTCCCACTGGGCGCCGGTGATGACCTGCTCGGCGGTGACCGGTAGGCCGAGTTCCTCGGCGATCGCGGTCGCGGTGATCGGGTGATCCCCGGTGATCAGCTTGATGCCGACCCCCTGGGACCGCAGGGTGGAGAGCAGGCCGGCCGCCTGCGGCCGCGGCGTGTCGGACAGGCCGAGGAAACCCAGCAGGGTCAGGCCGTCCTTGGCGTACTCGGCGATGTCGTCGGGGTTGTCCGCGATCGCCTGCGCCTGCTTCGCCGTCAGCGTGCGCCGCGCCACCGCGATCACCCGCAGCCCGCCGGCGGCCAGTCCGGCGACCGTGCTGTCCAGCAGCGCGTCCTGGCCCGACGCCGCCAGCACCACCTCGGGCGCGCCCTTGACGGTGAGCTCGGCGCCGGTCACCGACGCCGAGAACGCCCGGCCGGAGCGGAACGGCAGGTGCGCGGTGGGGACCGCGCCGCTGTCCGCGTCGAACGCGCCGGCCGCGACGGCACCCTCGACGATCGCGACGTCGGTCGCGTGCGCCTGCAGGCTGCCCTTCGCCGCCGGCGCGGCGTGGGCCGCGCAGCGCAGCACCTCGTCCTCGGAGTGGCCGGTCTGCGGGTGGACCTCCGACACCCGCAGGCGGTTCTCGCTCAGAGTGCCGGTCTTGTCGAAGCAGACCACCTCGATTCGGCCCAGCGCCTCCACGGACCGCGGAACACGAACCAGCGCACCGAATTTCGTCAGCCGTCGGGCGGATGCGGCCTGGGCCAGCGTCGCCACCAGCGGCATCCCCTCGGGAACCGCGGCGACCGCGATCGCGATGGCGCTGGACACCGCGTGCTGCAGCGGGATACGGCGCACCAGGCCGAGCGCGCCGACCAGCGCGCCGCCGGTGATGCTGACCGGCAGCGCCCGCGTGGTGAGCTGGCCGAGCTGATGCTGTAGGCCGATTTCCGACGACAGCTCGCCGGAGATCAGGTCGGCGGCGCGGCGCTGCTGGGTGTCGGCGCCGACCGCGGTCACCAGCACCAGGGCGGTGCCGGCCACGACCGTCGTCCCGGCGAACAACATGCAGTGACGCTCGGCGAGCGGGGCGCCGGGCGTTGCCTCGACCTGTTTGTCCACCGACAGCGACTCGCCGGTGAGGCTCGACTCGTCGACCTCGACGTCGACCTCTTCCATGATCCGGCCGTCGGCGGGCACCACCTCGTGGGTGCGCACCTCGATGACGTCGCCGGGGCGCAGGTGCGCGGCGTCGACTTCGGTGTAGATCCGCTCACCGTCCGGGCCGGTGGTGACCCTGCGGGCCGGCGGGGTGTGCAGCGCCAGCAGATGGGTCAGCCGCTTCTCGGCGCGCAGCCGCTGGGCGGCGGCCAGGATCGAATTGCCCGTCAGGACCGTGCCCACCAGCACCGCATCCACGGGCGAACCGAGGATCGCGCTGGCCGCCGAGCCCAGCGCCATCACCGGCGTCAGCGGGTCGGACAGCTCGGCCCGAACGGCCTTGGCGAGCTGCCAGACCGACTCCAGCGGGGATTCCGTCGGCTGCGTGCCGCGGTGGTAGGGCTCCGGCGCGGCGTCACCGTCGGGCGTGGGCAAGGCTTTGCGGACCTGCTCGACGGGCATCGCATGCCATTCGTGCACGGCCGCCGGGCGGGGGGTGTCCGCGTTGAGGATGCCGCGGGCGAGCAGATAGCCCGACAGCAGGCCCGCCGCCGCGCCGACGTTCACCGTCTCCGAGCCCAGGTTGCCGCGCACGCCCGGGATCATGAACAGCGATCCCATCGCGGTGGCGCCCGCAGCGATCCCGGCGCCGCGGGCGGTTGCGGCCTTGGCCGCGGGCAGCGCGTGCACCACCCGCCAGGCGGCCGTCAGGTCCGGCAACAGCAGGTCGGCGTTGAACAGTGGCGCGCCACCGTCCTGAGCCGGCGCCACGGCCAGTGCCAGGTTGGCCGACGAAATCGCCTGTGCGGCAGACGATGACAACACCGCGACCGTCCTGTCCTGCTGTTGCGCGGCGGCCACCGCGGCGGCCAGCGCGTCGTCGATGGCCTTGTCCGACCCGCTGCGCAGCGGCCGCACCTCGTCGAACGCCGCCCGCAGGTCGTCCAGCGCCTCGGCGTCCACCGTGATCAGTTCCGCGCCGGTGCGGTGGGCTTCGGCGACGACGGCCGAGGCCAGCGGATCGTGCACGGGCAAGAACAGCGCCTCGACCTTGGCGTCCGGCCGGACGCCGGATATCCCGCGCACCGCGCGCCAGCCCGGGCGCACGCTGGCGTTCTCCAGCATGAGCTGGGCCCGGCTCCACGCCGCGGCCAGTTCGCTGTCGTCGGCGCCGCGGATGCGCGACACGCGCAGCGCGCCGGTACACAACACGCGCGGATCGATGACGATCGCGTCGACCTGGTCCAGCCTGCGCAGGCTTTCGGGCCGCAGCGGCAGCACCGAGTGCCGTTCGGCCAGGCCGCGGGCCAGGGTGGTGGCGAAGGACTCCGGGGTGGTGCGGTTGGCCTTGGGCGTGGTCACCTGCACGGCGGTGGCGGTCGTCAGCAAATTGCGGCTGCTGAAGCCAAGCGCCCCGGAGCTGATCGCTTGCAGCAGCGCGAAACGACGGACGTTGCGCTCCATGCCCCGCGACGGCTGCGGCCGCGGCGAAAAGTACGTGGGTGGCTGGTCGGCGTGCTGCGCCAGGGCCGGTTCGTGCAGCTCCCAGACCTTCTGCTCGGCCTGGACCTCGGCGGCCTTCATCGATTGGATGGTCAGCCCGATCGCCAACGACGTCACGGACTGGGACAGGGTCTGGCTGGTCGCCTGGACCAGCGTCACCACCGTGTCGGTCGCCGGCCCGCCGATCCGTTGGTCCAGCTGACGGCGCAGCCAGGGCTGGTAGTCGAAGAACGTGATCCCGGCGGCGATGGCGACGGGCAGCGTCGGCAGACGCAGAATGCGGCCGGTGAGCGCTACGCCCAGCCCGGCCGCGTTGGCTGCCACGATGGCCGCTCTGGTGGCCAGGACCACGCCGTCGCCCGGCAGGCTGCGTCCCGGAGCCGATTCGTCTCGCAGTGCACGGCAACGGGTCTCGGCGTCGTCGACCACCCGGCACAGTTCACGCAGCGTCGCTGTGCCCTGGTCCGTGCCGCCGAAGCCGACGACCACCCGCGACAGCGGGTAGTTCAGGCTGGCGGTGCTGACGCCAGGGTGGGCGCGGACCGCGTCGAGCACGGCCTGCCCCAACAGGCCGTCGCTGGTCCCGGCCAGGCCGCGTACCTCGATCCAGGCCCGGTCCTCGCCGCGCCAGCAGTGCCGGCTGAGCGTCTCGAGGGAGAGGTCGCCGGAGAGCACCTTGGTGCCCTCGCGCAGCGGGATGGCCGCGATTTCCGCGCCGGTCTTGGCGACCGACTCGGCGGTCCTGGTGATTGTGCCCGCGACGGCCGTCGCGGCGCCGAAACCCGACGAGAAAACGCGCAGGGGCAATGACAAAGCGTTCGATGTAATGCTCAATTGCTGATCTACGCTGCCGATTAGTTGGTGCTGCGCAGGTTGGTCGACCCCGCCCGCCGGCCGGCCGTCTTCTTCGCGGCAGTCTTGGCGGGTGCTTTGGCGGGCGCCTTCTGCGGTGCATCGGCCGGTTCCGGCGCGGGCTCATCCGGCACCGGCGCGAGCTTCGTCTTCGCGGGCGCTGCCCCCGACTTTTGGGACTCTTCGGGTTTCTGCGTCATCTTGCGCAATACCAGCGCCCCGCCGCCGACCGCGAGCAGGATCGGCCATTCCACGAGGCCGGCCACGCCCAGCGCGCCGAGCCCCACAGCGGCCGCGGCCGTCGACTTGCTGCCGCTGCCGATGCCTTTCTGGATGCCTTCAGCGGCTCCCTTGACACCCCCGACGACGCCATTCACCGCCGCGCCGCCGACGGCGCCCGCGGCGGCCGTGGTCGCGGATGCAGCACGGTTCACCGCTCGACTAGCACCACGAACCGCTCCGCCGACGACACTCATGTTCACTCCCTGTTTTATTCACCTTTATATACCTGCGCGTCAAACACTCACAGCAACAAAAGGTTGTTCCTACCATGTTTCAAATAAAAGCCTGCCACGTTACAAAGTCGCAGACAATGAACGCTGGTAGAGCGCGCGCGGTGCGTCGAATTAGTCCGTGCGGACGTCGACCAGCACCGGCGCATGATCGCTGGGTGCCTTGCCTTTGCGCTCCTCGCGGACGATCTGCGCGTCGGTCACCCGGGCCGCCAGCGCCGGCGAGGCGAGGATGAAGTCGATCCGCATGCCCTGCTTCTTCGGAAACCGCAGCTGGGTGTAATCCCAGTAGGTGTACACCCCGGGCCCCGGCGTGAAAGGCCTTACCACGTCGGTGAATTGGGCGTCGACGATGGCGCTGAAGGCGTCGCGCTCCGGCTGTGAGACGTGGGTGGAGCCGACGTAAAATTCTGGACTCCAGACGTCCTCGTCGGTGGGGGCGATGTTCCAGTCGCCGACCAGTGCGATCGGCGCCGCGGGATCCTCGCGCAGCCAACCGGCGGCTGTATCACGCAGCGCGGCAAGCCAATCCAGCTTGTAGGTGTAGTGCGGATCATCCAGCGTTCGGCCGTTGGGCACGTAGAGGCTCCACACCCGCACCCCGCCGCAGGTGGCGCCGAGGGCGCGGGCCTCCGCGCTGGCGGCCACGTCGGGCTTGCTGCTCCAGGTGGGCTGGCCGTCGAAGCCGATCTGCACGTCGTCGAGCCCGACGCGGGACGCGATCGCCACGCCATTCCACTGGTTGAAGCCGACGTGCGCCACCTCGTAGCCGAGTTCGTACCAGGGCAGCGTGGGGAACTGGCTGTCGGAACACTTGGTTTCCTGCATGGCCAGCACGTCGATCTCGGCGCGCTCCAACCAGTCGACGACGCGGTCCAGTCGGGAGCGGATCGAATTCACATTCCAGGTGGCCAGGCGCAGCAGTGGGTCGTCGCGATCGGCCAGTGGCGATCGCAAGCGCGGCGAAGCCGGGCGCAGCGGGTCGTCGCCATTAACCATGGCTAGAAGGTATCGCAGGCGCCCGGCGGCACCGCGAAGTAGCGGCGGCGGTGGTGGAGCCGGAAACCCAACGCCTCGACGGCGGCGGCATGGTCCGGGTCGTCGCGCACGCACACGTAGGCGCGGGTGGCACCATGCGCGGCGGCCGACGCCAGGTCTTCGGCGGCGCGGTCCGCCGACACGCCCACCCAGCGGGTTTCGTCGGACGAGGCCGGCGTGACGTTGCCCACATCGCGCACCAGCACCCGCTCGGTGTGCTCGCCGGTCAGGCCGGGCGGTGGCCTCAGCAGCCGGTCGGGGATGGCCAGCCGTGGCCGCAGGCCGCGCCGTGTGTACCAGTCGACGATCGCCGGCAAGGTGCTCGCGGACGCCGAAACGTCAAGCGGCACCGCGTAATCGACGCCGTCCCCGGTTCGCAGCAGCCAGCCGTGCAGCCACGTCTGTTCGCGGCCGGGCGCGGCCGCGGCCGCGGCGTGTTCGAGCGAGCGGATCTCCGCAGTGCGCACCGGCGCGTCGGTCAGGACCCGCAGCGCCACCGCGTCGGCGGCCGCGAACTCCACCACCGCGCCGGTCTTCGTGCGTACCCGCGCCATTGGCTCGACGGCGAGTAGGTGGCCCACCGCGTCGGTCAGCGGCGGAACCGACCCCGGGGGCCGCCGGTAGCGCACCGACACCCGCGTCCCCAGGGCCGGCCACGACACCATCAGTGACCGAACGGGTCGGGTCCTTCACCCGGAGTCCACGACAGGCCGGGCACGCCCCAGCCGTGCGACTTGACGGCGCGCTTGGCGGCGCGGGCGTGTCGGCCGATGAGGCGGTCCAGGTACAAAAAGCCGTCCAGGTGCCCGGTTTCGTGCTGCAGCATGCGGGCGAACAGGCCGGTGCCCTCGATGGTGACCTGATTGCCGTCGGCGTCCAGCCCGCTGACCCGCGCCCACTTGGCGCGGCCGGTGGGGAACGACTCGCCGGGCACCGACAGGCAACCCTCGTCGTCGTCGCCGGGATCGGGCATGGTCTCTGGAATTTCGGAGGTTTCCAGCACCGGGTTGACCACCACGCCGCGGCGACGGGCGGTCTGGCCGCGGTCGTCGGCGCAGTCGTAGACGAACAGCCTTAGCCCATAACCGATCTGGTTGGCGGCCAGGCCGACACCGTGCGCTTCGTCCATGGTCTGGTACATGGTCGAGATCAGCTCGGTGACCTCCGGCGGCAGCGAGCCGTCGGCGGTCACCTGCACCGGCGTCGTGGGCGTGTGCAGGACGGGATCTCCCACGATCCGGATGGGAACGACTGCCATGGTCGGCTAGCTTATGTGATCAATCCAACGACTCGCGGGTCTGCATTCCGGCGCGATAGTTCCCGGCGTGGTTCAATAATCGCCGAAACGTGCCCGTCTGTAAGTCAAGTCATCGAGCAGCAGATTCTCCGAAAGGGTCCAGGGGAAGCGATATGGACAGCGCCATGGCGCGGGCAAATCGATCGGGGGACGATGCGGAGATCGCCGACGGGTTGACCCGCCGCGAACACGACATTCTGGCCTTCGAACGGCAGTGGTGGAAGTTCGCCGGTGTCAAGGAAGACGCCATCAAGGAGTTGTTCTCGATGTCGGCGACGCGCTACTACCAGGTGCTCAACGCACTGGTGGATCGTCCCGAAGCGTTGGCCGCCGACCCGATGTTGGTCAAACGGCTGCGACGGCTGCGCGCCAGCCGGCAGAAGGCGCGCGCCGCGCGGCGCCTCGGCTTCGAAGTGACCTGACTTTCCGCGCGTCGCGGCGAGCGCTTTTGCGGGTTCTGGACTTCTCCTGGCTACAGTGAACTCGATGAACGCGCGCGTACCCGACTCTTCGGGGCTTCCCCTACGGGCCATGGTGATGGTGCTGTTGTTCCTCGGCGTCATTTTCCTGCTGCTCGGCTTTCGGGCGCTGGGCTCGTCCGGGAACTCCGACGACTTTTCCTCGTCTGGGGCGTCGTCGTCTTCGTCGGCCTCGTCGGCCCCCGGCGGCAGCGCCCCCGCCGCGCCGGGCTCGAGCAGCGGCAAGCCGGCTCCGGCGCAGTCCGAGGTGCGGGTTTACAACATCTCGTCCAAAGAGGGTGCCGCCGCGCGGGTCGGGGACCAGCTGAAGGCCGCCAACTTCAAGGTGACCGAGGTCACCAACATGAGCGTGTCCGACGTCTCGGCCACCACGGTGTACTACGGCGACGCCGAGGGCGAGAAGGCCACCGCGGAAGCGGTGGGCAAGAATCTGGGGGCGCCGGTCGAGCGGCGCATCCAAGCGCTCGTCGACAAGCCGCCCGGGGTCATCGTCCTGGTAACCGAGTGAGGCTGAATGGTTTCGGCGCGGATCGTCGCCACGCTAGGCTGCTGGCTATGCCTATTTTCGCCGGTCACCGCAACGCCGCCACTGCCGCCATATCCGCTGTTTCCGCGGCCAGTTGTGTAGTCCTGCTCAGCGCGTGCTCGTCCCCCCAACAGCCGTCGTCGACGCCGGGCACCCAGCCGCCGGTGTGGACCGGATCGTCGTCCGCGCCGGAAAGCCACTCGGGGCACGCCAGCACTACCCCCGCGTCGGGCACCGCGGCGCCGGCCGGTGGGCGGCCCCTGACCGCGGTGCTGAAGGCTCCCGACGGCAGCGAGGTCGCGACGGCGAAGTTCGAGTTCAACAACGGCTATGCCACGGTCACGGTCACGGCGACCGGCAACAAGCTCACGCCCGGCTTCCACGGCATGCACGTGCACAAGGTGGGCAAGTGCGAAGCGGATTCGGTGGCGCCCGGCACCGACGGGCCCAAGGGCGACTTCCTGTCGGCCGGCGGCCACTTCCAGGCGCCGGGCCACAGCGGGCACTCCAGCGGTGACCTGACCTCGCTGCAGGTGCGCAAGGACGGCGGCGCGCTGCTGGTGACCACCACCGACGGCTTCACCGCGGAGGAACTGCTGGCCGGCGACAAGACCTCGATCATCATCCACGCCGGCACCGACAACTTCGCCAACATCCCGGATCGCTACAAGCAGGCCAACGGGGCGTCGGGTCCCGACGAGGAGACGATGAAGACGGGTGACGCCGGCAAGCGGGTGGCGTGCGGTGTCATCGGTACCGGCTAACTCGCCGGTCCATATCGATTTCGCACGCTCGCCTCGGCCGACGGTCGGCGTGGAGTGGGAGTTCGCGCTAGTCGACGCGCAGACCCGGGACCTGAGCAACGAAGCCACCGCAGTGATCGCCGAGATCGGTGAAAACCCGCGTGTGCACAAGGAATTGCTGCGCAACACCGTGGAGGTGGTCAGCGGCATCTGCGGGTCGGCGGCCGAGGCAATGGAGGATCTGCGGGAAACGCTGGGCCCGGCGCGGCGAATCGTGCGGGAGCGTGGCATGGAGCTGTTCTGCGCCGGCACCCACCCGTTCGCGGTGTGGTCCTCCCAGAAGTTCACCGACGCACCGCGATACGCCGAGTTGATCAAGCGCACCCAGTGGTGGGGCCGGCAGATGCTGATCTGGGGAGTGCACGTGCACGTGGGCATTTCCTCGGCGCACAAGGTCATGCCGATCATGACCTCGCTGCTCAACTACTATCCGCATCTGCTGGCGCTCTCGGCGTCGTCGCCGTGGTGGGGTGGACACGACACCGGCTACGCCAGCAACCGGGCGATGATGTTTCAGCAGCTACCCACCGCGGGGCTGCCGTTCCACTTCCAGACCTGGGCGGAGTTCGAGGGTTTCGTCTCCGACCAGAAGAAGACCGGCATCATCGACCACATGAACGAAATCCGTTGGGATATCCGGCCTTCGCCGCACCTCGGCACGCTGGAGGTACGTATCTTCGACGGCGTGTCCAACCTTACGGAGCTGGGCGCTTTAGTGGCGCTGACGCACTGCCTGATCGTCGATCTGGACCGGCGTCTGGAGGCCGACGAGTCGCTGCCGACGATGCCGCCGTGGCACGTCCAGGAGAACAAGTGGCGCGCGGCGCGCTACGGCCTGGACGCGGTGATCATCCTGGACGCCGATAGCAACGAACGGCTGGTCACCGAGGACCTCGACGACCTGCTGACCCGGCTGCAGCCGATCGCGCGGTCCCTGCACTGTGTCGACGAGTTGGCCGCCGTGGCCGACATCTACCGTCGCGGAGCGTCGTACCAGCGGCAGCGGCGAGTGGCCGAGGAGCATGATGGCGATCTGCGCGCCGTCGTGGACGCGCTGGTCGCCGAACTGGAGATCTAGCATGCCCGAACCCGGCAACGTCGTGGAGTGGGCGATGTTTCCGTTGGAATCGCCGATGCTGCCGAATCAGGATCTGCCGCTGCGCATCTTCGAGCCGCGCTACGGCGCGCTGGTGCGGCACTGCCTTCAGACGGCCGAGCCGTTCGGTGTCGTGATGATCGAGCGCGGGCGGGAGGTCGGCGGCGGCGACGACCGTTGCGACGTCGGCGTGCTGTCGCGGATCGCCGACTGCGTCGATCGCGGCGCCGGCCGGTATTCGCTGCAGTGCCGGACCGGCGGCCGGATTCGCGTGCGCGACTGGCTGCCCGACGATCCCTACCCTCGCGCGCGCGTCGAGCTCTGGCCGGACGAGCCCGGTGATCCCGTGATCGAGGCGCAGCTGGTCAACCTGGAAGACCGGGTGATGGAGCTGTTCGGCCGGATCGCCGACGCCCGCGGCGCGCGGTTGCCGGGCCGCGAGGTGTTGCTGGACTACGGCGACATCGATCGAGATGACCCGGGGCAGCGGCTGTTTGGGTTGGCGCAGCGCATACCGATCGGCGCGGCCGACCGGTATGCCGTGTTGTCGGCGCCGTCGGCCGCGGATCGGCTGGTCGCTTTGACCGACGCCGTCGAATCCGTGGCCGCCGCCGTGGAGTTCCGGCTGGGCCAGTAGGTGCTCGGCGGGGGGCGTCAGCTGTTCTGGCCGGAGCTGCCGTCGATAAGTGAGAAGGCGCCGACGCCGCCACCCCCGCCGCTGCCGCTGCTGGTGCCGCCCTGGCCACCGGCGTTGCCGTAGTTGTTGTTGAGGGCGCCCAAGCCGCCTGCCCCGCCGTTGACACCATCGTCGCCCCCCGCGCCGATGCCGCTCGAAGAAGCGGCCGCGCCGACGGCGCCGCCCCCGCCGCCCCCGCCTCCGCCGATGCCGTCGCCGCCGATCCCACGATTGCCACCCTGCTGGTGGGTGGTGGAGAAAGTACCACCGCCAGGGTTTCCGCCTACCGGGGGAGTAACGGTCGAGTCGGTGTGACTGGCACCGCCGCCGTTGCCGCCGTTGCCCCCGGTGCCGCTGGTGCCGCCGCCGGAGGTGTCGAGACCCCCGGCACCACCGCCGCCACCGCCACCGCCGATGGCAAGGTTCAAGCTGGCCTGACCGCCCGCGCCGCCGCCACCGCCACCGCCGCCCGCGCCGCCGGTGGCGCCGGTGGTGCTGGCCCCGATGCCGCCGGCACCGCCGGCCCCGCCCGATGCGGTCATCGACGTGCTGTAGGTGGTGTTTCCGCTCGTGCTCGTCTTGCTGACGGTCGCGCTGCCGCCGGCGCCGCCCCCGCCGCCGCTTCCGCCTGCTCCGCCGTTGCCGCCATCGCCGGTGCCGGTGCCGGCAGCGCCGCCCGTTCCGCCGGCCCCGCCGCCGCCGCCCCCGCCGCCCGCGATTTGGCTGCCGGCCACGCTGGAGACGTTGTCGCCGCCGGCACCCCCGCCGCCGCCGTCGCCGCCCTGGCCGCCGCTCCCATTGGTGCCGCCGTGGGGAGTGCCGCCGCCGCTGCCGCCGACGCCGCCCTGGCCGCCGTTACCGCCGCGACCCATGATGCTGCCTTGGCTGCCGTCACCTCCGGTGCCACCCTCGCCGCCGGTACCGCCGACACCCGCGCTGCCGCCGCCGCCGGCGCCCGCCGCGCCCGCCGCTCCGCCGGCGCCGCCGGCGCCGCCGGCCCCACCCTGGTAGCCGTCGTTGCCGATCAGGGCAGGCGCGCCCTTACCGCCAGTCCCGCCCGTCCCGCCTGCACCGCCGTCACCGCCGTCGCCGGCGGTCCCGGACGCCAGCGCGTGGTTGGCCCCGCCGGCCCCTCCGTCGCCGCCGGTACCGCCCGTGAAGCCGACGCTGCCGGTCCCGGTCAGGTCGGCCGTGGGATTGGCCCCGCTCGCCGCGCCGGCGCCACCTGCGCCGCCGTTACCGGCGGTGCCCCCGTAGAGCTGCTGATTGGCCCCGCCCGCGCCGCCGGCCCCGCCGTTACCCCCGGCCTGACCCGACGCGCCGGCCAGCCCGTCGCCGCCCTTGCCGCCATTGCCGCCGCCGCCCCCGCCGAGCAGTCCACCCGCTCCGCCGGCGCCGCCGTTGCCGCCGGACCCGCCCGCCGCCGTCGCGTTGCCGCCGGCCCCGCCGTCGCCGCCGCGGCCGAACAACCCGGCTGCCCCGCCGGCCCCGCCGGTGCCGCCGGCCACCCCGGACCCGCCCTTGCCGCCGTTGCCGTACAGCCAGCCGCCGGCGCCGCCGCCGTTGCCGGTGCCGTCGACTCCGTTGGAGCCATTACCGACCAGCGGTCGTCCCGTGGCCAGCTTGACCGGCGAGAACACCGCAAGGTCTTCGAGCCCTTGCAGGGGAGAGGCGTTAGCTGCCTCGGCTGCTGCATACGCCGCCCCGCCGGAGTTCAACAGCCGCACGAACTGCGCGTGGAAACCCGAGATCCGCGCGCTGAGCGCCTGATACTCCGCAGCGTGGGAGCCGAACAGCGCCGCGATGGCCGCCGAGATTTCGTCCTGCGCGGCGGGCAGCACCTGCGTGGTCGACGCCGCCGCGGCCGAGTTGGCCGCGCGGATGGCCGACCCGACCCCGCTCAAGTCCTCCGACGCCGCCGAGAGCGCTTCCGTTGCCGCGATTACGTATGACATCAGGCATTACCTTCCGCCGCGTTAATTTGCTCTCAGTATCACGATTCCGTCGGCGGATGTTGGGGCTTTTGCTCTAATGCGCCGCGGCGCTCGCGCACAGCTCCTCGGAGAGCGCCCACAGCTCCTCGGCGTGCCGTCCGTCGACGGCGTGGGGCGCCGCTTCGCTGATCCGGCAGTCCTCGAGATAGAGCCCGCCCCGGTCGGCGAGGACGGGGCTCACCGCGGCCCAGACCTGGGTGACCGCGCCGCGGTTGGGTGTGACGAGGTCGAGCGGGCCGTTGGCCATTTCGCGCAGTTGTGCGAAATCCGACCGGGACATGTACCGCGCCAGCGAGGTGGCGACGGTGCCGGGATGGACAGCGTAGCAACGGATTCCGTCGTCTCGCAGTCGACGGTCGGCCTCCACGGCGTGCAGGATATTGGCGGTCTTTGCTGCGCCGTAGGCGACGAACTTGTCGTATTCGCGGCGCTCCCAGTTGGGGTCCGTCAGATCGACGTCGCCGAGGACGTGGCCTCCCGAGGACAGGTTGACGACGCGGGCGCCCGCGGCGGCGGCGAGCTGCGCGGTGAGCAACCTCGTCAGCTCGAAGTGGCCGAAATGGTTTGTGCCGATTTGCATCTCAAAACCGTCTTGCGTGCGCCCGAAGGGGGTGAACATGACGCCGGCGTTGTTCATCAGCACGTGGATCACCGGCGCCATTTCGCGGATCGCAGCCGCCGCCGAGCGCACGCCGGCCAGCGCGGTCAGGTCCAGGCGCACCGTCGAGGCGCGCGCGTCGGGCACCTCGTCACGTATCCAATGCACGGCCTGATCCAGGGCGTCCTGGTTGCGGGCGGCCAGAATCACGTGCGCGCCCGCGGCGGCCAGCGCCCGCGCGGACTCGCGGCCCAGCCCCGACGAGGCGCCGGTGATGACACACACCTTGCCTGATAGGTCGATCCCATCCACGACGTCGAGCGCAGTCGGAGGTGTGGTCATGTCGGGTGACGCTAGCCCAGGCGGGACGCGTCTGCTCGGCAGGGCTGTCTCCCGCTCGGCGAGCGACTTCAGCGTCAAAAGTTGCTTGCGCATCATCACCAGGTCGCCCAGCGAGACCAATCGGGCAAGCGGCCGGCGCCCGCCGAACCTTACGCGGACGTGCAACCGGGTGCCGTCGCCCTCGGGGCGCACCGCGTAGGTCACCGCCACGCCCCGGGCCCGCAACGTCACCTGCTCGTCGTCGACGAACGAGCACAGGGTGAACAGCGTCATGAACCGCTGCCCGACGCCCAGGTGAACCAGGTCGGGGTCGCGTCGCCGCGGGCTGCGCCGGCCGAAGTTGTCCAGCAGGTCGTAGCTGTAGGGCGCCACGCGCAGCTGGCACAGCCAGGCGAACACGACGCGCGGCGGGGCCGCGATGCTGATCGCGCGGTCCGCCCCCAAACCACGCGGGCACAGCGCGTCGCAGGGGAGCGGGGCGGCGAGTTCCGCCGCCCGCACACCCCAGTTCATACCGTCGCCCGCCGCCGATCCTGTGCCACTGCACTTTTCACGCGTCGTAGCGTCGCGCGCACCGCGACGCGATGCCCGCCGGTACCGATCACCAGCGCGCGGTACACCTTGCCGTGCGGCCCCGGGAATGCGGCCCACGACAACGCCCGCAGACGGACAACGCTGCCGTCCGAGTCCAGCTCGAACACCCAGCGGTAGACCGCGAACGGGTGCCGGCCCTTCAGCGCCAGCCGTCGCGGTTCCGTCGCCTCGTCGAGCACGAAGCCGAACGGGACGGTGCTCGGGTCGGCGGGATCGCGGCACATCACGCGCAGCAGCGCCGACCAGACTTCCGCGGCGGACGCGTCGATTGAGATAGCATGCTCATCGATATAGGGTAATCGTTCCATATAGAAGGACTGTACTAGATCGTGGCACCTCCGCGAAAGCATGAAACCGATGCGATCCTTGACGCGACGCGCGACCTGGTGCTCGCCCACGGGCCGCGGGCGGCGAGCGTGGCGGCGATCGCCAAGGCCAGCGGCGCGCCGGCCGGCACGCTGTATCACCGGTTCGGCAACCGAGACGGCGTGGTGACCGCCGCCTGGCTGCGGGCCCTGCGGCGCTTCCAGGCGGGAGCGCTCGCCGCGTCGGGGGCCACCGCCCTCGACACCGCCACAGAGATGGCGGTATCGGCCATCGGCTTTGCGCGCGAATCGCCCGATGACGCGCGCCTGCTGCTGACCATCCGGCCCGACGACCTGCGCGACGGTGCGCCCGACGCGGACTTCACGAAGACGCTCGCCGACATGAACGCCCCGCTGCTGCAACGAGTTCGGGAGTTGGCCGCGCAGCTGTACGGCAGCGCCGACGCCCGGGCCGTCGACGCCGTCAGCAGGGCGGTGGCCGACCTGCCGTACGCCGTCGTACGACGGCACGCGCACGACGACCCGCTGCCCGGCTGGCTCGAGTCCGACGTCGCCGCCTCCGCCCGGGCGGTGCTGCAGGCCTACCGCGAGCGCACCGGCACCAGGGGCAGCGCCGCCAAGGGGAACAGGCCCGACACCGCGAACGCCAGCGGATAGCCGGCCACCATGATGAGCTGAGCGAACACCGGCGGCGCGACGGCCACCACCAGCCGCTCGAACGTGTTCTGCTTGCCCAGCGCCCATCCGCTCCAGAACGGCCCGGCGATCTCCGGGATCTTGGTGAACGGCAACCCGTTGTCTCCGGTGATCGCCGACGCGGCGACCATCAGGGCCAGGGAGATCGGCCAGTTGAACTGATCGGTCAGCGCCAGGAGCAGCATCACCACGGCGGTGACCACGGCGATCGTGCGGACGGGCCGCATCCGCGACCCGATCCGGTCCGCCCAGCTCCCGGCCGCCACCCGCACCGCCGCCCCCAACAGTTGCGAGACACCGACCAGCACACCCGCCCACGCCACGGACAGGTGGTGCTCGACGGTGAACCAGACCAGCATGAACGTCAGCACCACCGGTTGCGGCACCATCAGCAGCGCTGAGGCAAAGTGGATGCGCCACAACGCCGTTCCGCGATACAGGTCGGCAAGTTCCTGCATGTCGACGTCGGATCGTTCCTCGCGCGGGGGATCGTGAACCGCAACCGCGCTCACCACCGCCGCCAACGCGCACAGCCCCGCGGCAAACAACAGCGCCAGCGACAGGCTGCGTTTGCCGAGTTCCGGCATGGCTAAGGCGGCCACCGCGATTCCCAACGGCTGCGCCGTCTGCCGGATCCCCATCGCCAGGGCTCGACGATGCTCGGGGAACCAGCCGGTGACCAGCCGCCCGCTGGCTGTGATGCAGCTCGCGGCCGCCATGCCGCCGAGCACCAGAAACGTTCCGACCAACACCATCGAGTGCATCGAGGCCGCGGCGAACCCCGCCGCGGCCGTCAAGCCCAGACCCAACGACAGCACGATCCGCTCGCCGACGCGGTCCAGCAGGTAGCCCCAGCCGATCAGCGTGAACATCATGCCGACACTCGGCATCGACGCCAGCAGCGCGCCCTGCACCAGGCTGTTGCCGCGGTGGGTAAGGGCGGGAATCAAAAACGCGACGCCGTTGATGAACACGTTGGCCGACAGCGTCGCCGCCTGCGATACCAGCAGCATCGACCAGCGCCGGGCGGTGCCCACCTCTGTGGTTGTCACCGCCGAAACTCCGCAGCGCGGTGCGCGAGGACGCGCCGCACGGCGTATACACCTGCACTGGTCGCGAACATCGCCGCGGTCAGCACCAGCCACCTGCCGAGAAAAGGGGCCTGGGTGAGGCCGGTGTCTTCGGCATACTTCGTGGCCCCCTGCTTGATGATGCCGGGCAGAAAGACGAGCAGCAGCAGGCCGGAACCCAGCGCCGGAACGCGTAGGTAATTGCACATGCCGGTGAGCCGATCGGTCAGGGCATACAGCGGGAACAGCACCAGGTCATGGAAGACGATCGCCGCGGCGAACCACACCGCCATCGACTTCCACCAGGCGCCCTCCGGCTTCCACAGGACCGCCGGGCCAGCGGTGACGACCAGGTAGCCCGCCAGGGCGAAACCGGCCACCATCGTCAGCAAGTGGAGCAGACTCGAGCCATACCGCGGCATCTCAGCCCGCCTCGAAGTCGATCGCGGTCACCCACTTGGTGTTGTGCACGCCGGGCAGGGCGGGGACGATGATCCGCGCCGGGTAGCCGTGATCCAGCGAGAGGTCGGCGCCATTCACCCGCAGCGCCAACATGGCGTCCGGATCGGCGATCTGGTTCGCGGCCAGTGTGGCGCTGTTGAAGTAGCCTTTCTGTCCCAGCGACGACACTTGCGCGCAGCGCGGCCGCGGCACCCCGGCGCGGGCTGCCAATTCGGCCAGTCGCACGCCGCTCCACGCCTGAACCGTCGACCAGCCCTGCACGCAG
The DNA here is from genome assembly GCF_059812195.1 of Mycobacterium sp. NGS68. Lineage (NCBI taxonomy): Bacteria > Bacillati > Actinomycetota > Actinomycetes > Mycobacteriales > Mycobacteriaceae > Mycobacterium > Mycobacterium sp. NGS68. The sequence continues at coordinate 187,612 of NZ_JCALCE010000006.1, read as the reverse complement.
GCGATCGGCAACCGCGCGGTGTGCTGCGCCATCGAAGCCAGGTCCGCCCGCCGCAGCGCCACCGGCGCCGGCCCGCCCCCCAGGCGCAGCCGCCAGTCGTCACCGGCGTCCGCCGGGTTGACGCCAACGCCGGCCGCGGTCTTGTTGATCCGAAAGTCGTTGGGGCCCTTGCCCGTGGTATCACCGGTGGTGAGCATCAACGGCAAGTGACGGGCTACGCCGCCGAGCGTCTGGCCCGCGGTGACCAATGCGGTCAGCAACACCCCGCCGCCGACGAGACCGAGCGCTCCGCGCCGGCTCATCGTGGGCTCGGCGGGGTGTGCGGCGACGAGTTCGTCGGGATCGGGTGGCTCGGGGCGGGTATCGGCGCGGCCGGTGCGCAGCACGTCGCGCAGCGACATCGATCGCAACGCGCTAATCATGCGCGGGAGTTTGACGACGACGTGCATCACGAACCCGGCGATGAACACCCAGGCCCCGTAGTAGTGGGCCGGGAAGAAGCTGAACCCGAAGACGTAGTCGTACTGGATGTACAGCACGCCGGTGGCGATCTCGAACAGGATGCCGCCAACCAGCATCGTGATCGAAAGCCGTTCCAGCCCTTGGGCTATCGACCGAATCGGGGGCCAGGCGAACAGCCGCGGGATCACCGACCACAGCTTGGCCAGCACCACCGGGATGAGCACCAGACCCAGCCCGACGTGCAGGCCCTGGCTGAGTCGATACAGCCACACGGGGCGGGTGGGCCAGTCGAAGCTGGGCAGCTTGAGCCACCCCACGTCTACCGGCAACGCCCGCCCGAACTGCGGTCCGTACGCGATGTAGGACAGCAAACCTGTCAGGATCACGATCGGCAGCCCCACCAGCAGGACCAGCCCGAACACCGACGTCAGCCAGGGCCCCCGCAAGGGGCTACGCCAACGCTGCATCGGACAGCGATACCCAACGCCGCGAACGGCAAACGCGCTACCCGGACCCCGCGAACGCGCGCAAAGCCTCCACCTGCAGCGGATCCAGCGACGGTCGCACGGCCTTGCGGGCCGCTTCGAGGTCGGCGGCGGTCACGTCGGCGGCGTCGATAGACCGGCGCATCGCGGTCAACGCGGCCTCGCGCAGCAACGCCACGCAGTCGGCGGCGCTGTAGCCTTCGAGCTGAGCGGCCACCCTGTCCAGGTCGACATCGGCGCTCAGCGGAATCGACTTGCCCGCGGTGCGCAGTATTTCGCGTCGGGCGGCGGCGTCGGGCGGTTCGACGAACACCAGCCGCTCCAGCCGGCCGGGCCGCAGCAACGCCGGGTCGATCAGGTCGGGCCGGTTGGTGGCACCCAGCACGACGACGTCGCGCAGCGGGTCGATGCCGTCGAGCTCGGTCAGCAGCGCGGCCACCACCCGGTCCGTCACGCCGGAGTCGAAGCTCTGTCCGCGCCGCGGCGCCAGCGCGTCCACCTCGTCGAGGAACACCAGCGACGGCGCGGAATCGCGGGCGCGGCGGAACAATTCGCGCACCGCCTTCTCCGACGAGCCCACCCACTTATCCATCAGCTCGGAGCCCTTGACGGCGTGCACGCTGAGCTGACCGGTGCTGGCCAGGGCACGCACCACGAACGTCTTGCCGCACCCGGGCGGGCCGTACAGCAACACGCCGCGCGGCGGGTCGACGCCGAGGCGGGCGAAGGTGTCGGGGTGCTGCAACGGCCACAGCACCGACTCGGTCAGGGCCTGCTTGGCGTCGGCCATGTCGCCGACGTCGTCGAGCGTCACGCTTCCGACGGCGACCTCTTCGCTGCCCGAGCGGGACAGCGGCCGGATGACGGTCAGCGCGCCGAGCAGGTCCTCCTGGCTGAGTGTGGGCGCCTGGCCGTCGGCGCTGGCCCGTCCGGCGGCCCGCAGCGCCGCCTCCCGCATCAGGGCGGCCAGGTCGGCGACGACGAAACCCGGTGTGCGTCGCGCGATCTCGTCGAGCTCGAGGTCGCCGGTGGGCACCTGTCGCAGCAAGGCCTCCAGCAGCGCCTTGCGGGTCGCGGCGTCGGGCAGCGGCAGGCCCAGCTCCCGGTCGCACAGCTCGGGCGCACGCAGCCGGGGATCGAGCTGGTCGGGGCGCGCGGAGGTGGCGATCAGCGCCACGCCGTCGCTGGCCACCGCGGTGCGCAGTTCGGCCAGGATCAGCGCGGCCACTGGCTCGGCGGTGGCCGGCAGCAGGGCATCCACGTCGGTGATCAGCAGCACCCCGCCCCCTTGCAAACCGTCACCGCGGACCGCGGTCACCGCGGACGCCACGGCCTTGAGCCGGTCCTCGGCGGCCAGCGCGCCCACCTCCGGGCCGTCCAGCGACACCAGCCGGCGGCCGGCGCACACCGCGCGCACCAGCGTCACCTTCCCGACGCCGGCCGGGCCCGACACCAGCACGCCCAGGTTGGTCCCCGCGCCCAGCGTCTTGAGTAGGTGCGGCTCGTCGAGCGCCAGCTTGAGCCATTCGGTGAGCTTGGCGGCCTGCGGCTGGGCACCCTTGAGCTCCTCCACCTGGATCTCCGGGGTCGAGACGCTGGCGTGCTCGCGGGCGGACGCCGCGGCGTCGACCGGAACCCCGACACCCCAAGTGACCAGCGAGTTGGGCTGCACGCTGACCGGGCCGTCGGGATCGACTCCGGTGACCGTCAGCAGCTCGGAGGTCCAGCTGATGCCGACCGAGGTGGCCAGCGCGCGGGTCGCTGTCGACGTGGAGGTGCCCGGGCCGAGGTCGCGGGGCAGCAGCGACACCGCGTCGCCGACGGTCATCACCTTGCCGAGCAGCGCCTGGCGCAGCGTGACCGACGAGATCGACTGGGTGGCCAGGGTGGACCCACTCAGCGTGACCGTCCGCGCGCCGTAGACGATCACGGGGCTGACGATCACCGCGGTGCCCTCGCGCAGGCCGGCGTTGGACAGCGTCACGTCGTCCAGCAGCACGGTGCCGACGGGGACATCGGCACCGGCCATGCCGGCGACCGCCGCGGTGGTCCGCGACCCGGTCAACGCAACCGCGTCCCACTCCCGGATGCCAAGCGCGGCAACGGCGCTCGGGTGCAGCCGGATGACGCCTCGGCGCGAGTCCACGGCGGAAGTGTTCAGCCGGGCCGTCAGGGCCAGCTGGCGGCGCGCGTCCCCCGGGCCGGGGAAAGTCACGGCACGCGCCCGCGCGGCTTGCGCAGCCCCAGGCGGTCGTTGGAACGGCGGACCACGATCCGCCGATTCGGGTGCTGCGCCCGGCGCTGCGCCCGGCGGACCTGGCGCTGCTGCTTGGGCTGGTCCTCCCACACCTCCGGGTGCGCGGCCAGCCAGGCCTTCGTGCGCACGGCGAACGGGATGTGGATGACGTAGGCGACGATGATCGCCAGAATCACCAGGTAGCCGTACTCGATCGCGGCGGCGACGCCGATCGCCAGCAGCACCAGCAAGGGAACGACCATCTTCGGCGGCGCCGCGAAGGTGTGGATCTTGCGCATCGGAATCGTGCTCACCACCAGCAGCGACACGCCGACCATCCACAGTGACACCGCCACCTCCGACGTCCACCAGCCGTCGCCGAACTGCATCTTGGCCGCGAGCGGTCCGATGGCTCCGATCGCGCCCGCCGGGGCGGGCATCCCGGTGAAGAACTGGTTTTCGTAGGCGGGGCCGTCGCCGTGCAGGCTGGCGTTATAGCGCGCCAGTCGCAGCACGATGCACACCGCATAGACCAAAATGACGATCCAGCCGACCCGGGCGTGCGACAGCAGGGTGTGGTAGACGATCAGGGCCGGCGCCACGCCGAAGTTCACCGCGTCGGCCAGCGAGTCGATCTCCTCGCCCATCTTCGAGGTGGCGTTGAGCAGCCGCGCGACCCGGCCGTCGAGCGCGTCGAGGATCGCCGCGACGGCCAGCATCGCCATCGCCTCGGTGTAGCGCTGGTCGTTGGCGAACTTCACCGCGGACAGGCCGAGGCAGATCGCGGCGACGGTCATGGCGCTGGGCAGCAGGCGCAGGCTCGCGGTCGGCGTCCGCAGCCGCGGCTTCACGGCAGCTCCGCCAGCACGGTTTCGGCGCCGATCGCGCGCTGCCCGACCTTGACCAGCGGCTCGGAGCCCGGCGGCAGGTAGGTGTCCAGGCGGGACCCGAAGCGGATCAGGCCGTAGGTGTCGCCGATCGACAGTTTGTCCCCGACGTGCGCGTCGCACACGATGCGCCGCGCCACCAGGCCGGCGATCTGCACGGCGACGACGTCGGCGCCGCTGGCGGTGCGGATCCGCAGGCTGGTGCGCTCGTTCTCGGCGCTGGCCTCGGGCAGATCGGCGGACAGGAACCGGCCGGGCCGGTGTTGCACCGCGATCACCTCGCCGCCGACTGGCGCGCGCTGCACGTGGACGTCCAAGATCGACAGGAAGATGCTGATCCGCGGCAGCGGCGCGTCACCCATGCTTAGCTCGGCGGGCGGGGCGGCGGAGTCGATCACGCAGATCAGGCCGTCGGCGGGCGCGACGACGACGCCGGGACGAGGGGGTGGCACCCGTGGCGGGTGACGGAAGAACGCCGCGCAGGCGCCGGCCGCAAACAGGCCGCCGCGGCGCAACCACCGGTAGCGTCGGCCGGCCAACGCGGTTGCGAGCCCGGCCGAGATGAACGGCAGCCCGGCCGGATGTATCGGCGGAACGGTGGAGCGCACCAAGTCAACGAGGTGCTGGGGGCCGGAAGGGCCGGCAGGGCGTCTTGCCACGCGGTCATCTTACGGTTGGTCCGTGGCCGTCTTGGGAATTCCCTTGTCCGCGACTGACTGAGGGGGCCGGGAATTTCCACGCAATCGCTCGGTCGTGACGCCAGGCGGCTGCGTCGCGCGAAGGTTGGCGTGACGGCGGCATTCATAGCGCACGCCGTGGTGTTCTCGTCGTGGGCGGCCCACATCCCGGCCGTCAAGCAGCACCTGCGGCTGTCGGACCCCGAGTTGGGGACCGCCCTGTTCGGTGTCCCGCTCGGGTCGGTGGTGGCCGCCGTCCTCTGCCACTGGGCGCTGCCGCGGTGGGGCAGCCACCGGCTGGTGCCCGTCACGGTCGCGGGCTACGCGACCGTCGGCGTGACTGTGGGACTGGCCAAGTCGGGGCCGCAGCTGTTCGCTGCGCTGGCGCTGTGGGGGATGTTCATGGGCGCGCTGGACGTCGCGATGAACACCCAGGCCGCCACCGTCGAGCGGCTCGCGCGGGCCCCGATCATGCCGCGCTTCCACGGGATGTGGAGCCTGGGCGCGTTGCTGGGCGCGGTGATCGGTGTGGCGTCCGTCAGCGCGGGTATCGGGCTGACGGACCAGCTGGTGATCCTTGCCGGCGTCGTGCTGGTCGTCGTGGTGCCGCTGACGTGGCGGCTGGCTCCCGACGCCCGGCAACCCACCGTCGCAGCCGATCCGGCGCCGCCGAAGCGGGCGTACCTGACGACCCCGGTGGCCGTGCTTGCCGCGGTGGTGTTCGTGTCGTTCTTGTGCGAGCGCACCGCCAACGACTGGTCTGCCACCTACCTGCATGAGGTGGTCGGCGCCGGCCCGAGCCTGTCGGCGCTGAGCTATACGGCCTACGCGCTGATGATGGTCGTGACGCGGTTCGGCACGCTGGGACTACGTTCGCGCGTGTCCAGCCGGCGGCTGCTCCCGGCGCTCGCTCTGCTCGCGGCGGTGGGCATGGGCGTCGCGCTGGCGACCGCCAGCCCGGTGCTCGGCGTGATCGGCTTCGCCGGCTTGGGGGCCGGCGTGGCGCTGCTGGTGCCGACCGCGTTCAGCGCCGCCTATTCGGTCAGCAGCGCCGGATCGGCCATCTCGATCGTGGCCACCGCCGGCTTCGTGGGACACCTGCTCGGTCCGCCGCTGATCGGTGAACTCGCCGGGTTGGTCGGACTGTCGGCGGCGCTGATCACGATCCCGGTGATGCTGACGATCGTGGCCGTCGTCATCGGCTGCACGCGCGCGCTCGACGCCGCCGACGAGTTCCACCGGGACCCGGCGGATGTCGCGACTTAACGCTGAAACCCAGCTCAGCCGGGCGAAGGTCGCCGTCACCGCGACCTTCGTCGCGCACGCCGTGGTGGCGTCGTCGTGGGTGGCCCACATCCCCCACATCAAGGCCGAACTCGCCCTGTCCGACGGCGCGCTCGGAACCGCCCTGCTCGGTGCGCCGGTCGGGTCGGTCGCGGCCACGGTGCTGAGCCAGTGGGCGCTGCCACGCTGGGGGAGCCAGCGGTTGGTGCCCATCACGGCCGCGGGCTACGCCGCCGCGGCCATGACGATCGGGCTGTCCCGGTCGTGGCTGACGCTGTTCTTGGCCCTGGCGTTGTGGGGACTGCTCCAGGGTGGGCTGGACGTGGCGATGAACACCCAGGCCGGGACGGTCGAGCGGCTCGCCCGGGCCCCGATCATGGCCCGCTTCCACGGCATGTGGAGTGTCGGCGGGCTGATCGGGGCGTCGATCGGCGCGGCGTGCGTGATCGCGGGCATCGACCTCACCCTGCAGCTGGCGGTGACCGGGGTCGTCGTCGCCGCCGTCGTCGAACCGCTGGCGCGCAACCTGATTCCGGACCAGGCCGCGGACTCACCCGAAACGGGCGGCACCAAGCGGGCCTGGATGAACCGGACCGTGGCGATCCTCGCGGCCGTGGCGTTCGCGTCGTTCCTGTGCGAGGGCGCCGCGGCCGACTGGTCGGCCAACTACGTGCACAGCGTGGTCGGCGCCGGAGCCGGAGTCTCGGCACTGAGCTATGCGGCGTATACGGCGGCGATGGTCGCCACCCGGTTCGGTGCGATCCGGCTGCACGCACGCGTCGCCAGTCGGCGGCTGCTGCCGGCCCTGGCGATGCTCGCCGTCGTCGGGATGAGCGTGACGCTGGCGGCCGCCAACCCCGGGGTCAGCGTCGTCGGCTTCGCCTGCCTGGGCGCCGGGGTGGCCTTGCTGGTCCCGACCGCGTTCAGCGCCGCCTACTCGGCCGGCGGCGCCGGGTCGGCGATCGCGATCGTCGCCGCGGTCGGATGGGTGGGCTACCTGCTCGGACCGCCGCTGATCGGCTACCTGTCCGACGCGTTCGGCCTGTCGGCGGCGCTGATCACCATCCCGGTGATGCTGTCGGTCGCGGCGGTCGTCATCCGCTGCACCAAGGCGCTCGACGCCGCCGACGAGTTCCACCGCGACGCGGCCTAGATCCGTTCACGGGGGCACCCGAAAACCCTTGCGCATGGGGCTTGACCAGCTACGATGTGGACGCTGTCGGTTTCCCTGGGCTCGAGCGGTAAGGGAGTTCGCGATGTCGTCTTTGCTAATTGCTTCCGCGCAGGAATTGGCCGACGCGTCGGCGGATTTGACGGGGATCGGGCAGGCGCTGCGACACGCCACCTCGGCGTCGGCGCCCGCGACGACCTCGATCGTGGCGGCCGGCGCCGACGACGTGTCCCGTGCGCTGGCCCGGCTGTTCGCCGGCTACGGCCAGGACTTTCAGGCACTGAGCGTGCAGACGGCGGCTTTTCACGCCCGCTTCGCCGGGCTGGTGGCCCGCGCGGGTCAGGAATATGCGGCGGCCGAGGCCGCCAATGCCGCCCCGTTGCAGTCCCTGCAGCAGCAGTTGCAGGCGTTGGCGGTGTTTTCCCCGGTCAAGGATGTGACCGGGCGCCCGTTGGTGGGTAACGGTGCCGATGCGACCACGCCCGGCGGCAGCGGCGGTGACGGCGGATGGCTGATCGGTAACGGCGGTAAGGGGGCGGCCGGGGCCGACGGCCCCAGCGGCGGCAGCGGCGGCGCCGGGGGGTCGGCGGGCTTGTGGGGCGCGGGCGGGCGCGGCGGCGCCGGCGGTGACGCCACCGCGGACGGTGGCGTCGGCGGCGCCGGCGGCAACGGGGGCGCCAACGGGCTCCTCGGCGGCGGCAACGGCGGAGCCGGCGGGGCGGGCGGTGACGGTGCCGCGGGCAGCGTCGGTGGCCCCCTCTCCTCTGGCGGCGCCGGTGGCACCGGTGGGGCCGGCGGGGCCAACAGGCAGCTGTTCTCGGTCAACGGTGTGGGTGGGTCCGGCGGGGACGGCGGTGCCGGCGGGGCCGGCACGGACGGGGCCTCCACCACCATTCCGGGGAAGACCGGCGGGTCCGGCGGGTCCGGTGGCTCCGGCGGGGCCGGTGGCGCCGGTGGCGCCAACGCCGCGTGGCTGGGCGGGACCGGCGGGGCCGGCGGTATCGGCGGCGACGGCAGCGGCGGCGGGGCCGGCGGGGACGGTGGCTCGGGGTTGGGCTACAGCACGGTCGGCGGTGACGGCGGTACCGGCGGGGCCGGCGGGGGTGCCGGCGCCGGTGGGGCCGGAGGCGCTTCGAGCGCCGTCTTGGGGGCGACCGGTGCCGCCGGGCATGCGGGCACCGCCGGTGACGGCGGCCATGGCGGGCAGGGCGGCCGCGGCGACAACGGCAACGGCTTGGTGACCATCGCGGGCCTCAGCGGCGGCGACGGCGGGGCCGGCGGAGCGGGCGGCAGCGCGGGCGCCGGCGGCACCAACGGCAACGGCGGCAGCGGCGGTGGGGGCGGTGGCGGCGGTGTCGGCTACAGCTACAGCAATGCCGGCACCGGAACCGGCAACAACGGCGGCAACGGCGGCCACGGCGGTGACGGCGGCGCCGCGGGGGCGGCGGGCGTCGGCACCGGAGCCGCGGGTCATGCGGGCAGCGGCGGACACGGCGGCAACGGTGGTTCCGGCGGCCGGGCCGACACCGGTGGCCCCAGCAGCCACACCGGCGGCACCGGCGGGGCCGGCGGCGCCGGCGGTGCGGGCGGCAGCGCGGGCAGCGGCGGCATCAGGGGCACCGGCGGCGACGGCGGCCAGGGCGGCCAGGGCGCCGACGGCTACAGCTTCGGCACCACCGGCACCGGCGCCGGCGGCGGCGACGGCGGTCAGGGCGGCGTCGGCGCGGCGGCCGGCGACGCCGGCGGCGGCAGCGGGACCGGCGGGTCGTCCGGCGTTGGCGGCCACGGCGGTGCCGGCGGCAACGGCGGACGCGGCGACACCGGAGCCAACAACATCATCGGCACCAGCCCCGGCCTCACCGGCGGCAACGGCGGTACCGGCGGGGCAGGGGGCGCCGGCGGCGCAGCCAGCGGCGGCGGCACCAACGGTGACGGCGGCCAAGGCGGCAACGGCGGTACCGGTGGCGGTGGAGGCAACGCCACCACCGTCAACAGCGCCGCCTTGGCTGGTGGTGGTGGCGGCGGTGGGCCCGGCGGAGCCGGTGGTGACGCCGGCGGCGCCGGCGCGAGCGGTGGCGCCGGAGGCTTGGGCGGCTCGGGAGGCGCCGGCGGTACTGCCAACGCGGGCGGCATCGCGATCGGACGCGGCGGGGGCGGCGGGACCGGTGGCTCCGGTGACACCGCCTCCGGCGCTACCGGCGGAGCGGGCGGCGGTGGCGGTGGCGGTGGCGGTGGCGGCTACTCCACAAGCGCGGACCCGAACACGTTGGTGGCCTTTGGCGGTGGCGGTGGCGGTGGCGGAGCGTCCGGCTCCATCGTCTCCGGCACCGGCGGTACCGGCGGTACCGGTGGCAGCGCCACCGGCAGCAGCACGGTCGGCGCTGGTATCGGCGTGCAGACCGATTCCGGTGCCGGCGGTGGCGGCGGCAGCGGCGGATTCATCAACGGTCCCGCGACCCGGACCGGCCAGCCCGGCTCAGGTAGCACCGGCGGAGCCGGCTTCCCCGTCGGCCCCGAAACCATCGGCGGCGGCGGTAATGGCGGTACCACCGGCGCGGCCGGCGGGGTGGGCGGCGGCGGCACCGGCCCCTTGAGCCACGGCGCCTCTGGCCAGTCGGGCTGACACCGGCTGCGCCGCGCTCGCGTTCGCCACTAGGTCAGATCCCACACTTGCACCTGGGTTCCCGCCGTCACCTCGACGACGTCCTCCGGGATGTCCAACAGCCCGTTGGCCGACGCCAGCCAGCGCAGGTGGTGCGACGCGGGCGGGCCGTAGCTGGTCACCGTGCCGGCTTCGGGGTCGAACACCGCGCGGCGGAACTGCCGCTTGCCGCGCGGCGAACTCAGCGTCTCGGTGAGCAGCGCCAGTCGGTGCGAGCGTTCGGGATCCGGCAGTCCCATCGCCCTGCGCAGCGCCGGCCGGATGAACACCTCGAACGACACCTGCGCGCTGACCGGATTGCCGGGCAGCGTCACGATCGGCACGCCGGCCACCCGGCCGACGCCCTGCGGCATGCCCGGCTGCATCGCCACCTTGACGAACTCGACACCTTGGCCACCGTCCCTGCCGAAAGCGTCCTTGACCACCTCGTACGCGCCGGCGCTGACGCCCCCGCTGGTGATGATCAGGTCCGCGCCCGCAGCGTAGCGATCGAGGACCGCGCTGAACTGCGCGACGTCGTCGCCGGCGGTGCAGGTGGCGACGACCTCGGCCCCCGCGTCGCGGACGGCCGCGGCCAGCATGACCGAGTTGGACTCGTAGATCTGTCCGGGCCGCAGCGGGGTCCCGGCCGCCACGAGTTCCGATCCGGTGGAGATCACCAGCACCCGCTGCCGCGGGACCACCGGCAGCTCGGCCATGCCCAGCGCCGCAGCCAGGCCCAGCACGGCCGGCGTCACGACCTGGCCCGCGCGCAGCACGGTGGTGCCCGTGGCGACGTCCTCCCCGGCGCGCCGGATGTGCGCGCCGGCCGGCCGGGACCGCCTGATCGCCACCGCGGCCTCCCCGCCGTCGGTGTCCTCGACGGGGACGACGGCCGTCACCCCGGCGGGCAGCGGCGCGCCCGTCATGATCCGGTGGGCCGTGCCGGGCTGCAACGTCAGCTCGTCGGTGCGCCCGGCGGGTATGTCCTCGACGACCGGCAGCACGACGGGAGTCTCGTCCGTGGCCGCGGCGACGTCGTCGGCGCACACCGCGTAGCCGTCCATCGCGGAGTTGTCGAAGACGGGCAGCGCCAACCGCGCCACGACGTCGTCGGCCAGGACCAGTCCCTGCGCGGCCGTCAAAGCGACCGCGGCTGCCGGCCGCGCCTGGATCATCTCGCCGACGACGCGCTGATGTTCGTGTACCGATCGCATGGTCTACACCGGGAAGTTGACGCCGGTGAGTTCCTCGGAAACGGTCCAGAGCCGTCGCTGCAGGTTCTCGTCGTGGGACTGCGCGCTGGATTGGACCAGCTTGGGACGGCCACGCTGCTCGGCGAAGCCGTCGGGGCCGTAGTACTGCCCGCCTTCCACGCTCGGATCGGTGGCGGCCCGCAGCGTCGGCCAGGCACCGGACTCCGCGCTCTGGAAGAGCAGCGGCGCAAGGATGTTGAGGGGCCGCAGGATCCGCGGGACGTTGCGGGCCAGCTCGGTGGCGGAGCCGCCCGGATGGGCGGCCACGGCGATGGTGGCGGCCGTCGGGCTGGCGGCCAGCCGGCGCTGCAGCTCGTAGGTGAACAGCAGGTTGGCCAGCTTGGACTGGCCATAGGCGCCGATCCGCTCATAGCCGTGCTCCCACTGCAGGTCGTCGAAGTGGATCGCGGCGCGCATCCGGTGTCCGAGGCTGCTCACGGTCACCACGCGCGAACCGCGCACCGGCAGCAGGTGGTCGAGGAGCAGCCCGGTCAGCGCGAAGTGGCCCAGGTGGTTGGTGCCGAACTGCAGCTCGAAGCCGTCCTGGGTGAGCTGTTTGGGCGTCCACATCACCCCGGCGTTGTTGATCAGCAGGTCGATGCGCGGGTAGGCGGCGCGCAGCGCGTCCGCGGCGGAGCGGATCGAATCCAGCGAGGTCAGGTCCAGGGCCTGCAGCGTGACGTCCGCTTTCGCGCGCTCCCCGCCCGCGGCGGCGACGATGCGGGCCAGCGCGGCGTTGCCCTTTTCCAGGTTGCGCACCGCGAGCACCACGTGCGCGCTGCGGAAGGCCAGCGCGGCGGCGGTGTGATAGCCCAGACCGGTGTTGGCGCCGGTGATGACGACGACGCGGCCGCTCTGGTCCGGGATGTCGGAATCCGACCATTTGCGGGTCTCGGTGGCGTTTGAGGTCATGCCAAGAACATACGCACCCGCGGGCTTGCCCAAGCGGGGTCAGCGCGAAACCATCGCCGGGGGAGTGCTTCTCGAGCGGCAGCGGCTGCTTTGCCGTTAGCCAGGGTGCGCGCCACCACGTATGCCCCGGCCCGGGCCTGGTCAGCCGCGGTTTCATAGCCGAGGCCCGTGTTGCGCCCGTGACAATCGCGACGCGGCCCGACATGCCTGCGCGAACACATGTCCCCGTGAAGTTTCCTTGAGGCCGCCGATTTGCGACGAATTCGGGTGTGGACGTGCTGACGCTGAAGTAAATTCCGTAGTCCTGGGCGGCTTTTCTTTCGCAGCCGGAAGCCGTGCGCAGAAGGGCGGTACGCATGACCGAGATCGTCGATCCTCCCATTCGGCACCAGGGTTCGGCGATCATCGAAGCTGCGTTGGCGCGGGCCCGGCTACTCATCGAACCGACGCAGCGTGCGGTCCTTGACGCACTGCCGCCCGATGTCGGGCACGTCGCCGGTTTCCATTCGGGATGGTGGGACGCTTCCGGCCGCGAAGTCGAGGCAGCGCGTGGCAAGTCAATACGCTCGGCGCTGACCATCGCGTGTGCGCGTGCTGCGGGCGGTCCGCCGGAAGCGGCGATCCGACCCGCGGTAGCGGTGGAATTGGTGCACGACTTTTCGTTGCTGCACGACGACATCATGGATGGTGATCTCGTGCGGCGGCACCGTCCGACGGCCTGGTCGGCGTTTGGTGTACCGCGGGCGCTGCTGACTGGGGACGCGCTGCTGGTGCTGGCTTTCGACGTCTTGGGCAGCGGTGTCTGCGGCGACGCCCTGCGGGCCGCCGTGCTCGAACTTTGCGCCGGCCAATCCAGCGATTTGGCGTTCGAAGAGCGCAACGACGTTTCGCCGGAAGAGTGTTTGCGGATGGCTGAGCAAAAAACCGGAGCGCTGTTCGGTGTCGCATGCCAACTCGGTTCGCTGGCGGCGGTCGACGATATGGCGCTGGCGGAGATGTACCGGCAGTTCGGCCGTCATCTCGGACTGGCATTTCAGTTCATCGACGACATCCTTGGGATTTGGGGAGAGGGGGCGGCCACCGGCAAGCCCGTCTACTCCGATCTGAAATCGAGAAAGAAGACATTGCCGGTGGTCGCCGCCTTGTGTTCAGGAACACCGGCTGGGCGCGAATTGGCGGCCCGTTATAACAGCACCGCCGGACCCGACGATTCGGAATTGGCGCGCATGGCCGAGTTGATTGACGACGCGGGGGGTCGAGCGTGGGCCGAAGTCGAAGCGACGCGGCACCGATCCGCCGCGCTGGAAGCGCTGCACGCCGCGCGTCCGCACTCGCGTGGGCAAATCGAGCTGCACGCATTGGCTGAATTGATCACGAGCCGGACTTCTTGATGCGAAACCCGTTGGATGTCGTCGTCGGGTCCGCAACGGCGGTCGAGCAGGTGGTGTTGCTCGACGAGTGCGGTGTCGCAGTCGGCGTTGCCGAAAAGGCAACGGTGCATTCCGCGCACACTCCGCTGCACCTCGCGTTCTCCTGCTATGTGTTCGACGCCGCCGGGCGCGTGCTGGTTACGCGCCGGGCCGCGACGAAACTGACTTGGTCCGGCGTGTGGACAAACAGTTGTTGCGGACATCCGTTGCCCGGCGAAGCCCTGCCCGACGCCGTCGCACGGCGGCTGGCGACCGAGCTCGGCCTGGTAGCCGATGGCATCGATCTGATCCTGCCCGATTTCCGCTACCGGGCCGTCATGGCCGATGGCACCGTGGAAAACGAAATGTGCCCGGTGTATCGGGTACGAAGCAACGCCGAACCGCGACCGAACTTCGATGAGGTCGGTGCTTTCCGATGGCTGCCCTGGCCCGAGTTCGTACGCGATCTCACCATCGGCGCCATCGTTCCCGTGTCGCCCTGGTGCCGCAGCCAGGTCCACCTGTTGACGGCGCTCGGGCCCGACCCCCGGCGTTGGCCCACAGTCCACGAATCCCGGCTACCTATGGCGGCACGATCCATATGACTGCTCGTGTTCGCCTCGGCACCGTGCTCGCCGTCATGTGCCTGAGCAATTTCGTCGCCAGCATCGATCTGACCATCGTCAACGTCGCACTGCCCTCGTTGTCGCGCGAACTGCGCGCCGACAATGCCGAACTGCAGTGGATTGTCGACGCGTACTTCCTGATCGCGGCGGGCCTGCTACTGCCGGCCGGCAACCTCGGCGATCGCTACGGCAGGCGGGGCTGGCTCACATTCGGCCTGGCACTTTTCGCCGTAGCGTCCGCAGCCGCTGCCGGCGCAACATCTCCCCAAGCGCTCATCGCCGCCCGCGCCGCGATGGGAGCCGGTGCGGCCATCATTTTTCCGACGACGCTCGCGCTGATCACCAACATCTTCACCGAACCCGCTCAGCGCGCCAAAGCGATAGGGCTGTGGTCGGCGATGAACGGACTCGGCGTGGTCGTGGGGCCCATCACCGGAGGGGCGTTGCTTCAACACTTCTCGGTGGGGTCCATCTTCTGGATCAATGTCCCCATCTGCGTCGTGGCCGCGGCGGGCGTGACGGTGTTCGTGCCGACTTCACGTGATCCTGCCGGGACACCGATCGATATCGCGGGACTGCTGCTGTCCGCAGCTGGGGTTACCGCATTGATCTACACGATTATCGAGGCGCCCAACGTCGGATGGTCCGATATTCGTACCACTGGCGGATTCGTAGTGGCCGCCGTCGCGATCACCGCTTTCGTCTGGCACGAATCGCGGACGGCGCACCCGATGCTGGATCTGTCGATGTTCGCCGACCGGCGATTCTCCGGAGGCAACCTCGCCGGGACTGCCGCCTACCTGGCGCTGTGCGGATTTGTCTTCGTGATGACGCAGTATCTGCAATTTGTCACGACCTATACGGCGTTCGAAACCGGCGTGCGGTTGCTGCCCCTGGCCGTTTCGGTCGCGGTCGCAAGCGTTGTGGCCCCGCGGCTCGCCGAACGGTTCGGCACGACGGCGGTAGTAGTCGGTGGGTTGGTGATCTTTGCCGCCGCGATCGCGGGGTCGGGCTTCTTCGGTACCGGTACCCCTTACTGGGTGATCGGAGGCGCGATGACACTTTTGGGCGCCGGCGTCGGGTTCATCATGCCCCCGGCGACCGAGGCGATCATGGGTTCATTGAGCGTCGACGCCGCCGGCGTGGGATCGGCGGTTGCCGGGGTCACCCGCCAACTCGGCGCCACGTTCGGCGTAGCGATCGCCGGCAGCGTCTTTGCATCGGTGTATCACTCCGGACTAGATCGCAGGTCCGCCTTCGCCGGCCTCGATCCCGCCGCGCGCCAGGCGATGCGCGAGTCGATGGCGGCAGCGCAGCACACGATCGACCAGCAATCGGCAGCGCAGGCCGAGTCGATGCGGCATGCGGTGCAAGCGGCGTTTCTCAATGGTCTGACGGCGAGCTGTCTGGTTTGTGCAGGTATCGCGTTGCTCGCCGCCGCGGCGGTCGCCGCCGTCCTGCCCGCTCGCGGCGCAGCCGGTCCGGATATCGAGGAGATGCCCGCGGATCTTTCACCGCCCGCAACCAACTAACGCCCGAAAATCGACCGCTCACTGAAAGCCGGATGCAATGCACTCGATGAACAGCGTTTTGCCGGCGACGTTCACGGCGGGCCGACTGCGCACGCTGGCCCTGATTCCCGACGGCAACTCGCGTTGGGCAGAGGCCCGCGGGCTGACCGCCGAAGAAGGGTACCTGGCGGCGGCCACCGTTTCGATCCTGCGCGCGCGGGACGCGGCCGAACTAGGCATCGAACAGCTCTCGCTGTACAGCTTCTCGACGGAGAACTGGTCGCGCCCGGTCGGCGAAGTCGACACCCTGATGGGGGTGTTCGCACGGAATTTCGGTCGCGCCGTGGAGGTGTTGGAACCCTGCGGCATCAAGATCCGATTACTCGGGGTACGCAACGGCCTACCGACAGATGTGGTCGATGCAATCGACCACGCCGAGGCAGCCACTGCGCACAACACCGGGATGACGCTGTTCGTCGCGCTCAACTACGGCGGACGCCAGGAGGTGCTCGATGCGGCCCAGCGCTACATCGGCGGCGGCGAGCAGGAGTTCCGGCGTCTGCTGTATGCCCCCGAGATGCAAGACCCGGACCTGATCATCCGAACGGGCGGCGAGCGGCGCCTCTCGAACGGATTCCTTTGGCACTCGTCGTACTCGGAGCTGCACTTCGTGGACGTAATGTGGCCCGACTTCACTCGCGAACATCTGGAGGCGGCGATCGCTGAGTTCGGGGATCGCGTCCGCACTCGCGGGGTATGTCACGTCGCTGACGTCGCCGGCTGACGTCGCGCCGTTACGCTCCCGGCGGAACCCGCGGACCCTTTCTTGCACTCGGGATAGGCGAGTGCTAAGAATGACGTTGGCACTCGCGACCGGCGAGTGCTAGGTCGGGACGGTGAGACCAGCTTTGGTCGTCCGTCGCGGGCACTGCGCCCGGCCAGAACGTAGTCATCCCCAATCCGGAGGAATCACTTCGCAATGGCCAAGACAATTGCGTACGACGAAGAGGCCCGTCGCGGTCTCGAGCGGGGCCTCAACGCCCTCGCCGACGCGGTAAAGGTGACGTTGGGCCCCAAGGGTCGCAACGTCGTACTGGAGAAGAAGTGGGGTGCCCCCACGATCACCAACGATGGTGTGTCCATCGCCAAGGAGATCGAGCTGGAGGACCCGTACGAGAAGATCGGCGCCGAGCTGGTCAAGGAAGTCGCCAAGAAGACCGACGACGTTGCCGGTGACGGCACGACGACGGCCACGGTGCTGGCTCAGGCGCTGGTCAAGGAGGGCCTGCGCAACGTTGCCGCCGGCGCCAACCCGCTGGGTCTCAAGCGCGGCATCGAGAAGGCCGTCGAGAAGGTCACCGAGACCCTGCTCAAGTCGGCCAAGGACGTCGAGACCAAGGAGCAGATCGCGGCCACCGCGGGCATCTCCGCGGGCGACCAGTCGATCGGCGACCTGATCGCCGAGGCGATGGACAAGGTCGGCAACGAGGGCGTCATCACCGTCGAGGAGTCCAACACCTTCGGCCTGCAGCTCGAGCTCACCGAGGGCATGCGGTTCGACAAGGGCTACATCTCGGGCTACTTCGTCACCGACGCCGAGCGTCAGGAAGCGGTCCTCGAGGACCCCTACATCCTGCTGGTGTCGTCGAAGGTGTCGACCGTCAAGGACCTGCTGCCGCTGCTGGAGAAGGTCATTCAGGGCGGCAAGCCGCTGCTGATCA
Source organism: Mycobacterium sp. NGS68 (assembly GCF_059812195.1). NCBI lineage: Bacteria > Bacillati > Actinomycetota > Actinomycetes > Mycobacteriales > Mycobacteriaceae > Mycobacterium > Mycobacterium sp. NGS68. The sequence continues at coordinate 170,334 of NZ_JCALCE010000006.1, read as the reverse complement.
TCGCCGAGGACGTCGAGGGCGAGGCGCTGTCCACGCTGGTCGTCAACAAGATCCGCGGCACCTTCAAGTCGGTGGCCGTAAAGGCCCCCGGCTTCGGTGACCGTCGCAAGGCGATGCTGCAGGACATGGCGATCCTCACCGGTGGCCAGGTCATCAGCGAAGAGGTCGGCCTGTCCCTCGAGACCGCCGACATCTCGCTGCTGGGCAAGGCCCGCAAGGTGGTTATCACCAAGGACGAGACCACCATCGTCGAGGGCGCCGGTGACCCGGACGCCATCGCCGGCCGGGTGGCCCAGATCCGCGGCGAAATCGAGAACAGCGACTCCGACTACGACCGCGAGAAGCTGCAGGAGCGCCTGGCCAAGCTGGCCGGCGGTGTTGCGGTGATCAAGGCCGGGGCCGCCACCGAGGTGGAGCTCAAGGAGCGCAAGCACCGCATCGAGGACGCCGTCCGCAACGCCAAGGCCGCCGTCGAGGAGGGCATCGTCGCCGGTGGTGGCGTGGCCCTGCTGCAGTCGGCTCCGGCCCTGGCCGAGCTCGACCTCAAGGGTGACGAGGCGACCGGCGCCAACATCGTGCGCGTGGCGCTCGAGGCTCCGCTGAAGCAGATCGCCTTCAACTCCGGGCTGGAGCCCGGCGTTGTCGCCGAGAAGGTCCGCAACGCGCCCGCCGGCACCGGCCTGAACGCCGCCACCGGTGAGTACGAGGACCTGCTGAAGGCCGGCGTTGCCGACCCGGTGAAGGTGACCCGTTCGGCGCTGCAGAACGCGGCGTCCATCGCGGGGCTGTTCCTGACCACCGAGGCCGTCGTTGCCGACAAGCCCGAGAAGGCGGCCGCTCCGGCGGGCGACCCGACCGGCGGCATGGGCGGTATGGACTTCTAAGTCCTTTAGTCACGAAAAAGCCCGGCTCGCGTTGTCGAGCCGGGCTTTTTCGTGCCTTCCGCGGCTCGCAGCTCGCGCGTCGCGTCGCACGTGGCGAGTGTGGGGGTTATGTACGTCTGGAGGGTGACGTTCATAGTCCCCACACTCGCGGGGCTAGGGCCGAGACGAGACCCCACACTCGATGATCGCGGCGATGTATCCACACCTAGAGATTCATCCACAGGTACCCCGTTCGACGACGCGGTTCCGCGACGCGAATACAGACAAAGAGGCAGAACTGACCGCAGCGACGAAAGCGCGCGCCGCCTGGCTGTCGACGGGCGCCACGTTGGCCGGCCTGTCCGCTGCCGCGGCGCTCGGCACAAAGTGGCTCGATCCGGCAGCGGGCGTGGGACATCGAGCGCATCGCCCTGCTGGAGGCGGCCGGCTGGATCGTCATCCGGGTCAGCGCCGCGATGCTGCTGCGTCCGCACATGATCATCGAACGCGTGCGGGGCAAACTCGCCGAACGTGGCGCCTTCGCTGCGGCCTTATAGGGTCGAACCCGTGGCCCTTCCGACTCCCGCACCCACCAGCACGGCCGTCGTAACCGGCGCATCGTCGGGCATTGGCGCCGACATCGCCCGCGAGCTTGCTGAGCGCGGCTACGGCGTCACGCTCGTCGCCCGCCGCGAGGACCGCCTGCGCGAACTGGCCGGCGGGCTGCCGAGCACCAGAGTCGAGGTGATCGCCTGCGACGTCGCGGACCCCGCCGCTCGCGCCGGCCTCTTCGACGACCTCGCCGGCCGCGGGCTGACCGTCGACATCCTGGTCAACAACGCCGGCATCGGCACCATGGGTTCGGTCATGCGGACGTCCGTTGACGACGAGATCGCCCAGGTGCGGGTCAACGTCGAGGCTGTGATCGACCTGACTACCCGCGCGGTCCAGCAGATGGTGCCCCGCGGCCGCGGCGCGATCCTCAACGTCGGGTCCACCGCGGGCTTCCACCCGTTCCCGGGGCAGATCGGCTACGCCGCCACCAAGGCCTTCGTGAGGTCCTACACGCAAGGGCTGCACGGCGAGCTGGCCGGTACCGGCGTCACCGTCGCGCTGCTTGATCCCGGGCCCGTGCGCACGGAGTTCCTGGTGAAGGCGGGCATGGACGAGCGGACCTTCGCCGACGCCTTCCCGAAGTTCATGTGGAAGTCGTCGCGGGACGTGGCCCGGGCCGGGCTCGACGCTCTGGACCGCGACCGCGGCACGGTTACTCCCGGGCTGGCGAGCCAGGTCAGTAGCCGGCTCTTTCAGGTCATGCCGCGACGGCTGCTGCTGCCGCTACTGAAGAGTCTGCATCCGGCCCTGCGCCGGGACCGGTCAGCGAGCTGACGGCCAGGGCCGCATCCAGCCCTCCACCGGCAGCGCCAGCGCGTTGCACAGCGTGCAGATCGTGCGATACCAGCCGACAGCGGTCAGCAGCTCGATCCGCTGTTCGTCGTCCAGGAAACTCCCCAGCCCTGACCAGGTGGCCTCCGACCACGAGCCGGTGTGCTCCAGTTCGTCCACCGCCTCGATCAGCGTCCGCTCGGGCGCGCTCCATCGCGGATCCTGCGCGCCGCCGAGCACCAGCGCGTCGCACTCGTCGTCGCTGACGCCCGCGATCGGTCCCCAGAACGCCGCTTGGCCGCCCCATTCGTACCGGCAACCCACCAGCGCGCAGATGCGCAGGATCGCGATCGTCCGGCTTCGGGGCGGCAGCAGCGCCGCGACGTACAGGGACTCGCCGAGCTTGCGCAGCCGTCCCGCCAGCACCGGATGGCGCTGCAGACAACGCACCAGCAGGAGCGGCTCGTAGGTGCGGTCCGGATGGCCCCAGCTGTTGATGCCGGCGGCGTCTTCCTCGCTCCACGGCGGCGCGAGCGGCGCGACGCGGCTCACGCGGGCTCGCTGAACACGACGCAGTCGTGCAGGCAGCCCTTGGCCGCCGACGGGGACTCTGCCTCGCGATGCAGCAACGCGCGGGTGGGTACGACGCCGCAGCGTGCGGCTTCAGCTCCGGGAGTGCCCTCGTCGGAAACCTCGGCGGAGCCGTCGACGATCAACGAGTAGCCGCCCGGTTCCGCCGGCGGCCACAGCAGCGTCACGTCGCGGCGCTGGGCGAGGTTGTCGCGCGTTCGGCCGCCGATGAGCCCGACGTCGAGCACAGTGCCCCGCAGCGTCGGCTCGACCGTCACGGTGTGCACGCGGTAGCCCTCGTCGACGGTGATCAGGTAGGCGAACGGAAAGTCGGGGAGCGCGGCGGCCAGCCGCGCGAAGTCCACTTTCTTCTTCGTGCGCATGTGTCGAGGATAGGCCGTGCGGCGCCAGCCGCGAGGGCGCTCCAATTTGCGGCAAATCCGCGTTTGCCCGTCATTTTGAGGCCCGTCGCGCGCCGGCAGCGCGCCCGACGCTCCCGGGCGCAAAAACTACTCGGACGAGCCAGGCTGCGGGACGCCGGAGCCGACGCGCGTGGCGGCGAGCTTGTCGAAGAAGCCGGAGCTGGGAATGCCGTCGGCGGGGACGTTCTCGCCCTCACGGGCGGGCGTATTGCGCAGGCCCGCGTCGCCGGAGTTGCCGGCCGCGCCGCCGCTCCGAACGGGCGCGGCTGCGGCGGCACCGATGGCGGGGGCGGGCGGGGCTGCGGCGGGCGTCGCCGACAGAGACGCGGGGATGCCCGTCGCGGCCGCAATGCTCGGCGCGACCGGCGCCACGGCACCGAGCGGGGTGGTGGCCAGGGCGCCAAGGGGCGTACTGGCCAGGCCGGAGCCGAGCAATCCCGCGCCGGCCACGTCGGGGGTGAAACCGCCGAGGGCCACGCTGCTGGAGTCGAGCACGGCCCGGTTGATGTTGGCCGTGCTCAGCGCGCCGGTGACGTTGTCGGTGCCGAACAGGCTGTTGAGGCTCTGCGTGGTCTGGTTCATCCAGCCGGTCTGGCCCAGCCCGGCGTTCCAGAAGCCGAGGTTGCTGGACCCGAAGTTGCCCAGGCCGGTGTTGAGGGCGCCGGAGTTCAAGATGCCCGTGTTTCCGGTTCCGGAGTTGAAGAAGCCGATGTTGCCGGTGCCGGAGTTGCCGAAGCCGATGTTGCCCTTGCCCGAGTTGCCGAAGCCGACGTTTCCGCTGCCGGTGTTGCTCAGGCCGATGCCGATCTTGTGGTTGCCGGTCAGGCCGAACCCGATGTTGCCCTCGCCGGTATTGCCGATGCCCCAGTTTCCGTTGCCGAGGTTTCCGAAGCCGACGTTGTTGTCGCCGCTGTTTCCCGCGCCGATGTTGCCCATGCCCAGGTTGCCGATGCCGAGGTTGGAAATGTTGAGGCCGGCCAGCACCTGGTCCCAGCTCGGCAGCCGCGACAGCAACGCCGACGCGTCGGCGTGGTAGGCGGACATGGCCGCGACGTCCATCGCCCACATCTGCTCGTAGGCGGCCTCGATGTCCGCGATCGCCGCGGCGTTCTGGCCCAGGAAGTTCGTCGCTGCGAGCACCCGCACCAACCCGCGGTTGGCGGCCACCACGGCGGGCTGCACCGCGGCCGTCAGCGCTGTCTCGAATGCGGCCGCAACGGCCTCCGCACGGGTGGCCGCACCCTCCGCCTGCGCCGCCGCCGCGCGCAGCCATGTCGAGTATTGGGCCGCCACGGCCATCATCGCCGTCGCGGAGGCACCCAGCCACGAGCTGTTGATCAAGTCGGATGTGACGGCCGCAAACGAGGCCGCGGACTGCGCCAATTCTTCGGCCAATCCGCCCCACGCCGTGGCAGCAGCAAGCAGCGGCCCCACTCCGGGGCCGGCCCACATGAGTGCCGAATTAATATCTGGCGGCAACCACGCAAAATGCGGGTTTGTCACTAACCCAAACTACCCGGCGGCGCGCCTTGCCGGGGCCGTTTCAGACGGACAGAGGGGCCGGTTGACGGCCGCGAATTAATTTGCCCGGACGGGCGTCGGTCGGCACCCCGTGCTCGGCGATCACCTGACCGGAGACGACGGTCGCGACGTACCCGTCGGCGGTCTGATCCAGCCGCCGCCCGCCGGCGGGCAGGTCGTAGGTGATGACCGGTTTGTGCAGCCGCAGCGCCGCGTGGTCGATGACGTTGAGGTCGGCTTTGTAGCCGACCGTGATGCGCCCGCGGTCCGCCAGCCCGGCGACGCGGGCCGGCACGGTAGTGAGCTCGCGGACGGCTTCGGGGACCGTGAACCGTCCGGACTCGCGATCGCGCGCCCAGTGCGCCAGGAAGAAAGTCGAGTAGCTGGCGTCGCAGATCATGCCGTAGTGGGCGCCGCCATCGCCGAGGCCGAGCACCACGTCCTCCCGATGCAGCAACTCGCCGACGGTGTCCAGCGAGTTGTTCTGCATGTTGCTGGTGGCGACCAGCAGCATGGCCCGGCCGTCTTCGTCGAGCATCCGGTCGTAGGCCTCCTCGACCGGCTCCACACCGCGAGCGCGGGCGCGCGCCCCGATGCTGTCCGACGGGTTCGGCTCGTAGTTCGGGGTGTCGTCCAGCGGGAAGATCCAGTCCCACATCTGGGCGGCGTAGAGGATCGGGTGCCCGGCGCCGGGCTTGTCGGCCAAGATGCGGGCACGCACCTCGGGCTTGCGCATCTCGGCGACGCGCTCGGCCAGCGGCAGGTGCGCGATCTCCTGGTAGCTGGGGTACAGCACGAACGGGTTGGCGGACAGCTGCAGCCCGATGATCAGCCCGATGGGCCGCGGCAGCAGCTGCGCGGTGACCCGGACCCCGTCGCCCGCGGCGGCGTTCGCCTTGTCGATCATCGTGATCGCGTCGGGCCAGGTGGGCTCGCCGGTGCTGGCGACCACCAGCGTGAAGGTGAGCGGCAGCCCGACGTCCTCGGCGACGTCGAAGACCGTCTGCAGCACGGGCTGGTAGCCCCCGGCCGGAATGTCGGGCACGAACTGCAGCAGCCCACCGCCGCCGTCGACGACGCCGCGGGCGATCTCCTCGATCTCCTCGCGGGCGGCGTCGTAGCTGGGGATCGGCGCACCGCTCTCGGTCTTGTGGATCATCAGGCGCGACGACGCGAAGCCGAGCGCGCCGGCCTCGATCGCCTCCTTGGCCAGCGCCCGCATCCTGGCGAGGTCCTCGTCGGTGGCCGGCTCGCGGTCCGCGCCGCGCTGGCCCATCACATACACCCGCAGCGGTGAGTGCGGCAGGTAGGCGGCCACATCGATATCACGCTGTCGCGACTCCAGGGCGTCCATGTATTGCGGGAACGTCTCCCACGTCCAGGGCAGGCCGTCGGTCATCACGACCCCGGGGATGTCCTCCACGCCGGCCATCACGTCGACGAGCACGTCGTGGTCTTCCTGCCGGCACGGCGCGAAGCCGACACCGCAGTTGCCCATCACCACCGTGGTCACGCCGTGCGCTGACGACGGCGTCAGGCGCTCCGACCAGATGGCCTGCCCGTCGTAGTGGGTGTGCAGGTCGACGAAGCCCGGGGTGACGAGCAGGCCGGTCGCGTCGATTTCCCGCTCGGCTGTGTCCCCGTTCACCGAGCCGACCGCTGCGATGACGCCGTCCTGCACGGCCACGTCGCCGACGTAAGGTTCTCCGCCCAGGCCGTCGACGATGGTGCCATTGCGGATGAGCAGGTCGTAGTGCATCTGACCAATCTCCTACTAGGGGCGGCTTTGGGCTGTTCAGAAGTGCCGAATGTATTACCAAGCTACCAGGAGAAACGCGCGTCGAATCGCCCGCGAGGCACGCCCTTCGGACTCGCTTCCAGACGCCTGGAAACCTCCTGTGTGGTTCGCAGAAGTGCACACAATCCCCACCCGCGGCGAGCACACTCGACCCATCGGAGAGGAGCGCTCCGAACTACGCACGGCGGGAGCGCGATGGTTGGCGCGGCGTCTCATCACGCGGGGTTTCTGCACAGCCTCGCGGCGCGCAGCACGCAGGCGGAGGACTTGGACGAGGAGAGCACCGACCTCGCCACCTACCGACGGTGTCTGGGCGAGCTTGCCGTCGTCAATCGCCTGACCTTCACCCACCATCCGACGGTGCGCTGGCTGGCGGGCGCGATCTGCGCATTGCCGGCCGGCGCTCCGGTCACCGTGTTGGACGTCGGGTACGGCCACGGCGACCTACTGCGCGCCATTGCCAGTTGGTCGCGACGGCGCGGGCTGCAGGTGCGACTGTCCGGCATCGACGTCAATCCGCGCAGCGCAATAGTCGCGCGGGAGGCGACGCCGCGGTGGATGGACATCGACTTCCGCACGGCCGACGTGTTCACGTATGTGCCCGACGCCCGGTCCGACTTCATCGTCAGTTCGCAATTCACCCACCACCTCGACGACGACGGCGTCGTCCGGTTCCTGAGTTGGCTCGACGAAAACACGACCCACGGTTGGCACAACGTCGACCTGCATCGTCATCCGTTGCCCTACTACTCCTTCCCGGTGCTGGCCCGCGCGATGGGCTGGCATGAGGTGATTCGGCGCGACGGCGTCATCTCCATCGCGCGCAGCTTCCGTCGCAGCGATTGGTGCGGCTACCTGGAGCGGGCCGGCCTGCAGGCCGAGATTTCCTGGAACCTGTTCCGGTTCTGTGTCAGCCGGGCCAAGTGCCCCCTGGCGTAGGGTCGCGTCTATGAGCGACGAAGCGGCCCGCGAACTGCTCCGGGATGCGTTCACCAGGCTGATCGAGCACGTCGACGACCTGACCGACGGCCTGCCCGACCAGCTGGCCGACTACCGGCCCAGCCCGGATGCCAACAGCATCGCCTGGCTGATCTGGCACAGCGCCCGGGTGCAGGACATGCAGCTCGCCGACGTCGCCGGCGTCGAACAGGTGTGGACCCGCGACGGCTGGGTGGATCGGTTCGCGCTGGACCTGCCGCGCAACGACTCCGGCTACGGGCACAGCGCGGCGGATGTCGCGAAGGTGCGGGCCTCCGCCGAGCTGCTCGCCGGTTACTACCACGCGGTTCACCAGCTCAGCCTCGAATACGTCGCCGGCGTCACCGCCGACGAGCTGGCCCGCGTCGTGGACACCAATTGGGATCCGCCGGTGACCGCCAGCGCGCGGCTGGTCAGCATCATCGACGACTGCGCTCAGCACCTCGGCCAAGCCGCCTACGTGCGGGGCATCGCGCAGTAGGACTTAGCCGTCCGATTTGAGCTGATGCCGGTGTTGTGGCCTCCATGAAGTTCACCGACCCGGTCACCGGTAAAGCCACCACCATTGGTGAGCAGCTAGAGCGAGCCCAGCAAGCATTGGATTCGTCGCCCGGATCGACGCCCGCCACTGGGTCCGCAAGCGATAGGGCCCGTCATTGGCTCGAAGGCTCGTTCTACACCGAAGTTCCCGCGGGCGGCGATGCCGGTTTTGCGAAAGCGGCCTGTGACAACAAGGACGTTTGGAACAGGTTCGACCTGACGGCGCCGCTGCTGGGCATCGCGGTTCCGCTCGATCGGGACACCGTCAGAAGTACGCCCCACTTTCTGCGGGGCGTCGGACGACAGATTTGCGCCTCCGTCGCGGCGGGCCCCGGGTTGGCCGAGGAAGTGCTCAGTAAGGACGAGGCCGAGGCCAAGAATGCGATGGCCAACCCGGATGCGGTTTTTCACAATGCCATTGCCGCAGCCCGCCAGTTTCTTCAGTCCGGAAACCCGGCGGAGCGCACTCCTGCCCAGAAGGAAGTGGCGGCACGGATGCAGCGCAGGGTGGATGCGCTGGCTGCCATGGTGCCGATCGAGTATGCCCGTTCGCTCAAGGCGGTCGTTGACACGAAGTGGGCGGCGGTCCACAACCAGTGCCCGACGCGCAGCTATGAATACCGGTCGAGCCACGGCGACACTTAAAGCGTGTCGACCAACGGCATCGCCAAGTAGGTGCGCGCAGTAGGTTCTAGGCGTGCGATTCGCGCTGACGCTGGTGTGCTGGCTGGCCACGACGGCCGCGCTGGCCGTGCTGGTCCCCGCGACCTGGTTGCAGAAGAACGTCGTGGACGTGGACGGCTATGCCGCGCTGGCCCGCGACGCCGCCGCCGATCCCGCGCTGCAGTCCGCGATGGCGGGTGAGCTCACCACGCGGGCAATGGCGCTGATCGCCGAGCGCGGCGGTCCCGCCGCGGACAGCGGGCGGGTGCACGACGTGATGGCCGCGTTCACCGCGAGCCCGGCGTTTCCGCCGCTGTTCGCCCAGGCGAACCGGGCCGCCCACGGCTGGCTGTTCGCCCGGCCGGGCTCGGCGGAGGGCGATCAGTGGGTGGTCGACCTGGCCCCGATGCTCAATGAAGGCCCCGTGAAGCGGATGCTGAGCGACTACCAGGTGAAGGCGCCGACGAAGCTGGCCGTGCCGCTGACCAGCACGTCGGTGTCGCTGCCCAGCACGTCGGGATCGCTGCGGCAGGGCGAGCTGAGCGAGCTGGGCACCTGGGGCCCCTGGGCGACCATCGGCGCCGGGGCGGTGGCCGCGTTCTGCGGGTTCCTGCTGCTGCTGGCGGCCCGACGCCGGGGCAAGGCGCTGACCAGCATCGGCGTCTCGGTGCTGCTGATCGGCGGAATGGGCTGGGCGGCCGTAGAGGTCGGCAAGCGGCGCTTCAACACTGCGCTCAACCGAACCACCGCCGACATCCGTCAGGTCGCCGACGTCATGGTCCGCCACGCCGAGGCGAGCATGCACGAATGGCTCAATCTGACGCTGGTCGCGGGTGCGGCGTTGGTCGGGCTCGGCCTGATTGTGGCCGTCATCGGCGGCCTGCGGAACCGGTCAGCCTAGCGGCAGCTTGGCCAGTATCGAGCCGGTCGGCTGCGGCGAGCCCGTGCCGGGCTCGGTGGTGAACGCCAGCGCGGTCGAGCCTCGGAGGTCGCGGACCGTCGCCTTCGTCGAGGGCGCCACATCCGCGGGTCCCATCGTGCCCGCCGACGTCGGCTGGCCGTCGGGACCCATGAGCCACATCTGATAGACGGTGCCCGGCGCCGGCGGCGGCACGTTGTTCATCACCAACATGCCCGCGTTGCGGTCGTGGGAGAACATGAACGTCGCGGTTCCGGGCCCGAGCGGCCCGGAGATGGTCCGCAGGTCCGGGGCGGCCATAATCTGCTCGGCCATCGTCGGCGACGGCGCCGGCCGCGTCAGCACCCCGAGGCCGAACGCCGCCAGCCCCACCACGATCGCCGCCGCCGCCGCCAACGCGGCCGTCCGCCAGCGCCTGGCCTGAAGCCGCGCCGGCTCGGTCGCGGTCAGCACGCCGGCCCGCAGCCGCGCCGGTGGGTCGACTGCCGTCACCGCCGAGAGCACCGCCATCACCTCGCGCACAGCGCGCACCTCGTCCTCGAACGCGGCCGCGACCGGTGACGCCGCGACGCGACGCTCGATGTCGGCCCGTTCGTCGGCGGACACCGCGTGCAGCGCGTACGGCGTCGCCAGCTCGAGCAGGCCGGGGTCGTCAGGTGCGGTCATGACACGTCCAGACAGTTGCGCAGGCCGCGCAGCGCGTCGCGCATGCGGGACTTGACCGTCGAGAGGTTGGCCGCCAGCCGCCGCGACACCTCGGCGTACGTCAGCCCGCCGTAGTAGGCCAGCTCGATGCATTCGCGCTGGGCCTCGGTGAGCCCGCCCAGGCATTCGCTGACGCGGCGCCGCTCGTCTTTCGACAGGGCCGAGTCGGCGACGACATCGGTGGCCGGTTCGACCGTGGTGGCGCCGTACCGCGACTCCCGGCGGGTGCCGGCCTCCTCGGCCCGCACCCGGTCGATCGCCCGCCGGTGCGCCATGGTCAGCAGCCAGGACAGGGCGGATCCCTTGGCAGAGTCGAATCCCGACGCCGTCCGCCACACCTCGAGATAGACCTCCTGCGTGGTTTCCTCGCTGTAGCCGGAGTCACGCAACACCCGGATCACCAGTCCGTACACCCGGCTCTTGGTGAGGTCGTAGACGGTGGCGAAGGCGTCGCGGTCGCCACCGGCGACCCGTCGCAGCAAGGCGTCCAGGTCGTCGCTCAGCTGTGGCGGTCGGGTCATTGCCCGCCAGCCTATCGCCCGCGCGCGCCCAAATTGCCACGTCAGTCACCTTCGCGGCGGCCGCGGCACAAAATACGACGTGCGTCCCTGGTATTCGGCAAAGCCGGGCCGGCCCCGCATGTACTTCTCGGTCAGCCGGGCCCCGCTCACCCGCACCAGGAAGTAGCTCATCACCAGCGGCGAGCCCACCGTGGCCAGCGCCGGCCAGCCGTTGACGCTGACCAGCCACAGCCCCCACCAGACGCAGGCGTCGCCGAAGTAGTTGGGGTGGCGCGTCCAGGCCCACAGGCCGCGGTCCATGATGGTGCCGCGATTGCCCGGGTCGGCCTTGAACGCCTGCAGCTGATGGTCGCCGACCGCCTCGAAGGTGACCCCCAGCAGCCACACCGCCAGGCCCAGCGCCGTGACCAGCAACAACGGCCGCGGCGTCGGGGCCGTCACCGCCGAGAGTTGCAGCGGCAGCGAGATGAACCAGCCCAGGAAGCCCTGCAGCACGAAGATCTTGCGTACCGCCTGGGCGGGTGTCGCGTCGCGCAGCAGGTCGGCGTAGCGCCGGTCCTCGCCCTTGCCGACCGTCTTGCGCTGGATGTGCCAGCTCAGCCGTAGGCCCCAGATCGCGGTCAGGGCGAACAGCAGCCACCGCCGGGCCGGGTCGCCGTGGCCGAGCGCTGCGGCGACGGCGGCGACGACGACAAAGCCCACGCCCCACGCCACGTCGACGACGTTGTAGCGCCCGATCCGCCGGGCGATCAGGCAGGTCACCGTATGCACGACGACCAGCGCCAGCGCCGAGGCGCCCGACACCACCGCCAGGTTCATTCCCGTACCTCGCGTTCGAACGTCCACTGGTACACGTTCAGATAGCCGGACCGGAAACCCGCCTCCGAATAGGCCAGGTACAACTCCCACATCCGCCCGAACACCTCGTCGAAGCCCAAGTGCGCCAACACATCCGAGCGCTGCGTGAACCGCTCCCGCCAGAGCCGCAGGGTTTCGGCGTAGTGCGGACGCAGCGAGGCCATGTCGACGGTGCGTAACCCGGTGCGTCGCGCCGTGATACCGGCGATGGCCTGGGTGGACGGTAACAGCCCGCCGGGGAAGATGTACTTCTGGATCCAGGTGTGCGTGTTGCGGGAGGCCAGCATCCGGGCGTGCGGCATGGTGATCGCCTGGATCGCCACCCGCCCGCCCGGGCGCACCAGCCGGTCCAGCGCGGTGAAGTACAGCGGCCACGAGTGGTATCCGATGGCCTCGATCATCTCGACCGACAGCACGGCGTCGTGTCGGCCCTCGTCGTGGCAGTCGCGGTAGTCGCACAGGTCGATGCGCACCCGGTCGGATAGGCCGGCGTCGGCGACGCGCCGGCGGGCCAGCCGTTGCTGCTCCACAGAAAGGGTGACCGAGCGGACGTGCGCGCCGCGGGCTGCGGCGCGCAGGCACAGCTCGCCCCATCCGGTGCCGATCTCGAGCACCCGGCTGCCGGGCCCCACCCGCGCCAGGTCCAGCAGCCGGTCGATCTTACGGTGTTGCGCCGCAGTCAAATCCGGCCACGCGGCGGGCAGCTCGGTGAACAGCGCGCTGGAATACGTCAGGGTCGAGTCCAGGAACTCGGCGAACAGCTCGTTGGACAGGTCGTAGTGCCGGGCGATGTCGCGGCGGGCCTGGTCGCGGTCGGCTCCCCGCCAGCGCGGCCGGAAGGCCGGGCCGAGCGGCCGCAGCCAATGCAGCCCGCGCGGCACCAGGTCGGCGACCGACTCGGCGAACACCGTCAGCAGTCCGGGCAGGTCGTTCGACGACCACTCGCCGGCCATGTAGGACTCACCGAAACCGATCAGGCCGTAGCGACCTATCCGCCGCGCCATCGCGTCGGGGTCGCGGATCAGCAGCGTCGGCAGCGTCGGGTCGGCCGCGCCGACGGTCTCGCCGTCGGGGTAGACCAGCCGCATGGGCAGGCGGGCGGCCGCGCGGCGGAGCAACCGCTCGGCGATCAGCGCCGACGCCGCCGCCGCCGGGCCCGACGGCACCCTCGCGACCGCGGGCCAGCGCTGCGGATCTATTGGCGCTGAGCGTGTTTGGAGCGATTCCAGGCTCATCGGGGCACCACCGGAAGCCCACGTAGCCACAACTTGATCCCCTGTAGCCGGATGCGTGCGGCCACCACCAGCGGCGCCAGCGGCGAAGCGAGTTGCAGGAACGTGACCTCCCGGACGGTTGCCGGACGCCGCCGTCCGCGCAGGTTGGCCGTGAACGCCGGGCGCTGCTCGCGGTGCAGCGCGACGGTGATATCGACCTCGCTGCCGGGAAGCGGCGCCCGCACCCGGTAGTGGCCGTCGACCGGGTTGAACGGTGAGACGTAGAAGCTCTTCGCGGCCGTCACGGGCCGGTCCGCCGGCGGCAGCAGGTAGGCGTGGCGCTCGCCGTAGGTGTTGTGCACCTCGGCGATCACGTGCCGCAGCGAGCCGTCACCGTCGTGGCACCAGAAGACGCTCAACGGGTTGAAGACGTAACCCAGAACCCGTGGCTGCAGCAGCGCGGTGACGCGGCCGTCGGGCGCGGCCACGTCGCGATCGGCAAAGAACGCGTCCAGTCGCTCGCGCAGCGACCCCGCCTGTGAACCAGCGCCCGCGAAGTGGTCGTCGGCGCTGAACCGCGCGAACGGCCGCAGCCACCAGGGCAGCCGGGGGAGGTCGTCGACGTCGACATACCAGCTGTAGCTGCGGTATTCGAACGCGTGGCGCACCGGCGTCTGCCGGCAGTGCGTGATCGTGGTGCGGTAGATCGCGGGTGTGGTCAGCATCCGACCACCGCTTCCCGTTGCCGCGCGTGTGCCGGGGCGGGCCAGTCGGCGCCGAGCCGGTGCGCCGCGCGCAGCCCCGAGGCGGCGCCGTCCTCGTGGAATCCCCAGCCGTGGTAGGCGCCGGCGAAGACCACCCGATCGTCGTCCAGCGTCGGCAATGCGCATTGGGCGGCAACCGATTCCGGCGTGTACAGCGGGTGGCTGTAGGTCATCTCGGCGATCACCGAGCCCGGGTCGACGCGGCCTTCGCCGCCGAGCGTGACCAGATACCGTCGGTCGCCGGCCAGCCGCATCAGCCTGCTGACGTCGTAGCTGACCACCACGTGGTCGCTGCCGGGAGTCACCAGGTAGTTCCACGACGCGCGGGCGCGTGGGCGCCGCGGCAACACCGACTCGTCGGTGTGCAGCAGGGCGCGGTTGGTCGAATAGCCGATCGAGCCCAGGACGTGGCGCTCCCAGGCGTTCGGCCGGTCGAGCAGCAGCAGCGCCTGGTCGGGATGGACGGCGACGACGGCGGCGTCGAACAGCCGCGCCGGATCGCCGCCCGCCTGCACCAGCACGCCGCCCGGGGACCGTCGCAGCGAGTGCACCGGCGTCCCCGTCGACACCTCGTCCAACCGGGCGGCGACGGCCTGAACATAGGTGGCCGAGCCGCCCGTCACGGTCCGCCACGTCGGCGAGCCGAAGACCGACAGCATGCCGTGGTGATTCAGGAAGACGAACAGGTACCGGGCCGGGTAGCGCAGCGCGTCGTCGGCGGCGCACGACCAGACCGCCGCCACCAGGGGCGTGACGAAGTAGTCGACGAAGTACGACGAGAACCGGTGCCGGCTCAGGAAGCTGTCCAGCGTCTCCAGTGTGTCGCAGGCCTTATCGGCCAGGACCCGCTGCGCGGCGCGGTGGAAGCGGACGATCTCGGCGAGCATCAGCAGGTAGCGCGGCCGCAGCGACTGCCGGCACGCGAACAGCCCGCGCGCGCCGAGCGCCCCGGCGTACTCGAGCCCGGCCGTGCCGTCCGGGTTGTCGGCCCGCACCGACATCGACATCTCGGACTCCTGCGTGTCGATGCCCAGGTCATCGAACAACCGGCACAGCGTCGGGTAGGTCCGGTCGTTGTGCACCAGAAAAGCCGAGTCGACGGCCGTGACGCCGCCGTTGCCGTCGTCCACGAAGTGGGTGTGGGCGTGCCCGCCGAGCCGAACGTCCGCCTCGTACAGGGTGACCCGGTCCTGGCCGGACAGGACGTACGCGGCGGTCAGGCCGGCCACGCCGCTGCCGATGACGGCTATCGAGCGCCCAAACTTCCGTTGCACGCGAGGTATTCGCGGCTGCGGGGCCGCCGGATGGGCCAACCCCCCTGGCAGATGCTCTCGCCGAGCGTGAAGTCCCTGCGAAATCACCGATGCCCGCAGCGCGGAGGAGCTAGTCGGTGTACACCAGGTCCCGTTCGGGCGGCCGCGAGTTGAGCCGTTCGGTGGGAGTCTTGGCGGGCCGGGTCCGCACCCGGATCGGCCACCAGAACCAGCGGCCCAGCAGTGCGGCGATCGACGGCGTCATGAACGCGCGCACGATCAGCGTGTCGAACAGCAGGCCCAGGCCGATCGTGGTGCCCACCTGCCCGATCATCCGCACGTCGCTGACCACCATGGACGCCATGGTGAACGCGAACACCAGGCCGGCGTTGGTCACGACCTTGCCGGTGCCGCCCATCGACCGGATGATGCCCGTGTTCAGGCCGGCGTGGATCTCCTGTTTGAAGCGCGACACCAGCAGCAGGTTGTAGTCCGAACCCACCGCCAACAGCACGATGACGGACATCGCCAGCACCAGCCAGTGCAGCGGGATGCCGAGGATGTGCTGCCAGAACAGCACGGACAACCCGAACGACGCGCCCAGTGAGATCGCGACGGTGCCGACGATGACGGCGGCGGCCACGAAAGCGCGGGTCAGGATCAGCATGATGATGAAAATCAGGCAGAGCGAGGAGACTCCGGCGATCACCAGGTCCCATTTGGCGCCGTCGGAGATGTCCTTGAAGACGGCCCCCGTTCCGGACAGGTAGATCTTGGCGTCCTCGAGCGGCGTGCCCTTGAGGGACTCCTCGGCCGCGGTGTGAATCTTGTCGATGCTCGCGATGCCCTCGGCCGACGCGGGGTCGGTGCGGTGCAGGATGATGAACCGGGCCGCGCGCCCGTCGGTGGACAGGAAACTCTTCATTGCGCGCTGGAAGTCCGCGTTCTTGAACACCTCGGGCGGCAGATAGAACGAATCGTCGTTCTTGGCCTGGTCGAAGGCGTGTCCCATCGCCATCGAGTTGTCGCTCATCTCGTCCATCTGCGCGAAGATGCCCGCCATGGTGCTGTGCATCGTCAGCATCATGTGTCTCATGCTGTCCATGGAATCGATCATCGGCGGGAACGTCGTGATCATTTCCGGCATCAGCCGATCCAGCTGTTTGATGTCGCCGACCAGCACATTCAGCCGCTCGGAGATCTGGTCGATCCCGTCGATGGCGTCGAATATCGAGCGCAGCGAATAGCAGACCGGAATGTCGTAGCAGTGCTTTTCCCAGTAGAAATAGGAACGGATGGGCCGGAAGAAGTCGTCGAAGTTGGCGATCTTGTCGCGCAGGTCATTGGTGATCTGCTGCATCTCTTCGGTATCGCCGACCATCTTGTGCGTCACGCCCACCAGCTGCGTCATCAACGCATACATCCGTCGCATCAGCGCGATCGTCTTGGTCATCTCGTCGGCCTGCTTGAGCATGTCGTCCATGCGGGCGCGCTGGAACTTCATGGTCTGCATCTGGCCGGCGCTCTGGATGCTCATCTGGAACGGGATGGACGTGTGGTCCATGGTCGTCCCGTCGGGTCTGGTGATGGCCTGGACGCGGGAGATCCCGGGCACCCGGAAGATGCCCTTGGCCAGCTTGTCCAGGATCAGGAAGTCGGCCGGGTTGCGCATGTCGTGGTCGCTCTCGACCATCAGGATCTCGGGATTCATCCGGGCCTGGCTGAAATGCCTGTCCGCGGCGGCGAAGCCCTCGTTGGCGGGGATGAAGGACGGCAGGTACGCCCGGTCGTTGTAGCTGGGCCGGTAGCCGGGCAGGGTGAGCAGGCCGACGAGCGCGATGGCGAACGTGACGGCCAGGATCGGCAGCGGCCAGCGCACCACCGCGGTGCCGACGCGGCGCCAGCCGCGCACCTTGAGCAGCCGCTTGGGGTCGAATATCCCGAACCGGCTGCCGACGACCAGCACCGCCGGGCCCAGCGTGAGCGCCACCAGCACCGCGACCATCATGCCCACCGCGCAGGGAATGCCCAGCGTCTGGAAGTAGGGCATCCGCGCGAAGTGCAGGCAGAACGTCGCCCCGGCGATCGTCAGACCCGAGCCCAGAATGACGTGGGCGGTGCCCTCGTACATGGTGTAGAAGGCTGTTTCCCTATCCTCGCCGGCCTGACGCGCCTCCTGGTAGCGGCCGATGATGAAGATCCCGTAGTCGGTGCCGGCCGCGATCGCAAGCGACGTGAGCAGGCTGACGGAGAAGGTCGAAAGGCCGATGAGCCCGCTGTGGCCCAGCAAAGCGACGCCCCCGCGCGCCGCGCTCAACTCGATGCCGACGGTGAGCAGCAGCAGTACCACCGTGCGGATCGAGCGGTAGACGAACAGCAACATCACCAGAATCACCACGAGCGTGGTGACGGTGATCTTGACCATGGATTTGTCGCCGCTGTGATGGAGGTCGGCGGCCAGCGCCGCCACTCCGGTGACGTAGGCCTTGATCCCGTGGGGCGGCGGGTTCTCCTTGACGATCTTGCGTACGGCCTCGACGGATTCGTTGGCCAGCAGCTCGCCCTGGTTGCCGGCGAGATTCACCTGCACGGTGACGGCCTTGCCGTCGTTGCTCTGTGCGCCCGCGGCGGTCAGCGGATCACCCCAGAAGTCCTGAATGGCCAGCACGTGCGCCTTGTCCGCGCGCAGCTTGCGGATCAGGTTGTCGTAGTACACGTGGGCCTCATCGCCCAGCGGCTTGGCGGGCTGGCCGGGTGTGTCGACTGACTCCAGCACGAGCATCGCCACGCTGTCGGTGCCGCCCTCGTCGAAGACGTGACCGATGTGTTTGAGGGCGACGAACGACGGTGCGTCGCTTGGGCTCAACGACACCGAGCGTTCCTGGCCGACCACCTCCAGGGACGGGACGAACAGGCTGAGGATGACCACCAGCGCGATCCAGAACAGGATGATCGGCACCGCGAGCGCGTGGATCATCCGGGCGATGAACGGCCGGTGCTGGGCAGGGGCCGACTCCGGGGGACCCTGGATGACGGGTGCGCTCACGCGGATTTCACCACACAGAAGGTGAAGGCGTTGACCTCGTTGGAGACCCGCTCGGCCTTGACCTCGTTGTCCACCATGATGCGGCAGCCGATGCTATCGCCAGTGCCCTGTGCCACAAGGTTTCCCATCATTGCAGCCTTGTCGGTGGTGACGACCAGCGACCACGGCAGCACGGCTCCGTCGACGTGCTGCGGGTCGGCGTTGACGTCGAAGTACGCGATGTCGGCGACCGATCCGGGGGCCCCCCAAACCTCGAGGGTGATCCGCTTGGGGTTGAAGGGCTTCGGGCTGCCAAGGTTGCTGTCGGCGTACGACGGCCGCTTCTCGGAGCCGAAGTAGCCGTGCACCCGGAACACGATGAACCCCCCGACGATCAGAACCGCGACGACGACCAGCGGGATCCACAACCGCGATAGCAGCTTGAAAATCGCAAGTCCCCTTCACCGGTCGTAAGTCTGCTCGCCCCCGGGCGGGACGAAAGTAAACCTTGGCTACCCTAAGCCGGAACTGTCAATTCCTTTCACGTGCGGCCCCACGAGTGTAACGCATATCACGTGCGTAACAGAGCGCCCAGCAACCTCCTGACCAGGCGCTAATCACGTTGTGTGCGTTATGCAAATCACATGATGTGCGTTATCCTCGGCCGGTGGCGCAACTCACCTTCCGTCGCGCCCGCACCGAGGAGAACAAGCGCCAACGTGCGGCGGCCCTCGTGGAAGCCGCACGCTCGCTGGCGCTCGAAACCGGCGTCGCCTCGGTCACCCTGACCGCGGTCGCCGGCCGCGCCGGAATTCACTACTCCGCGGTGCGCCGCTACTTCAGCTCCCATAAAGAGGTGCTCCTGCACCTGGCCGCCGAAGGCTGGGTGGGGTGGTCGAAGACGGTATGCGAGCAACTGGCCGAACCCGGTCCGATGTCGGCGGAGCGGGTCGCCGAGACGCTTGCCAGCGGCCTGGTCGCCAATACCCTCTTCTGCGACCTGCTGGCCAACTTGCACCTGCACCTCGAGCATGAGGTGGATGTCGATCGCGTGGTCGAAATCCGGCGGACCATCAGCGCCGCGGCCGTCGCGCTCGCGGACGCGATCGAGCGCGCCCTGCCCACCCTCGGCCGCGCCGGCGCCTTCGACATTTTGATCGCCGCCTACTCGCTGGCCGCCGCCTTCTGGCAGATCGCGAACCCGCCGGAGCGGCTCACCGATGCCTACGCCGAGGAACCCGAGGTACTGCCGGCTGAATGGAACATCGAATTCGGCTCCGCGCTCACGCGGGTGCTCACCGCGACCTGCATCGGCTCGCTGCCGGGGTCCCGATGACGAGCGCGTCGAAGCGACGTTCGATGCGCCACGTCGAGAATTCTTGGTGGTTTTACATTAGGTTAGGGGGGCTAAGTTGAAAGACAGGCCAATTAGTTGGCGGCTCTCAGTGCTAGGAAAGCACGCCCATGACGACGACTGAGCCAAGGACCGAACCGTTGACGATCCCGGATTCTGCTGGCGGCAAGGGTGGTACAGCGACTCAGCGGAAGCGCCGAGGTCTGTGGAGCCTGCTCACGCGGTTCTGGCTCATCCTCACCGTGTTGGCCGTCGTCGCGCTATCGGCGTTCGTCGTCCACCGACTGCACGACGTCTTCGGCGTTCGCAGCGGTTCGTTCGGTGGCGGCACAGCCGGTGACGTCATCGACCAGTTCAACCCCAAGACGATCACTCTCGAGGTTTGGGGTGCACCGGGCAGCACGGCGACCATCAATTACCTCGACGAAAACTCCCATCCTCAACAGGCACTCAATGTGCCGCTGCCGTGGAGGACAGAATTGAAGTCAACGAAGCCCGGGATCCCGGCCAACCTGATTGCGCAAGGCACGGGAAGCTGGATCGCCTGCCGGTTCCTCGTCAACAACAACGACGGGCGCGGTGACGTCGTCAAGGCGCCGAACCAATCGCCCCCGAACATGACGGTGAATGCCTTCGTCTACTGCCTGGACAAGTCCGCATGAGCGAGACTCCCACCGAGGTCGCCGAGGCTCCTCGGCGCGTCGACCAGCCGCTGATCCCGCCGTTCTTGCCGCGGATGATCCACCGGCTGGCGCTGCCGATCGTGCTCATCTGGCTGGGCATCGCCTTCGTCACCAACACCGTGGCCCCGCAGCTGGAGGTCGTCGCCAAGACCCACTCGGTGTCGATGAGTCCGACGGACGCGGCGTCCTTCCAGTCGATGATGCAGGTTGGAAAGACCTTTAAAGAGTTCGATTCCGACAACTCGGCCATGATCTTGCTGGAGGGCGACAAGCCACTGGGGGCCGAGGCGCACCGCTACTACGACGAGATCGTCAGGCGCGTCGAGCAAGACAAGAAACACGTTCAGCACGTCCAGGACTTTTGGAGCGATCCGCTGACCGCCGCGGGCTCCCAGAGCCACGATCAGAAGGCCGCATACGTTCAGGTCTACCTCGCCGGCAACATGGGCAGCGGGCAGGCGAACGAGTCTTCCGAGGCCGTCCGCAAGATCGTGGACTCGGTGCACGCGCCGCCGGGAATCAGGGCCTACGTCACCGGCGCGGGTCCGCTGTTCGCCGATCAGTCCCACGCGGGGGAGAAGGGCGTCGCGGTCGTCACCCTCATCACCCTCTTGGTGATTGTGGTGATGCTGCTGATCGTCTACCGGTCGGTGACGACGGTTCTGGTCATGCTGGCCATCGTGTTCATCGAGCTCGCCGCGGCCCGCGGTGTCGTTGCGACGCTGGGCAACTACGGGATCATGGGCCTGTCGACCTTCGCCAACAACATGCTGGTGCTGGTGGCGATCGCCGCCGGGACGGACTACGCGATCTTCGTCGTCGGCCGCTACCACGAGGCCCGTGGTCTGGGTGAATCCCGCGAAGAAGCGTTCTACACCATGTTCCACAGCACGGCGCACGTGGTGCTGGGATCCGGCCTGACGATCGCCGGCGCGATGTACTGCCTGAGCTTCTGCCGGTTGCCGTACTTCGAGTCGCTGGGGGTGCCGTGTGCCGTCGGCATTCTGGTCGCCGTTCTCGCGGCACTGACCCTGGGCCCGGCGATGCTGACGGTGGCTTCGTTCTTCAAGCTCATGGATCCCAAGCGCAAGTTGCAGACCCGGGGCTGGCGGCGCATCGGCACCGCAGTCGTCCGCTGGCCCGCACCGGTTCTCGCAGTGACGATCGCGATCGCCCTGGTCGGCCTGCTCGCCCTGCCCGGGTACAAGACGGACTACGACAACCGGCACTATTTGCCGTCGGACACTCCGGCC
Organism: Mycobacterium sp. NGS68; assembly: GCF_059812195.1. Lineage (NCBI taxonomy): Bacteria > Bacillati > Actinomycetota > Actinomycetes > Mycobacteriales > Mycobacteriaceae > Mycobacterium > Mycobacterium sp. NGS68. Next base: position 149,044 of record NZ_JCALCE010000006.1, on the reverse strand, counting down.
CAGATCGGCTATACGGCCGCCGACAAGCACTTCAACCAGGCCCGGCTCAATCCCGAGCTGCTGATGATCGAGACCGATCACGACCTGCGCAACCCGGCCGACTTCCTCGTCCTGGACAAGGTCGCCAAGGCGGTCTTCCATGTCCCCGGTATCGGCCGGGTGCAGACCATCACCCGGCCGCTGGGCACGCCACTGGACCACAGCACCCTCGGTTTCCAGATGAGCGCTCAAGCCGCGGGGCGCATTCAGACGCAGCACTATCAGGACGAGCAGGCGAAAAACCTGCTGAGCCAGGCCGACGAGCTGCGCAAGACGATGGCAACGCTGCATGAGCAGATGCAGGTCACCCAGGACCTCAGCAACACGACGCACGCAACGACCATTCTCACCAAAGAAACTGTCGAAATCACCGCGAAATTGCGCGACGACATCGCCAACTTCGACGACTTCTTCCGGCCTATCCGTAGCTACTTCTACTGGGAGAAACACTGCTTCGACATACCAATTTGCTGGACGCTGCGGTCCATCTTCAATGCGCTGGACGGTATCGACCAGGTGGCAGAGAACATCGTGAAACTCAGCCAGAATCTGGACAAGCTGGACCAGATTCAGCCCAAGCTCGTAGCGCTGATACCCCCGCAGATTGAGAGCCAGCAGCGCAATCTCGACACCATCATGTCGAACTATGCGACCACGATGGGTCTCAACGCGCAGGCAAGGGCACAGTCCGAGAACGCCACCGCCCAGGGAGACGCGTTCGATAGGGCGAAGAACGACGACACCTTCTACCTGCCGCCCGAGGCGTTCCAGAGCCCAGACTTCGCGCGGGGTCTCAAACAGTTCATCTCGCCGGACGGGCACGCTGTCCGGTTGATCATCTCGCATGAGGGCGACCCGGCGACCCCTGAAGGCATCAAGCTCATAGAACCGATCCAGAAGGCCGTACACGAGGCGATCAAAGGCACGCCTTGGGAGGGCGCCAAGGTCTACCTCGGCGGTACCGCCGCGACGTATAAGGACATGCACGACGGATCCAACATCGATCTGATGATCGCCGGGATTTCCGCGGCCACACTGATTTTCATCATCATGCTGATCATCACCCGCAGCGTCGTGGCGGCGTTCGTGATCGTCGGCACGGTGTTGCTGTCGCTGGGCGCCTCGTTCGGGCTCTCGGTGCTGCTATGGCAGTACATCCTCGGCTTCAAGCTGCACTGGATGGTGTTGGCGATGGCGATCATCCTGCTGCTGGCGGTCGGCTCGGACTACAACCTGCTGCTGATATCGCGGTTCAAGGAGGAAATCCACGCCGGGCTGAAGACGGGCACGATCCGCGCGATGGCCGGTTCGGGATCGGTGGTGACCTCCGCAGGTCTGGTGTTTGCCGCCACCATGGCCACGTTCATGTTCAGTCCGCTGCGGGTGATGGCCCAGGTGGGTACGACGATCGCACTGGGCCTGCTGTTCGACACCTTGATCGTGCGGTCGTTCATGACGCCGGCGCTGGCCACTTTGCTCGGTCGCTGGTTCTGGTGGCCGCAGCACGTGCGCCCGCGCCCGGCCAGCACCATGCTGCGACCGTTCGGACCGCGTCGCGCGGTGCGCGAACTGCTCCTCAAGGACGTTGATGAACACCCACCCGGCGGACTGGTAAAGCAGCGCTAAATGCCCTGCTAGAAGCAGAGTTTGCCACCACCTGCCGCAAACCCCTATCCGACGACCCCCCGTTCTGAATAGGCTGACGTCATGCCTGACGGTAAGCCGAACATCCTGGTGATCTGGGGCGACGACATCGGGATCACCAATCTGAGTTGCTACAGCGACGGCCTGATGGGCTATCGCACGCCCAACATCGACCGGATCGCCAACGAGGGGATGCGGTTCACCGACTCCTACGGCGAGCAGAGCTGCACGGCGGGCCGCGCCGCGTTCATCAGCGGGCAGAGCGTGTACCGCACCGGGATGAGCAAGGTAGGGGCTCCGGGGTTCGACATCGGTTGGGCCGCAGAGGATCCGACGATCGCCGAGCTGCTCAAGCCGCTCGGCTACGCGACCGGGCAGTTCGGGAAGAACCACTTCGGCGACCTGAACAAGTACCTACCGACGGTGCACGGGTTCGACGAGTTCTTCGGCAACCTCTATCACCTCAACGCCGAGGAGGAGCCCGAGCAGGCGGACTACCCGCACAAGGACCAGTTCCCCCGGCTCCACCAGCTGGCGTTGCCGCGCGGAGTGCTCAAATGCCGGGCCACCGACGAGGTGTCCACCGAACCCGACGACCCGAAGTTCGGTCCGGTCGGCAGGCAGACGATCGAGGACACCGGACCGCTGGACACCACGCGCATGGAGACCGTCGACGACGAGATCACCGAATTGACAGTCGATTACATCAAGCGCCAGCATGCGGCCGGCACCCCGTTCTTCGTGTGGATGAACACCACCCACATGCACCTGTACACCCACACCAAGCCGGAGAGCCGCGGCCAGGCCGGGCTGTGGCAGTCGGCCTACCACGACACGATGATCGATCACGACCGCAACGTCGGCCAGGTGCTCGACGCCTTGGACGAACTCGGCATCGCCGAGGACACCATCGTCATCTACTCCACCGACAACGGCCCGCACCGCAACAGCTGGCCCGACGCCGGGACCACACCGTTCCGCAGCGAGAAGGACACCAACTGGGAAGGCGCATTCCGGGTGCCGGAGATGATCCGCTGGCCCGGAAAGATCAAGGCCGGCACCGTGTCCAACGAGATCATCCAGCACCACGACTGGCTGCCGACGCTGTTGGCCGCGGCGGGAGACCCCGACGTCGCCGACAAACTCAAGAACGGCTACCGCATCGGGGACATCGAGTACAAGGTCCACATCGACGGCTTCAACCTGCTGCCGTATCTGACCGGCGAGGTCGAGACCAGCCCGCGGCGCGGCTTCTTCTACTTCTCCGACGACGGCGACCTGGTGGCCATGCGGTTCGAGAACTGGAAGATCGTGTTCGCCGAGCAACGCTGCCAGGGCACCATGCGGATCTGGGCCGAGCCGTTCACCGCACTGCGGATCCCGAAGCTGTTCAACCTGCGCACCGATCCCTTCGAATACGCCGACATCACCTCGAACACCTACTACGACTGGTTCCTGCACCACGACTACTTCGTGTTCTACGCGATCGCGATGGCAACCCAATTCCTGGAAACATTCAAGGAATTCAAGCCGCGTCACCCGCCGGCCAGTTTCACCATCGACCACGCGGTGGAGAAGTTGCACCAGTTCCTGGCCAAAGATTAAGTGCTCGAGTCATGGCGGGACGGCCCCGCGAAGGCGGCGATCGTCGACTTCGTCGCGCGCGCGACGTCGGAGGTGGCGCCCGAACAGCGGGTCGCGGTCTTCGACAACGACGGCACCCTGTGGTGCGAGAAGCCGGCCTACATTCAGCTCGACTTCCTGGTCCGCCGGCTGGCTGAGCATGCCGCCGAGGACCCGTCGCTGCGGGACAACGAGCCCTACCGCGCCGCCGCCGCCAACGACCTGTCCTGGTTCGACGACGCCGTCACCAAGCACTACAACGGCGACGACTCCGACGTCAAAATCCTTGCCGGGGCGATACTTTCGGCCTATCAGGGCCTGACGGTCGAGGAGCACGCGCGGCGGGTGACGGAGTTCTTCGCCGAGGCCACCCACCCCACGCTGAACCGTCCCTACACCGCGTGCGGCTACCTGCCGATGGTCGAGTTGCTGCGCTACCTGGAGGCCAATGGCTTCACCAGCTACATCGCCTCCGGCGGCGGACGCGACTTCATGCGGCCGGTCACCGCGCAGATGTACGGGCTGCCGCCGGAGCAGGTGATCGGCAGCTCGGTGGGGCTGGACTTCCGGGACGGCCAGCTGCTGACGACGTCACGGCCGGAGTTCCTCGACGACGGCGCGGTCAAGCCGGTGCGGATCTGGGGACGGGTCGGACGGCGCCCGATCCTCGCCGTCGGCAACTCCAACGGCGACCTCGCGATGCTGCAGTACACCCACGCCGCCGAACTGTCGCTGTGCGTACTGGTGCGCCACGACGACGCCGTCCGGGAATTCGACTACGTCGCCGGCGCGGAAAAGGCTTTGCAGGAAGCCGATGCGCGAGGATGGACCGTCGTCAGCATCCGCGACGATTGGGCCACCGTCTTCGGCTAGACCCAGTTCCACACGGACATGTCGCCGCGCGGGTAGTTGTTGCACACCTCGGTCGCCTTTGCCACGACGCCCTTGTTGTTGAAGAAGATCTTCGCCCAGTTGCCCCAGTGCGTCGCCATCTGCTCGTAGTAGATGTTCGTCGCGGTGTCCTCCGAGTACTGCCGGCGCTCGGCGGGCGACAGCGAGAAGAACCAGTGGATGCGGTCCACCGCGGCCTGCTGGATATCGGCGGGCCGGTTGGACTTGTCGATCATGTAGCGCTGGTAGTAGACCGGGCTGGTGTCCCGGGCCGCCGCCAGGTACTGCTCGGCGTCGCAGGTGGTCGCGATGATGCGGCGGGGAATCGGGAAGTCCTCGGTGGAATCCGCTACCGCGACCTTGGGGAAGGCCGCGGCGGCGATGCCGAGGGTGATAAAGAGGGCCACGAAAACACTGCCTGCACGCAGGCTAGAAAACAGCCGGAACATACCGCCCACCGTAACACGGACACATTTCGTAGTCCATCTTACTAGTGGTCGCTATCAGGGACGATGACGTGCGACGGGTCCGGCCGCAGGTCCGGCGGGGCCTGGCTGTAGTCGCCGAACGGCCCGTCGCGGCGCGCCACCGCGGCGCGCACGCCCTGCGTCTCGGCGGTGCGGACGAACTCCAGCGCGTCCGGGGTGTTGCGCATCAGCCCGTCGAGCACGACGCCCAGCGTCTGGGTGGACGCCAGGCCCATGTTCTCGTAGGCCTGGTTGACGATCAGCTTCTGCGCCCGCAGCTGCGACAGCGGGATCTGCGCCAGCTCTCCGGCGATCTCGGCGACCCGCGCCTCCAGCCGCTCGAACGGGACGGCCTCGTTGATCAGCTCGATCTCGGCGGCCTGCACGCCGCTCAGCGGCCGGCCGGTCAGCGAATGCCACTTCACCTTGGCCAGGCTCAGCCGGTACAGCCACATGCCGGTCAGGTAGACGCCCCACATCCGGCTGTACGGGGTGCCGATGACGGCGTCCTCGCTGGCGACGACGAGATCGGCGCACAGCGCGTAGTCGCTGGCCCCGCCCACGCACCAGCCGTGCACCTGCGCGATCACCGGCTTGGAGGCGCGCCAGATGGCCATGAACTTCTGCGACGGCGAGATCTCGCGGGCGGTGGCCATCGCGAAATCCTTGCCCGGGTCCCACTTCCCGTCGGTCATCATCTCCTCGCCCCAGTGCTGGAAGCCGCCGCCGAAGTCGTACCCCGCGGAGAACGCGCGTCCGGCGCCGCGCAGCACGATGACCTTGATGTCCCAGTCCCGTTCGGCGAGCCCGATGGCGGCCTCGATCTCGTCGGGCATGGGCGGAACGATCGTGTTGAGCTGCTCGGGGCGGTTGAGCGTGATCGTGGCCACCGGGCCCGCGGTGGAGTACAGCAGCGTTTCGAATGTGGGTGAGGACATAAGCGGAAGACAAGTCGTTGCCGGACGCAAGTGTCAAGGCACCGCGCTGGTTCGGCCGAACGCGGGATGGGTACGCGCGACGACGAGGGTGTCGCGGCAACGATGCGGGGTGAGCGATTATGCGCGAGACGACGGGACGCTCACGTCCGCGACGGGAAAGCGGGTTGCGGCGGTCAATGCAGGAGTTCCTCGCGCTGCCATTGGAGATCATCGTCGGGTTCGTCGTGCTTGGTGTCGTCACCAGCTTGATGGACGGCAGCGATGCGGGTTGGCTGCAGCCCGTCATGCACGCGCTGTCGAAGCTGGCTCCGCCGCAGGAAAACCAGTCGATGCTGCGCACGGTGGCTCCCGGGATGCTGACCCTGATGACGATCACCTTCGTGCTGTTGCTCACGTTGGTTCATCGGATGGCCGATGTGTTCACGTGGGTCGTGGTGGAGCAGTTTCTGCGCCGCCGCGTCAACCAGGCCTTTTTCGGCTACTTCGCAGGGCTGTCGGCCTACTACGTGGTGGTGCTGACCCTCGTCGATCCGCAGAAGGCGGTGTTCAGCACCGCGGTCGCCCTGGTCCTGAGCGTGCTCGCGCTGGCCGGGCTGGTGGTTTTCGGTTATCTGGTGCTCGACCAGCTGCGTCCCCCTTCGGTGGTGGAGCGCATCGTGCAACTCACCACCGCCACCCGCGACCATCAACTGAGCTGGTTGCGTCGGATGCGGGACCAGCCGCGCCTAGGGCACCTCCCCGCCACCACCGTCCGGGCCGAGTGCAACGGCTATCTCGTCGACATGCACATCGACACGCTGCGCCGCGCGCTGGACTCCGCCCACGGCGAAGTGGAGATCGAATTCGGTGTCTCCCTCGGCAGTCACCTGGTCGTCGGCTCCGAGTTGGCCACGGTTCGCGCCGACGACGAGCGCGAGCGTGAACGGCTGGCCGGCGCCGTCCTGGATGCGTTGCGCTGCGGCCGGGAACGGCAACTGGACCGCGAGCCGTCCTACGGCGTGCACCAGCTGTCCAGCATGGGGTGGGCCGCTGCCACCCAGCGCGATCCGGAGGCGGCCCTGGTGACGGTCGACGGGCTGCATGTGCTCCTGGCCCACTGGGCGAAGGAGCCCGACCAGCCAGGCGCGAGCGACGACGACCGGATTCCGGTGGTCTACCGGGACAGCACGATTCCCGTGGTGCTCACGGCGCTGACCAGCATCGCGGCGGGCGCCATCGAGGGCGGACAACATCAGACCTGTGCTCAGGTGCTGAACGTCTTCACCATGACGTTTCCGCTCCTTTCGGCGGACCACCGAGACACGGCCACCGCGCAGCTGCGCTACCTGCTGCCGACGGTTACCAGGCACCCCTTCACCGCCGAGCTCGATCGGGCGCTGACCGGGCTGGCGGATGTGCTTGCCGAAAACGGCCATCCGCGCATAGCGGCGGAATTGGGCCGCCTCGAATCGCGGCTGAACGATCGATTGGTCGACGAGAGACGCCTATCCGGGACCCCCGGGATCAATGACCTGGACCACTCCCGTGCTGACGCCGGCGACGAAGAGCCGTCCGGACGCCGGGTCCACACCTAGCGAGTAGGGGTTCTGCACGGTGGGAAAGCGCCGGAACTCCTGCGGGTCGGGCCCGTCCAGCCGGTAGCCGACGACCACGTTGGTTCCCGACGAGGCGACCCAGAGCCGGTCGCGCACCGGGTCATAGGCGATGCCGTAGGGTCCCCCCGGCTGCGCGACGTGCCCGACCTCGCGCGGGGCCCCGCGCACGTCGAACACCCTGACCATGTCGCCGCGCGTGTCGGTGGCGATCAGGTGACCGTGCCGGTCGGCGACCAGGTGGGTGGGGCCCGCGCCCGCCGGGGTCGAGCCGACGACGGCCAGCCTCTCGGCGTCATAGCAGGTCAGAACGTTTCGGCGGGCGTCCAGCACGCCGACCGTCGTACCGGTGGCGGCCACACCGGCGGGCTGCACGCTGCCGCCGAAGACCTTCACCACCCGGTCGCCGCGCACGACGCTCACCGTGCCGCCATGCTCGTCGGACACGAACACGGCACCGTTCGATGCCGCCGCGGCGTCGTGCGGGAAGGTGCCGGTCGGGATCGGCGGTGACGCCGGACCCGTGGGGAGCTGCACCCGCACCAGCGCGTTCGCGGTTTCCACCGGCACCAACACCGGCCCGCCGGGCGCCGCCAGCTGCAGGTGCCGCGCGGAGCCAGGCAGTGGAACCCGGGCGATGACGTCGGCCGCCGAATCGGCATTGAGCAGCACCAGTTGATCGGGATCGTGGGTGGCGACGACGACGGTACGGGTCACCTCGTCGACGGCGACACCTTCCGGATGCGCGCCGACGGGCACGGTGCGGCCGGGCGCGGCGGCGGCGGGCGCCTGCTGCGGCTCGGCCGCCGGCGGCAGCGTCGGATGGCCACATGCGAGCAGCGCCGCGGCAAGTACCAGCGCCGGCCGCGCGCCGCTCACGCAGCCTGTCGGCGCCGATAGCCCCAGCGCGCCACGAGGGCGGCGACCACGACGGCCAGCGCGGCCAGCAGATAGGTCTGGTACTGCACGAACGTGTGGTAGATCGCGGGAACGTGCGGTTCGGCCAGATATCCCACCAGCACCCAGATCGCGACCCACGCGACGGCGCCCACGAAGTTGTAGGTCAAAAAGCGCCGCCATCGCATCTCGGCCATGCCCGCGACGATCCCGATGGCTTGCCGAAACCCGTCGACGAACCGTCCGATCAGCACGACCATGTTGCCGCGCCCGTGGAAAAAGCGCTCGGTGGCGTCGATCCGTTTCTCGCTCAGGAAGACGTAGCGGCCGAAGCGCTCCACCAGCGGCCGCCCACCGTAGTGGCCGATCGCGTACCCCAGGTTGTCGCCGATCACCGCGGCCAGCATGGCGGAGATCAGCACCGCGACCAGGCTCAGCTGCCCGGACGCCGCGAAGACGCCGGCCGCGATGAGGATGATCTGGCCGGGCGCCGGGATGCCGATGCCCTCGATGCTGACCACGCCGACCAGCGCCAGGTAGCCGTAGCGGTCGAGAACCGACCCGAGCGAATCCAGGACCCCCGGCAGATGCGACGACATGATCCCCGAGGGTGCCCCATCGCCGGTATCGGTAAACGCTCAGGCCCGCAACATCCGGTGCAGGAAGGCGTAACTCAGCGCCGACTTGAACGCCAGTTGCTCGTTGTCGGCGGCGCCGCCGTGGCCGCCCTCGATGTTCTCGTAGAGCCACACCTGGTGGCCGGCCGCCTCGAGCGCGGCGGTCATCTTGCGGGCGTGGCCGGGATGCACCCTGTCGTCGCGGGTGGAGGTGGTCATCAGGATCGGCGGGTAGCTGCGGTCGGCCGAAATGTTCTGGTAGGGCGAGTATTCGGAGATGAACGCCCAGTCGTCGGGATTGTCGGGGTCGCCGTATTCGGCCACCCAGGAGGCGCCGGCCAGCAGCAGGTGGTAGCGCTTCATGTCCAGCAGCGGCACGCTGCACACCAGCGCACCGAACTTGTCCGGGTATTTGGTCAGCATGATGCCCATCAGCAGCCCGCCGTTGCTGCCGCCCTGCGCGCCGAGCTGGCCCACCGTGGTGAGGCCGCGTCGGACCAGATCGTCGGCCACGGCGGCGAAGTCCTCGGCCACCAGGTGCCGGCCCTCACGCATCGCCTGGGTGTGCCACCCGGGCCCGTACTCGCCGCCGCCACGGATGTTGGCCAGGACGTAGGTGCCGCCGCGGGCCAGCCACAGCCGGCCCAGCACCCCGCTGTAGCCCGGCGTGTTGGACGTCTCGAACCCGCCGTAGCCGGACAGCAGCGTCGGGCCCGGGCCGCGCGCATCCGCCGGCCGCACCAGGAAGTAGGGGACCTTGGTGCCGTCCGTCGACTCCACGAAATGTTGTGACACGGAGAGGTTTTCGGCATCGAAAAACGACGGCGCGGCCTTGATCTGCTCCAAGTCGCCCGCACCAGTGCCGCGCAGCAGCCGCGACGGCGCGTCGAATCCGCTGGAGTCCAAGAAGAACTCGTCGCCGGTGTCGTCGGCCGCGACGATCACGGTGTTGGTCGACGCGGGCAGGCCCGGCAGCGGTTCGCGTTGCCAACTGCCCGGCGTGACGATCTCCACGCGGCTGGCGACGTCGGCGAGCGAGACCATCAGCAGCCGGTCCCGGGTCCAGGCGTAGTGGTACAGGCAGGTGTGCTCGTCGGGCTCGAAGACCACGTGCAAATCCCTGCCGCCGCCAAGGAATTCGTCGTAGTCGGCGGCCAGCAACGACCCGGCGCGGTAGGTCGTGTCGCCGATAACCCAGTCGGAGCGCAGGTCGATCAGCAGCCACTCGCGGTGCACCGACATGCTGCTGGCATCGGTCGGCACGTCGAGAGGGATCAGCTCCGTGCCGCGCAGCTCGTAGCGCTGCGTGTTCCAGAAGTCGGTGGAGCGGCCGATGAAGACCCGTTCGAAGCCGGGCGTGCGGTCCGCGGAGCCGCCGACGCTGACGTCGCCGCGCTCGCCCTCGAAGACCGTTTCGGCATCCGCCAGCGGCGTGCCGCGGCGCCACCGCTTGACGATGCGCGGGTAGCCGGAGTCGGTCAACGAGTCGGGGCCGAAGTCGGTGCCTACCAGCACCGTGTCCGGGTCGGCCCAGGCGACCTGCGACTTGGCCTCCGGCAGCTGGAAACCGTCGGTGACGAATTCGCGTGTCAGCATGTCGAATTCGCGCACCACCACCGCGTCGGAGCCGCCGCGCGAGAGGCTGACCAGGGCCCGGGTCAGCTCCGGTTCGATGACGCCGGCGCCACCCCACACCCAGTTCACGCCGTCGGCGCGGCCGAGTTCGTCGACGTCGATCAGCACGTCCCACTTGGGATCGTCGGTGCGGTAGCTCTCCAGCGTGGTCCGCCGCCACAGCCCGCGCGGATTGGCGGCGTCGCGCCAGAAGTCGTACAGGTATTCCCCGCGCCGTCGCACGTAGGGAATCCGGGCGTCGGTGTCGAGAACTTCGAGCGCCTCGGCGCGCATCCGCTCGAATTCCGCCTCGAACTCGCCCCGGCAGAACTTCTCCTGCGTCGGTTCGTTGCGCGCGCGGACCCAGTCCAGCGCGTCGTCGCCGGTGACATCCTCCAGCCACAGGTACGGGTCGTCGGGAGCGTCAGCTGTCATGGAAGACATTGTGGTCCCACCGGTAGTGTGAGCTGTATTACAGATCTGACGAGGAGCCAAATCCCATGACAGTCTTCGCGCGTCCCGGTTCCGACGGGGCATTGATGTCGTTCGAGTCGCGGTACGGAAACTTCATCGGCGGTGACTGGGTTGCGCCCGCCGCGGGCCGCTACTTCGAGAACCCGACGCCCGTCACCGGCCAGTCGTTCTGCGAGATACCTCGCTCCGACGAGGCCGACGTCGACAAGGCGCTGGACGCCGCGCACGCGGCGGCGCCGGCGTGGGGCAAGACGGCCCCGGCCGATCGGGCCGCGATCCTGAACAAGATCGCCGACCGCATCGACGAGCACACCGCCGCCCTGGCGGTCGCGGAAGTGTGGGACAACGGCAAGCCGATCCGCGAGACGCTGGGCGCCGACATCCCCTTGGCCGCCGACCATTTCCGCTACTTCGCGGCCGCGATCCGCGCCCAGGAGGGCGCCCTGTCCCAGATCGACGAGGACACCGTGGCCTACCACTTCCACGAGCCGCTGGGCGTGGTCGGCCAGATCATCCCGTGGAACTTCCCGATCCTGATGGGCGCCTGGAAGCTGGCGCCGGCGCTGGCCGCCGGGAACGCCGTGGTGCTCAAGCCGGCCGAGCAGACCCCGGCGTCGATCCTCTACCTGATGTCGCTGATCGGTGACCTGCTGCCGCCGGGCGTGGTCAACATCGTCAACGGCTTCGGCGCGGAGGCGGGCAAGCCGCTGGCCTCCAGCGACCGGATCGCCAAGATCGCGTTCACCGGCGAGACCACCACCGGGCGCCTGATCATGCAGTACGCGTCGCAGAACCTGATCCCGGTCACCCTCGAGCTCGGCGGCAAGAGCCCCAACATCTTCTTCTCCGACGTGATGGCCGCCAACGACGACTTCCAGGACAAGGCGCTGGAGGGCTTCACCATGTTCGCCCTCAACCAGGGCGAGGTCTGCACCTGCCCGTCGCGCAGCCTGATCCAGTCCGACATCCACGACGAGTTCCTCGAGCTCGCCGCCATCCGCACCAAGGCCGTCCGACAGGGCGATCCGCTGAACCTCGAGACCATGCTGGGTTCGCAGGCTTCCAACGACCAGCTGGAAAAGATCCTGTCCTACATCGAGATCGGCAAGGCCGAAGGCGCGAAGGTCATCACCGGCGGCGAGCGCGCCGAGCTGGGCGGCGACCTGTCCGGCGGCTACTACATGCAGCCGACGATCTTCACCGGCAACAACAAGATGCGGGTGTTCCAGGAGGAGATCTTCGGCCCGGTCGTGACCGTGACGCCCTTCGACAGCTACGACGACGCGATGGGCATCGCCAACGACACCCTCTATGGGCTGGGCGCGGGCGTGTGGAGCCGCGACGGCAACACCGCCTACCGGGCCGGCCGCGAGATCAAGGCCGGCCGGGTGTGGGTCAACTGCTACCACGTGTATCCGCCGCACTCGGCGTTCGGCGGCTACAAGCAATCCGGCTTCGGCCGCGAGGGCCACAAGATGGCGCTGGAGCACTACCAGCAGACCAAGAACCTGCTGGTGTCCTACAGCAATAAGGCTCAAGGCTTCTTCTGATGGTCCCGGGCGTCGTCATCACGGCATCCGCCGCGGAGCTGTTGTCCGGGTTGCAGGATCGCAACGGCCCGGTGATGTTTCACCAGTCCGGCGGCTGTTGCGACGGGTCGTCGCCGATGTGCTACCCGCGGGGTGACTTCCTGGTCGGCGACCGCGACGTGCTGCTCGGAGTGCTGGACGTGGGGGGCCCGGACTCCGAAGGCGTGCCGGTGTGGATCTCGGGTCCGCAGTACCAGACGTGGAAACACACGCAGCTGGTGATCGACGTGGTGCCGGGTCGCGGCGGCGGCTTCAGCCTGGAAGCGCCCGAGGGCATGCGGTTCCTCAGCCGCGGACGGGTCTTCACCGACGACGAGAAAGCGGAGCTTGCGGCGGCCCCGGTGATCACCGGCGCCGCCTACGAGCGCGGCGAACGCCCGTCGGCGCGCGGCAATGTGGTCCGAGCCGACGACGACACAGCCGCGGGGGCATGCCCCGTCCCCGGTACGGCGTGATCCCGCTACCGCGTCCTTGGCTGCTGGCCAGCGCGATGTTGATCGGCAGCGTCGTGGGGCAATTGGCCGGGGTGGCGTCCCTGTTGCTGTTCCACGCGCAGGCCGACCCGGATGTCGCCGTCGCGGTGGTGGTCGGGATCTTCAGCGTCATGGGGCTGTTGGTGGTCCTGTTGTCCGGCCGTCGATGGGTAACCGTGCTGGGCGGGTTCATCCTCGCGCTGGCGCCCGGCTGGTTCGGCGTGCTCGCAGTCGTGCAGGTTGCCTCACGTGGCTGACGACACGAATCCCGGGACCGCGGCGTTCGTGCCGGATTTCGACGACGACGACGATGACGAGTTCGATCCCCGCGCCGAACCGGAGGCGGAACCCGAGCCGCAGCCCGAACCCGAGCCGGAAACCGTGGCCGAAGAACCCGCGGGAGAGACGGCCGAGGCGACGGTCGTCCCGGTCACCGTGCCCGGGCGCTATCAGTATCTGAAGTGGTGGCAGTTGATTCTGGTGGTCCTCGGCGTCTGGCTCGCCGCGGCGCCGGTGGGCCTGGGCCTCTTCTACTGGTGGTTCCACGCGGGCGACAAGACATGGCCGGTGTTCGCGGTCCTGGTCTACGTCACCGTCTGCTCGGTGGCCGGTGTGCTGCTGGCGATGGTCCCGGGCCGGGCGCTGGTCACCGCGCTGTCGCTGGCGCTCATGTCGGCGCCGGTTGCATCCGTCGCGGCCGCGGCGGCGCTGCACGGCTATTACTCCTGCGGACGGACCGGACATTGTCTGCTCGGCGTCGTTCCCTGGCCGTTAGGGTAGGGGCCGTGACTCACTATGACGTCGTCGTCCTCGGAGCCGGTCCCGGTGGCTATGTGGCGGCCATTCGTGCCGCACAACTCGGCCTGAACACCGCGATCATCGAACCCAAATACTGGGGCGGCGTCTGCCTCAACGTGGGCTGCATTCCGTCCAAGGCGCTGCTGCGCAACGCCGAGCTCGCGCACATCTTCACCAAGGAAGCCAAGGTATTCGGCATCAGCGGTGAGGCGACCTTCGACTACGGGGTGGCCTTCGACCGCAGCCGCAAGGTGGCCGAGGGCCGCGTCGCCGGCGTGCACTTCCTGATGAAGAAGAACAAGATCACCGAGATCCACGGTTACGGCCGGTTCACCGACGCCCACACCATCTCGGTCGAACTCAACGACGACGGCGGGACCGAAGAAGTCACGTTCGACAACGCGATCATCGCCACCGGCGCCAGCACCCGGCTGGTACCCGGCACGTCGCTGTCGGAGAACGTGGTGACTTACGAGAAGCTGATCCTGACCCGGGAATTGCCGAAGTCGATCATCATCGCCGGCGCCGGGGCCATCGGCATGGAGTTCGGCTACGTGCTGAAGAACTACGGCGTCGACGTGACCATCGTGGAGTTTCTGCCGCGCGCGCTGCCCAACGAGGACGCCGACTCGTCCAAGGAGATCGAGAAGGCGTTCAAGAAGCTCGGCGTCAAGATCCTCACCGGCACCAAGGTCGAATCCATCACGGACAGCGGTTCCGATGGCTCCGGGGTCACCGTCACCGTCAGCAAGGACGGCAAATCCGAGGAGCTCAAGGCCGACAAGGTGTTGCAGGCCATCGGGTTTGCCCCCAACGTCGAGGGCTACGGCCTGGACAAGGCCGGCGTCGAGCTGACCGACCGCAAGGCCATCGGCATCGGCGAGTACATGCAGACCTCCGTGCCGCACATCTATGCCATCGGCGATGTCACCGGCAAGCTGCAGCTGGCCCACGTCGCCGAGGCGCAGGGCGTGGTGGCGGCCGAAACCATCGCCGGCGCAGAGACTCTGGCGCTCGGTGACTACCAGATGATGCCGCGTGCCACGTTCTGCCAGCCGAACGTCGCCAGCTTCGGGCTGACCGAGGAGCAGGCGCGCGACGGCGGTTACGACGTGGTGGTGGCCAAGTTCCCGTTCACCGCCAACGCCAAGGCGCACGGCGTGGGTGACCCCAGCGGTTTCGTCAAGCTGATCGCCGACGCCAAGTACGGCGAGCTGATCGGCGGGCACCTGGTCGGCCACGACGTGTCCGAGCTGCTGCCCGAGCTCACGCTGGCGCAGAAGTGGGACCTGACGGCGACCGAGTTGGCCCGCAACGTGCACACCCACCCGACCATGTCGGAGGCCCTGCAGGAGTGCTTCCACGGCCTCATCGGCCACATGATCAACTTCTGAGCCGATGCGGCGGTGGGGGCCGGTCGCCCTCGCGGCGACGTTGTTGCTTGCGGGGTGTCACCATCCGCCGGCTCCGCACGGGTCGGCAGCGGCGCAGACGCCGGCGCCCACTCCGCCGCCGGCCCCTGACCTGAGTGGCTACCAGGAAGCGTCGGCGCGGGAGTACGAGGTAATCGATCCCGACTCACACCAGCCGTATGTGCGCTTCCGCACGCCGGACGGGCTGGTCTGCGTGATGGACTGGTCGGCAGTATGCCGCGGGGAGCTGCGCGGCACCCCTGCGCCGGCCAACGCGGTCGAATTGAGCGGCTACGGCCAGATAGCCTCCGACATCGAGTTCTCCGCTTTTCGCCGGGATCGGGAGCCGGCGGCGCCGACGTCCGGCGTCGACACCGTTAGTGCGAAGACGTTACCGGCGGGACAAAAGATCGTTCACCGCGACTTCCAATGTGCGGTCAGCGCGGGTGCAACCACCATGTGCGTGCGCGGGTCACCGGCCCACGTCTGGTTCGTGTTGTCGCCCGAGCACAGTGGCATCGGGCCTCGGACCCCGGGACTGCCCGCCAATTTCCCGGACCCCCACGACTTCGTTGTGGACAACCAGGATGTGTTTCACGGCGACCCGGCACAGAAGAACGCGTTCCCGTATTTCTCCGTCGCGTCCGGATTGACGTGCCAGATCATGATATTCAGCGGCGGCAAATTCGGATGCGACGGAACCCTGCCCGGCGCAGCCCACGGGGAGGGCGAGATATTCGTCGACGTAACCCGTGGCGAAGCTGGAATGCGAAGCGGCTCAAGCTTCAAGCCGGGACCCAGCGCCGGCCCGCTCGGACGGCTCCCTGTCCAGTACCGGATCAACTACACCTACGAGCGGTACGTCACCTGCATGGCCACCAGCGACGGGGGCGTGGCCTGTTACAGCGGAACGGGCGGCAAGCCCCGTGGTTTCCTGGTGTCGTCCACCTCGGCGTGGACGTTCGGCGGCGCGTAGCGCTCCGCCGTCACCTACGATGGCGGCGTGGCGAAATCCCGGCTCGTAGGCCCGTCGGCGCAGGCGCGTTCCAGTGAGACCATCGTCGGCGCCATCGCCGGGCTGGTTGCCGGCTACGCCCTGTGGCTGGCGGCCATCACCGTCGGCGACGACCTCACGACGGTGGGCAGGTGGAGCCTGGCGGTGCTGGCGCTCTCGGCCGCGCTGGTGGTCGGCGGGATGCTCGGCGGCTTGCTGATGCGTTGGCGCCGCAGGCATTTCGGGTCGGCGTTCGCGTTCGGCCTGCCGGTGCTCCCGGTCGTGATGACGCTGGCCCTGCTGGCCAACCTGTATTTCTAACCCCGCGGGTTGTCCAACGGGACCCGCAGCGAGTGGATCGTCGCGGCCAGGCCGTCGTATTGGCTTGCCAGCATGCAGAATTCGATCAGCCGCGGCCGGTCCAGGTGCGTGGCCAGCCACTGCCAGGTGGCGTCGCTGATGTTGCGGTCCAGGACGAACTCGTCGGCGGCGGTCAGCAGCGCCTGCTGCCGCTCGCTCAGGCTGTTGCGGGCCTCCTCCGAGACGTCCGGCCACGCGAAGATCGCGGCCTGCAGTTCCGCGTTCAGGCCCTGGGCGCGCGCCATGATGCGATGGTGCTGCAGCTCGTATTCGCAGGACCGCAGGTGCGCGACCCGCAGGATCACCAGCTCGGTGTCGATCGTCGGGAGCCGGCCCCGCAGCAGCCGGCCGCCGTAGCTCGACCAGGTCCAGAAGAGAGCCTGGCGCTGGCCCAGCGTGGTGAACAGGTGCATCTCCGGGGCCCGCACCTTGCGCGCGGCCAGTTTCGCCAGGGCCCAGTTGACCGGGCCCAGCTGGCGGAACCCGCCGGGTGGGATGCGTGCCGGACTTCCGGTGTCGTCGCCGTTCTTCGGGCCGGTCATGCGTGCCTCACCGGGCCGACCCTACCGGGCCGACGGTCACGGCTGCTGCACGAGGTAGGGGGAGACGGTGCTGCGGTGCTCGTCGAGGTCGAGCGCCCGCCCGAGGGCCGGGAAGGCCCGCTGGGGGCATCTGTCGCGTTCGCAGACGCGGCAGCCCGCGCCGATCGGTGTCGCGGGAATCTTCCCCGGTTCCCCTGACAGGTCGAGGCCTTCGGAGTAGGCCAGCCGGTGCGCGTGGCGAAGCTCGCAGCCCAGGCCGATCGCGAACGTCTTACCGGGCTGGCCGTACCGGGCGGCCCGGCGCTCGACGGTGCGGGCCACCCACATGTAGTTGCGGCCGTCGGGCATCTGGGCGATCTGCACCAGGATCTTGCCCGGGTTGGCGAACGTCTCGTAGACGTTCCACAGCGGGCAGGTTCCGCCACTGGAGGAGAAGTGAAATCCCGTGGCGGACTGACGCTTTGACATGTTGCCGGCCCGGTCCACCCGGACGAACGAGAACGGCACGCCGCGCATCGACGGCCGCTGCATCGTGGACAGCCGGTGCGCGATGGTCTCGTAGCTGACGGAGTAGAACGCCGACAGCCGCTCGACGTCGTAGCGGAAGTTCTCCGCCACGTCGTGGAACTGGCGGTACGGCAGCACCGCGGCCGCGGCGAAGTAATTGGCCAGCCCCAGCCGGGCCAGCGTCCGCGACTCGGCGCTGGTGAACTTGCCGTCGGTCACCATGGTGTCGATCAGCTCGCCGAACTCGAGGTAGGCCAGCTCGGCGGCCAGCTTGAACACCTGCTGGCCAGGCGACAGGTGATTGCTGATTTCCAGCGTGTTGGTCTTGGGGTCGTAGCGGTGCAGCACCGAATCGCCGAGGTCGATGCGCCGGGTGATGCGCACCCCGTGCACCTCGGTGAGCCGGCGAGTGAGCTCGCGGGCCAGATCGCCGTGGTGCAACCGCATCTGGACCGTGAGGTCCTCGGCCGCGGTGTCCAGCTCGTGCAGGTAGTTCTGTCGCTCGTAGAAGTAGTCGCGCACCTCTTCGTGGGGCATCGTGATGGAGCCGGTGCCGCTGCTGCCGTCGGAGAACCGCTCCTCGGTGGCCGCGGCCAGCTGCGCGGTGGTGATCCGGTAGCGCCGGTGCAGGTTGACCACCGCGCGCGCCAGGGTGGGATGGGCGCTGACCATCTCGGCGACCTCGGTGGGATCGACGTCGATGTCCAGGTCGCGGTCCATGGTGACCTCGCGCAGTTCGGCGACCAGCCGGGTGTCGTCGTGCGAGGCGAAGAAGGTCCCGTCCACCCCGAACACCTCGGTGATGCGCAGCAGCACCGCCACCGTCAGCGGGCGGACGTCGTGCTCGATCTGGTTCAGGTAGCTGGGGGAGATCTCCAGCATCTGGGCCAGCGCCGCCTGGCTGAAACCACGCTCGTTGCGCAGCTGGCGCACGCGTGACCCGACGAACGTCTTGGACACCCGACCGAGCCTACGCTGCGGTGTTAAGGCTCGCTTAGCGAAGTTTGCAGGGGTGTGAGCTGGCCTTGGGGCCCTGCGCCCTTCGTCGAGGGTGGGGTTGTGGCACGGTCGAGGGCCCCTGGGCGTGTATTAAGTCGACCCTCGTCGGGGTGGGGGCCGGGGCGCGCCGGGAAGGACCCGCGGAGCAGGCGTTGGCTATGCCAAGTCGGTATTTGGCATGATTCGCTTCGGGAATCCAGGGTATGGACGGACGGGAGGTGGCCGTGAGCCTGGACAAAGAGATGATGCCGGTGCCGGACGGCAACCCCGACGTGTTCGACCGCGAATGGCCGCTACGCATGGGTGACATCGACCGGACCGGTCGGCTGCGGCTGGACGCCGCGGCCCGGCACATCCAGGACATCGGCCAAGACCAGCTGCGCGAGATGGGCTTCGAGGAGACCCATCCGCTCTGGATCGTCCGGCGCACCATGGTCGACCTGATCGCTCCCACCGAGTTCCGCGACATGCTGCGCTGCCGGCGGTGGTGTTCGGGAACCTCCAACCGGTGGTGTGAGATGCGGGTCCGCATCGACGGGCGCAAGGGCGGCCTGATCGAGTCCGAGGCGTTCTGGATCCACGTCAACCGGGAAACCGAGATGCCCGCCCGCATGTCCGACGACTTCCTGGCGGGCCTGCAGAAGACCACGTCAATCGACCGGCTGCGCTGGAAGGGCTACCTGAAGCCGGGCAGCCGCGACGACGCGACGGAGATTCACGAGTTCGGCATCCGGGTCACCGACATCGACCTGTTCGACCACATGAACAACTCCGTGTACTGGAGCGTGATCGAGGATTACCTGGCGTCCCACACCGAGCTGATGGCGGGGCCGCTGCGGGTGACCCTCGAGCACGAGGCGCCGGTCGCGCTGGGGGACAAGCTCGAGATCATCGCCCACGTGCACCCGCCGGGATCCACCGAGAAGTTCGGCGCCAGCCTGACCGATCGCACTGTTACAACGCTCACATACGCCGTCGGCGACGAGACGAAAGCCGTCGCCGCGCTCTTCGCTCGTTAACCGGACAAGCGTCCTGCTAAATGCCCGGTTGACCTGCGGATTCTTGTTACCGGCCGGTAGCTTCTGAACCGGTTCAGTAGATTCGCTCCTTCGCAAGATTCGCAAAATGACCGCAAGTCATAGCCGAAATTCGCAAGTGAAATGAGTGGACCTGCAGGAATGGGATGTGCCATCGTCTCGTTAGCAGATCAGTGAAGCCCAGCCGCTTGGCGTCAAGAAAGCGGCCACGAAGAACCGTTAAGGAGCCGTCCCGATGACTCAGATGTCGAACGCTGGCACCCCGAAAAGCCCCGAGCAGATCCAGCAGGACTGGGACACGAACCCCCGCTGGAAAGGCGTCACCCGCACCTACACCGCCAAGGACGTCGTCGCGCTGCAGGGCAGCGTCGTCGAGGAGGCCACCCTGGCCCGCCGCGGGGCCGAGGTGCTCTGGAGCCAGCTGCACGACCTCGAATTCGTCAACGCGCTCGGCGCCCTGACCGGCAACATGGCCGTGCAGCAGGTCCGCGCCGGCCTGAAGGCCATCTACCTGTCGGGTTGGCAGGTCGCTGGTGACGCGAACCTGTCCGGCCACACCTACCCCGACCAGAGCCTCTACCCGGCTAACTCGGTGCCGCAGGTGGTCCGCCGGATCAACAACGCGCTGCTGCGCGCCGACGAGATCGCCAAGGTCGAGGGCGACCACTCGGTGGAGAACTGGCTGGCGCCGATCGTCGCCGACGGCGAGGCGGGCTTCGGTGGCGCGCTCAACGTCTACGAGCTGCAGAAGGCCATGATCGCCGCGGGCGTCGCCGGGTCGCACTGGGAGGACCAGCTGGCCTCGGAGAAGAAGTGCGGCCACCTCGGCGGCAAGGTGCTGATCCCGACCCAGCAGCACATCCGCACCCTGACCTCGGCCCGCCTGGCGGCTGACGTCGCCGACGTCCCGACGGTCGTCATCGCCCGCACCGACGCCGAGGCGGCCACGCTGATCACCTCCGACGTCGACGAGCGCGACCGCCCGTTCATCACCGGTGAGCGCACCGCCGAGGGCTTCTACCGGGTCAAGAACGGCCTGGAGCCCTGCATCGCCCGGGCGAAGGCCTACGCGCCCTACTCCGACCTGATCTGGATGGAGACCGGCACGCCGGACCTGGAGCTGGCCCGCAAGTTCGCCGAGGGCGTCAAGAGCGAGTTCCCCGACCAGCTGCTGGCCTACAACTGCTCGCCGTCGTTCAACTGGCGCAAGCACCTCGACGACTCGACGATCGCGCGGTTCCAGAAGGAACTCGGCGCCATGGGCTTCAAGTTCCAGTTCATCACGCTGGCCGGCTTCCACGCGCTGAACTACTCGATGTTCGACCTGGCCTACGGCTACGCCCGCAACCAGATGAGCGCCTACGTCGAGTTGCAGGAGCGGGAGTTCGCTGCCGAGGAGCGGGGCTACACCGCGACCAAGCACCAGCGCGAGGTCGGCGCCGGTTACTTCGACCGGATCGCCACCACCGTCGACCCCAACTCCTCGACCACCGCGCTGAGCGGCTCCACCGAAGAGGGCCAGTTCCACTGAGTTAGTCTGCCGAGCAGACGCAAAAGCACCCATTTGCGCCGCAAATGTGGTGCTTTTGCGTCTGCTCGCGCGTAGAAGGAGGGCACATGGGAGCGATCCAGCGAGTCGGGGTAGTCGGCGCGGGGCAGATGGGCTCCGGCATCGCCGAGGTATCGGTGCGCGCCGGCGTCGACGTGACGGTGTTCGAGACGACCGACGCACTGATCACCGCGGGCCGTAACCGCATCGTCAAGTCGCTCGAGCGGGGCGTCAGCGCGGGCAAGGTGACCGAGCGGGAGCGCGACCGCGCCCTGGAGAAGCTGACCTTCACCACCAACCTGGAAGACCTGGCCGATCGCCAGCTGGTCATCGAGGCGATCGTCGAGGACGAGTCCGTCAAGACCAAGGTCTTCGCCGAACTCGACCGGGTGATCACCGATCCCGACGCCGTGCTGGCGTCGAACACGTCGAGCATTCCGATCATGAAGATCGCCGCGGCCACCAAGAACCCGCAGCGCGTGCTGGGGCTGCACTTCTTCAACCCGGTCCCGGTGTTGCCGCTGGTCGAACTGGTCAGCACGCTGGTCACCGACCATGCCGCCGCCGCCCGCACCGAGGAGTTCGCCAGCGCGGTGCTGGGCAAGCAGGTGGTGCGCTGCGCCGACCGCTGCGGCTTCGTGGTGAACGCGCTGCTGGTGCCCTACCTGCTCTCGGCGATCCGGATGGTCGAGGGCGGATCGGCCACGATCGAAGACGTCGACAAGGCCGTCGTCGCCGGGCTCTCGCACCCGATGGGCCCGCTGCGGCTTTCCGACCTCATCGGCCTGGACACCCTCAAACTAATCGCGGACAAGATGTACGAGGAGTTCAAGGAGCCGCTCTACGGCCCGCCGTCGCTGCTGCTGCGAATGGTCGAAGCGGGCCGGCTCGGCAAGAAAACCGGGCAGGGCTTCTACACCTACTAGGGCCTGCGAGCGCCGCGGTGTAAGAAAGTCGTTAATTTGCGGCCAAGAGGGTGCAGGCCGGCCACCTAGTTGCTAATTGTCGCCTATGAAATCACTGCGCGGCTCACACCAAACTCAGAGGTTCGGATCGGGGATGGCCGCGGCCGCCATGCTCGTAGGCCTCGCTGTCGGTGCCGCCGGTCCGGCGTGGGCCGCACCGTCGATGAACGGGCACTACACCTGGACCACGACGTCCCCGCAAGGCACTACCAGCAATGGCGATTTCTACTTCACGCCCTGCGGCGACGGATGCGCCACGGCGTCGTCCACGGCCGGTGGACCGACCGTCGGACAGGCCAAGTTGATCAACGGGCAATGGGTGATGAACGGCACCTGGCCTCAGCGCTGCGCCGACGGCAGCTCCACCGAGCAACCCTACGTCGACACGTGGGACCCCACCACCCTGGCGGGCACGGAAACGATCACCTTTACCGCCGCGGCCTGCGGCGTCCAGGCGGGATACCAGCAGGTCAACCAGCTGCAGTACAAGCAGGCGTCCTGAGCGCGGCTACTTCACCAGGGTGAACTGGTCGACGTCGGTGTAGCCCTGGCGGAACAGCTTCGCGCAGCCGTGCAGGTACTTCATGTAGCGGTCGTACACGGTTCGCGACTGGATCGCGATCGCCTGCTCGCGGTTGGCCTCGAGCGCGGCCGCCCACATCTCCAGCGTCCGCGCGTAGTGCAGCTGCAGCGACTGCACCCGGGTGAGCGTGAAGCCAACCTCCGTCGCGTGCTCTTCGACCAGCGCGGGAGTCGGCAGCCAGCCGCCGGGGAAGATTTCGGCCAGGATGAACTGGGTGAAGTGCACGACTTCGTGCGTCAGCGGCAGTCCCTTCGCCCGGGCTTCCTTGAAGCCGGGCCGGACGATCGTGTGCAGCAGCATCACGCCGTCGCTGGGCAGGACGCCGTGGGCCATCTTGAAGAAGTGACCCCAGCGTTGCCGGCCGAAGTGTTCGAAGGCGCCGATCGAGACGATGCGGTCGACCTGCTCGTCGAACTTCTCCCAGCCTTCCAGCAGCACCCGCGTGCTCCGGGGGGTGTCCATCTCGTCGAACTTCTTCTGCACGTGGGCGGCCTGGTTCTCGGACAGCGTCAGGCCCACGACGTTGACGTCGTATTTCTCGACGGCGCGGCGCATCGTGGCGCCCCAGCCGCAGCCGATGTCGAGCAGCGTCATCCCGGGCTCCAGCCCCAACTTGCCCAGCGCCAGGTCGACCTTGGCGATCTGCGCCTCCTCGAGGGTCATGTCGTCCCGCTCGAAGTAGGCACAGCTGTAGGTCTGGGTGGGGTCGAGGAACAACCGGAAGAAGTCGTCGGACAGGTCGTAGTGGGCTTGCACGTTCCCAAAATGCGGCGTGAGCTGCACGGCCATGGCGATGAGAGCCTTTCTGTATTTCGGAGGCTCGCGGCGCAGCAAACAATCGCAGCCCGGCCAGGCCTCCGAAGCAATCCCTGCATGCTAGCCCGTGACAGGGCCGAAACCGTATTTTCCGGCCTGGGCTTTAGGTCACAGCCTCGCGCGGCGGGACGATCGGCGAAGGATGCGGCTGACCGCGGAACTTCTCCAGCGACCCGCCCGCCTCGACGATCCCGCACAGCGCGCTCCAGCTCAGCATCGTCAGGTAGTCGATCAGCTCGTCGGGGCTCATCCGCGGGTTCGACATCCAGGAGTGGGTGGCCAGCTGTACGCCGCCGACGATCAGGTACGCCCACGGCTCGGCACCGCCGGTGTCCATGCCGACTTCCTTCATCCGGCGCCGTAGCAGCACCGCGATCATGCGGGCGATGATTCGCTCCGAGTCGGCGATCACCTTGCTCTTGCTGCCCGAGCTGTTGGCCATGACGAAGCCGTACGGCTCGGGTTCGGCCGCCACGGTTCCCACGTACACCCGGATGACCTCGCGGGTGAGGTCATAGCCGTCCAGGTTCGACGACAGCGCCGCGGCCATGTTGGGAATCAGCGTGGTCTGCGCGAAGCGCATCATCACCGCGGTCGTCAGGTCGTTCTTGTCGACGAAGTAGCGGTACAGCACGGTCTTGGAGACGCCGATCTCCGCGGCGATCTCGTCCATGCTGAGGTTGCGGCCCTGTCGGCGAATCGCTTCGATGGTGCCGTCCACCAGCTCGTTTCGGCGATCAACTTTGTGCTGATGCCAACGTCGCTTGCGACCGTCCGTCTTAGCGGTCACAACCGGGATTTGCTCTGTCACTTTCGCCGGATTCCATTCACTAGACGCCTCGATAGTAGTGCCCGCGGCCAGCCCGGGGGGGTCGATGGTGGCTGACGACTCGCTGTCACGTGGATGATGGTGGGGTGGCCCACAGAGTCGACCCGCCGGCGGCGGTGACGCGCCCCGCCCGCACGTCTTTCGCGGAGTCGTTCGCCGGGGCGGATCCCGAGGCGGACGCCGAGCGACGGCGGGCGTTGCGGCGGATGAAAGTGGTGGCGCTCAGCTTCCTGATCGGCGCCACCGGAGTGTTCCTCGCGTGCCGGTGGGCGCAGGCGCAGGGGGCGGTGCCGGACTGGGTCGGCTACGTCGGCGCCGCCGCGGAGGCCGGCATGGTGGGTGCGTTGGCGGACTGGTTCGCGGTCACCGCGCTGTTCAAGCACCCGCTGGGCATCCCGATCCCGCACACCGCGATCATCAAGCGCAAGAAGGACCAGCTCGGCGAGGGCCTGGGCACGTTCGTGCGGGAGAACTTCCTGTCGGCGGAGGTCGTCGAGACCAAGCTGCGCGACGCGGAGGTGCCTGGTCGGCTCGGCAAGTGGTTGTCCGAGCGCGCGCACGCCGAGCGGGTGGCGAGCGAGACGGCGACCGTGCTGCGGGTACTGGTGGAGCTGTTGCGCGACGACGACGTGCAGCAGGTGATCGACCGGATGATCGTGCGCCGCATCGCCGAGCCGCAGTGGGGCCCGCCGGTGGGGCGGGTGCTGGCGACGCTGCTGGCGGAGAATCGGCAGGAGGCGCTGATCCAGTTGCTGGCCGACCGGGCGTTCCAGTGGTCGCTGAACGCCGGCGAGGTCATCCAGCGGGTGGTGGAACGGGATTCGCCGACCTGGTCGCCGCGGTTCGTCGACCACATGGTCGGGGACCGCATCCACCGCGAGCTGATGGACTTCACCGACAAGGTGCGCCGCAATCCCGACCACGAACTGCGGCGCTCGGCCACCCGCTTCCTGTTCGAGTTCGCCGACGACCTGCAGAACGACCCGTCCACGATCGCGCGCGCCGATGCCATCAAGGAGCAGCTGATGGCGCGCGAGGAGATTGCCAACGCGGCCGCGTCGGCGTGGAAGACGCTCAAGCGGTTGGTCCTCGAGGGCGTCGAGGACCCGTCCAGCACGCTGCGCACGCGGATTGCGGACACCGTGGTTCGAATTGGTGAGAAGCTGCGCGACGATGCCGAACTGCGCGACAAGGTGGACAACTGGATGGTGCGCGCCGCACAGCATCTGGTCTCGCAATATGGGGTCGAGATCACCGCGATCATCACCGAGACGATCGAGCGCTGGGACGCCGAGGAAGCCAGCCGGCGGATCGAGCTGCACGTCGGTCGCGACTTGCAGTTCATCCGGATCAACGGCACGGTGGTGGGTGCGCTGGCGGGCCTGGTGATCTACGCCGTCGCGCAGGTGTTGTTCTGACGAGTGCTAACAAGCGCTTGCAAAAGCAAGCATTCCTCCGTATTCTTGGTACACCAGTACCGATGAATCGAGGAGGCACCTATGGCGGAGGAAAAGCTCGCCGATAAGGTGTCGACTGCGGCTTCCGACATCGGTGCCTTCATTCGAAGCCAGCGTGAGACGGCCCACGTCTCGGTGCGCCAGCTCGCCGAGCGGTCTGGTGTCAGCAACCCGTACCTGAGTCAGGTCGAGCGCGGACTGCGCAAACCGTCCGCCGACGTCCTGAACCAGATAGCAAAGGCGCTGCGGGTGTCCGCCGAGGTCCTCTACGTGCGAGCCGGGATTCTCGAGCCGAGCGAGGCGAGTCCAGTGCGGGACGCAATCATCACCGACCCGTCGATCACGGAGCGTCAGAAGCAGGTCCTGCTCGACATCTACGCGTCCTTTACTTTCCAGAATGAGTCCGTCCGTGAGGAATGTCCGAGCCAAACCGAAACCGTCGAATGACGGGTTTGGCCCTTAGACCCGACGAATAGCAGGAGGTTTTCCGCAGCAAGCCGCGTGTGATGTCAATCCGCGGGTCTTGACTACTCCTTTCCGAGGAGCCGACGCTTGCCCTAACTTCCACCAGACCAGATACGCAAATAAGCCGAACGAAAACAATCCATGAAAGGAAGAAAACATGGCTGAAAACCCGAACATCGAGGACCTGCGGGCTCCGTTGCTGGCGGCGCTGGGCGCGGCCGACTTGGCGCTGGCCACCGTCAACGACCTCGTCGCCAACCTGCGCGAGCGCGCCGAAGACACCCGCGCCAACCTGCGCGAGCGCGCCGAGGAGACCCGCACCGACACCCGTGGCCGGGTCGAGGAGACCCGCGACCGGCTGACCAAGATCCAGGAGACCCTGCCCGAGAAGTTCGGCGAACTGCGCGAGAAGTTCACCTCCGAGGAGCTTCGCAAGGCCGCCGAGGGCTACCTGGAGGCCGCCACCGGCCGCTACAACGAGCTGGTCGAACGCGGCGAGGCCGCCCTGGAGCGGCTGCGCACCCAGTCCGCGTTCGAGGACGCGTCGGCGCGTGCCGAGGGCTACGTCGAGCAGGTCACCGAGCTGACCCAGGAGGCGCTGGGCACCGTCGCGCAGCAGACCCGCGCCGTCGGCGAGCGCGCCGCCAAGCTGGTCGGCATCGAGCTGCCCGCCAAGAAGACCCCCGCGCCGGCTAAGAAGGCCGCCCCGGCCAAGAAGGCCGCGCCCGCCAAGAAGGTCGCCGCCAAGAAGGCTCCGGCCAAGAAGGCTCCGGCCAAGAAGGTCACCCAGAAGTAATCGACCGCTAGCAACACACTCGACTCCGAGTCGCCCCGCCCGGGGCGGCTCGGAGTCGACGTTTACGGCGGTGCCCAATACCCTTGAGGCGTGATGAACGTCGTGAACACCGTCATGCTGGTCTTGACGATCGCCGTGCTGGTGACGTCGGTGTACGCGTTTGTGCACGCCGCGATGCAGCGACCCGACGCCTATACCGCCGCGGACAAGCTGACCAAGCCGGTGTGGCTGATCATCCTGGCCGGCGCCGTGGCGCTGACCTCGCTTCTCTATCCCGTGCTGGGCGTGCTCGGGATCGCGATCGCCGCCTGCGCGGCGGGCGTATACCTCGTCGACGTGCGGCCGAAACTGCTGGAAATCCAGGGCAAGTCCCGCTGAGGGCATGAAAGCCCTGATGGCGGCGGTGCTGGCGCTGGCCGCCGCCGTGCTGTTCGCGCCATCCGCCCGAGCCGATACGGCCTTCATCGACCACACCCAGTGGACCCGGTACGGGCAGCTGACCAGCCTGCGGGTGTTCCCGACGCCGGCCGGGCGGGCTGCGGCCGCGCAGGCGCGTCCGGACGCCGGGGACCAGGCCTGGGCTGAGGTGCTCGCGCTGGCGCCCGACGCGGACACCCCCGGCATGCGCGCCCAGTTCCTCTGCCACTGGCAGTTCGCCGAGCTCGCGGAGCCCGGCAAGACCAGCTGGAACCTCGAGCCGTGGCGGCCGGTCGTCGGCGACTCCGAGATGATCGCGTCCCGCTGCAATCCCGGCGCCCCCGAGGAGCGGTTCTAATGCCGACCCGCGAGCAGGTGGCCGCGCTGGTCGACCACACGCTGCTCAAGCCCGAGGCCACCGGCGCCGACGTGCGCGCCCTGGTCGCCGAGGGCGCCGAGTTGGGTGTCTGCGCGGTCTGCGTTTCGCCCTCGCTGGTGCCGGTCGCGGTCCGGGCCGCCGGTGGTGCCGTGCGGGTCGCGGCCGTGGCGGGTTTCCCGTCGGGCAAGCACCTGCCCGCGATCAAGGCGCAGGAGGCCGCCGCGGCCGTTGCGGACGGTGCCGCCGAGATCGACATGGTCATCGACATCGGCGCCGCGCTGGCCGGTGACCTGGACGCGGTGCGGTCCGACATCGCCGCCGTCCGGGCCGCGATATCGGATCACGGCGGCGCCGTGCTCAAGGTGATCCTGGAATCCGCGGTGCTGCTGGACTCAGCAGGTCCGCGCACGCTGGCCGACGCGTGTCGCGCCGCCGAGGACGCGGGCGCGGATTTCGTCAAGACCTCGACCGGGTTTCATCCCGCGGGCGGGGCGTCGGTGCCCGCCGTCGCGCTGATGGCCGAGACGGTCGGCGGGCGACTCGGGGTCAAGGCCAGCGGCGGCATCCGCACCGCGGCGGACGCGCTGGCGATGCTGGACGCCGGCGCCACCCGGCTGGGCCTGTCCGGTACCCGGGCGGTGCTCGACGGGCTCACAGCTTCGTAAAGCACTCGTCCTGGGTGTTGTTGTTCGGGATGTTCGCGTTCTGTACGCCGAAATGGGCCACCACGCCGCTGCCCGTGACCTCCACCTTGTCGGCCTTGATGCCGAGCGGAAGTTGGTCGTCCAGCTTCGACGTGTAGTCGTCGAGATACTTCTGGGCGTCCTCTTTGTGCTTGTTGAGGTTGATGCCCACCACGTTGAAGCTGACGATCTCCAGCTTGAGGCCGCCGTTGGAGACCTCCGGCTTGACCACCATGTTGTCCAGCGGGCCCTTCAGCGCGACCGTCTGGTCGTTGGGCTGTGTGGTCACGCTGCTGAACAGGTAGCTGCCCAGCCCGTGAATGGCGGTCTTCAGCGTCTGCTGGATGCCCGTCGCCGTCCACGTGATCGTCGCGTCGATCGAGCCGATGGTGCCCTTAGAGTCGCCGCTGTCCTTGAGCCGGATGTCCTTGATGTTGAGCAGGAGCTTCATGCCCTGGGCGTCGCGCAGATGATTCCCGGCCGTCTCGACCGTGATGTTGGTGTAGTGATCGGTGGCCAGCTGCCACAGCACCAGCGGCGCCACCCCGAACTTCGCGGTCGCCGAGTCCTGCGTCTTGCACGCCGCCACCTCGGCGATCTTGCTGGTCGCCTTGCCCCGGACGATCAGCTCCGCCGTGATCAACACGCCGACGACCACCGCGAAGACGATGATCAGGACCAAAAAGATGGACAGCGGACTGCGCAGGCTGCGCTTCTTCTTCGCCGGCGCGGCCGGCTCTTCCTTCGGCGTTGCCAGCCGGTCTCTCGGCGGGCCGGGCGGGACCGGCGGCGGCGAGTAGGGCTGCTGCTGGGCGTTGGCGCGGGGCGCAGCGAACTGCTCGGTCGGCCCGGGCAGCTGGCCGGGCCGAGTGGCGTCCTGCGAACCTCCGGGTAACTGGCCGCCGCGGATGCGCTCGGTTGGTTGGTTGAAGGGCCCCTGATTGCCGGGCCGCCCCCACGCCGTCGGGTCGCCGGGCGGTCCTTGCGGATTCGTCACTCTGGCGATTCTGCCCTATTTGTCTGAGCAAAGTGTGAGCGGTTTTGCAGCACAGCGATGTTTTTTCGAGCCGCCGCCACGTCGGCGACGTCGATTTCGGCGACCAACAGCTGCGGGTCGGCCCCCGCCGCCGCCACCACCTCGCCCAACGGGCCGGCGACCAGGCTGCCGCCCACGCCCGTCGGCGCCTTGGAGCCGGACTGCCGGCCGGGGTCGGCCTGCCCCGCCGCGGCCACGTAGCTCATCGAGTCCAGCGCCCGGGCCCGCGCCAGCAATGTCCACTGCTCGAGTTTGCCGGGACCGGAGCCCCAGGACGCGCACACGGCGATCAGCTGGGCGCCGCGGCGGGCCAGCTCGGTGTAGAGGGCGGGGAAGCGGATGTCGTAGCAGGTGCTCAGGCCCACCCGCACGTCATCGACGGTGACGACCACCGGTTCGTGGCCGGGCGCGACGGTGCGCGACTCGGTGAAGCCGAACGCGTCGTAGAGGTGGATCTTGTGGTAGTGCGCGTCGGGCCGGTTGGGGGTGCCCGGACCGGCGGCGATGAGCGTGTTCGTCACGCGGCCGTCGTCGGTGGGGGTGAACATGCCGGCGACGACGGTGATGCCGGTCTCCGTCGCGATCCGCCGCACCCCCTCGGCCCACGGCCCGTCCAGCGGCTCGGCGACCGGCGCCAGCGGGACGCCGAACCGGCACATCGTCGCCTCCGGGAACACCACCAGCCGCGCGCCGGCCTCGGCGGCGCGGCCGGTGTAGTCGCGCACCAGCTCCAGGTTTGCCGTTGGGTCGGTGCCGCTGAGGATTTGCGCCAGCGCGATCCGCATAGCCCTCAGCCTAGGCCGGGGCTCAGGGGGCTCAGGGGTGGTCGCCGAGCCAAGCCGCGGTAAAGCGCTGCTCGGCCTCCAGCACACCGGCCAGGTGCGCGCCGATGAATTTCTCGATCTTGCCGCCGATCAGCGGGATCCGCACCTGGATGCTGATCTGATACGCCATCCGGCAGCCGCCCCCGACGATCGGGGTCAGGGTTGCGGTGCCGGACAACGCCGCCGGGGCGCCGACGATCTCGCCGGTCAGCGCTGCCGTCGCGGTGCCGTCGTCGATCGGGCCCCAGCTTTCCCTGCGCCGGATGCCCAGGTCCCCGCGGTGCACCTGGGTGATCAGTCCGGGCAGTTGCTGGCTGTGGACCACCTGCAGGGTGACCACCCCGATATCGGCGTCGGCGACCCGCAGCGACTCGAGCACCGCCTCGTCGGCGGCGGTGACGGCCAGCCGGCCCTGCCAGTAGTCGGCGTCGCCGAACGCCCGGTAGACGTCTTCGACGCTGCCCGGGCAGTCGGCGGTCATGTCGAACGAACGCGGCATAGCCCGTCACGCTACCGTTACGGCCCATGAAACCGGGCGAAGCGGGCGCGCAGTTTGCGGGCGCGCGCGTCGCCGAGGCGGTGCCGCTGGCCCCGCTGACCACGTTGCGCGTGGGACCGGTCGCCCGGCGCCTAATCACCTGTGCCACTACGGAACAGGTGATCGCGACGGTGCGCCAACTGGACGCCGAGGCCCTGGTGTTTGCCGGCGGATCGAACCTGGTGCTCTCCGACGCGCTGACCGACTTGACCGCGGTCCGGTTGGCCAACGACGGCGTCGCGATCGACGGCAACCTGGTGCGCGCCGAGGCGGGCGCCGTCTGGGACGACGTGGTGGTCCAAACCCTCGAGCGGGGGCTGGGCGGCCTGGAATGCCTGTCCGGGATCCCGGGATCGGCCGGAGCGACGCCGGTGCAGAACGTGGGGGCCTACGGCGCGGAGGTGTCCGACACCATCACCCGGGTCCGGCTGCTGGATCGCGGCAGCGGCGAGGTGCGCTGGGTGCCGGCCGCCGAGCTGCGCTTCGGTTACCGCACCAGCGTGCTCAAGCGCGCCGACGGCCTGCAGACGCCCGCCCTGGTGCTGGAAGTGGAGTTCGCGCTGGATCCCTCCGGCCGCAGCGCTCCGCTGCGCTACGGCGAGCTGGCGGCCGCCCTGGGCGCCGGCAGCGGCGAGCGAGCCGAACCGCGGGCCGTCCGGGCGGCGGTGTTGGCGCTGCGGGCCGCCAAGGGCATGGTGCTGGACGCCGCCGACCACGACACCTGGAGCGTGGGGTCGTTCTTCACCAACCCGGTGGTGGCGCCCGACGTCTACGAGCGGCTGGCCGCCGCGGTCGACGGCCCGGTGCCGCGGTACCCGGCGCCGGACGGAGTCAAGCTGGCCGCGGGCTGGCTGGTGGAACGGGCGGGCTTCGGCAAGGGCTATCCGGACGAGGCGGCGCCCTGCCGGCTGTCCACCAAACACGCCCTCGCGCTGACCAACCGCGGCGGCGCCACCACCGCCGATGTGCTGACGCTGGCCCGCACCATCCGCGACGGGGTCGCCGATGTGTTCGGTATCACACTGAAACCCGAGCCAGTGCTGGTTGGGTGCGTGTTGTAGCGCTTGTCTCACCGTTGCGATGGGGTAATACCGTTATCTCCCCGGTATCTTGGGATGTCGTGAGCACCTCCAGTACGCCCCCGCCGATCAATCGGCGCATGGCCTTGGCGGCCCTCGGGGTCGGTGTGTTCGCCCCGAACTTTCTGGCCGCCTGTTCCAATCCGGTGGCCAAACTGGCCGATAAGAAGCCGCCCGCGGCGGCTGAGCTGAAGTTCCAGCCGGCCCTGGACTCCGGGGTGGCCAAGGACGTGGTGCCCATCGCGCCGATCAGCGTTGAGGTGGGCGACGGCTGGTTGCAGCACGTCGCCCTGACGAACTCGTCGGGCAAGGCCGTCGCCGGCACCTTCAACCAGGACCGCACCGTCTACACCACCACCGAGCCGCTGGGCTACGACGCGACCTACACCTGGAGCGGTTCCGCCGTCGGCCACGACGGCAAGGCGATACCGGTCAAGGGCAAGCTCACCACCGTCACTCCCAGCAAGAAGATCGACGGCGGGTTCCAGCTGGCCGACGGCCAGACCGTCGGCGTCGCGGCGCCGATCATCATCCAGTTCGACGCGCCGATCGCCGACAAGGCCGCCGTCGAGCGCGCGCTGACCGTCACCACCAACCCGCCGGTGGAGGGCAGCTGGGCCTGGCTGCCCGACGAGGCCAAGGGCGCCCGCATCCATTACCGGCCCCGCGAGTACTACCCGGCCGGCACCACCGTCAACGTTGACGCGAAGTTGTACGGGCTGCCGTTCGGCGACGGCGCGTACGGCGCCCAGGACTTTTCGCTGAGCATCCAGATCGGGCGCCGGCAGGTGGTCAAGGCCGAGGTGACGTCCCACCGCATCCAGGTGGTCACCGACGCCGGCGTCATCATGGACTTCCCGTGCAGCTACGGCGAGGCCGACAAGGCGCGCAACGTCACCCGCAACGGCATCCACGTGGTCACCGAGAAGTACGCCGACTTCTACATGTCCAACCCGGCCGCCGGTTACACCAACGCCCACGAACGCTGGGCGGTGCGGATCTCCAACAACGGCGAGTTCATCCACGCCAACCCGTCCAGCGCCGGTGCGCAGGGCAACAGCAACGTCACCAACGGCTGCATCAACCTGTCGACGGCCGATGCCGCCGAGTACTACCCCACGGCGATGTATGGCGACCCGGTCGAGGTGACCGGCAGCTCGATCCAGCTGTCCTATTCCGACGGCGACATCTGGGACTGGGCGGTGGACTGGAACACCTGGGTGTCGATGTCGGCGCTGCCGCCGCCGTCGGCGCGCCCGCCGGCCAGCAAGATCCCGGTCACCGCGCCGGCCACCCCGTCGAACGCGCCCAGCCTGTCGGGCACGCCGACGACCACCACGTCGACGACCGCTACTTCCCGGCCAGGTGGTTAAAGCGGCGGGTCGCTGACGCCTGGTCGCGGGGCCGGATGATGATCTGGTCCAGGTTGACGTGCGGCGGTCGCGACGCCACGAACCCGATCACCTCGGCGACATCGGCGGCCACCAACGGCGTCATCCCGCTGTAGACGGCATCCGCGCGCTGTTGGTCGCCGTCGAAGCGCACCAGCGAGAATTCGGTTTCGACCGCCCCCGGCGCGATTTCGGTGAGCCGCACTGGCTTTCCCAGCAGCTCGCCGCGCAGCGTGCGGTGCAGGGCGCCCTGGCCGTGCTTGGCGGCGGTGTAGCCGCCCCCGCCGTCGTAAATCTCCAGCGCGGCGATCGAGGTGACGGTGACGATCAAGCCGTCGCCGGAGGCGATCAGCTTGGGCAACAGCGCGCGAGTGACCCGCAGCGTGCCCATCACGTTGGTCTCCCACATCCAGCGCCAGTGCTCGATGTCCGCGTCGGCGACCGATTCCAGGCCGCGGGCCCCGCCGGCGTTGTTCACCAGCACATCCACCCGATCCAGGGCGTCGGCCAGCGCCGCTACGGCGGCTTCGTCTGTGACATCGGCCACAATCGCGGTGCCGCCGATGTCGTCGGCCAGGGCGTTGATCCGGTCCGCGCGACGCGCCACGGCGACCACAGCAAACCCTTGAGCTGCAAGCGTTCTGGCGGTTGCCTCGCCGATTCCGGAGCTGGCACCGGTGACGACTGCAACCCGTTTCTGTTCGTCGGCGGCGATCACGGGGACAACTCTAATAAACGTGCTAAATTTCTCGATGTGCACCGCAGCGCCTTGTTCAACACTCCGACCGCGTGTTTCTACGCGGGCGCGTGTTGTCGCCGCGTACTTTGCCACGCCTGAGTTTCAGGGGTGGCCAGGGACCGGCCAACAGAACTCGGACTAAGGACGCTCGTGCGCTCAACATCTCTTTCCCACCATTCCCCCCGTCGCGGCCAGCCGCGATCACACCGCCAGATCGTGCCGCCGGCACTGCATCTGTCTGACTCGGCCGCCGCGTCCGTCTTCCGGGCGGTGCGCCTGCGTGGGCCCGTCGGCCGTGACGTCATCGCCGGGGTCACGAAGCTGAGCATCGCGACGGTAAACCGTCAGGTCATCGCCCTGCTCGACGCCGGCCTGCTGCGCGAGCGCGCCGATTTGGCCGTCTCCGGTGCCATCGGGCGCCCGCGGGTGCCCGTGGAGGTCAACCACGAGCCGTTCGTGACGCTGGGCATTCACATCGGCGCCCGGACCACCAGCATCGTGGCCACCGACCTGTTCGGCCGCACGCTGGACACCGTCGAGACCCCGACGCCGCGCAGCGCGGCCGGACCCGCGCTGGCCTCGCTGGCCGACAGCGCGGGGCGGTACCTGCGGCGCTGGCATCGGCGCACGCCGCTGTGGATCGGGGTGGCCGTCGGTGGCACCGTCGACAGCGCGACCGGCAATGTCGACCACAGCCGGCTCGGCTGGCGCCAGGCGCCGGTCGGCCAGGTGCTGGCGGACGCGCTGAGCCTGCCGGTGTCGGTGGCCTCCCACGTGGACGCCATGGCCGGCGCCGAATTGCTGCTCGGCATGCGGCGATTCGCGCCGAGTTCGCCGACCAGCCTCTACGTCTACGCCCGCGAGACCGTGGGCTATGCGCTGGTGATCGGCGGTCGGGTGCACTGCCCGACCAGCGGGCCGGGCACCATCGCAGCCCTGCCCGTGCAGTCCGAGCTGCTCGGCGGCACCGGACAGCTCGAATCCACCGTGAGCGACGAGGCGGTGTTGGCCGCCGCCCGCCGGCTGCGCATCCTGCCTGGCACCGCCAACCGCACGACCGGCCCCGCCGCCGCCATCACGGACCTGCTGCGCGTGGCCCGGTCCGGCAATCCGCAGGCCCGGGAGCTGCTCGCGGAGCGGGCCCACGTTCTGGGTGAAGCGGTCGCGTTGTTGCGTGACCTGCTCAATCCCGACGAGCTGGTGGTCGGCGGCCAGGCCTTCACCGAGTATCCGGAGGGCATGGAGCAGGTCGAGGCCGCGTTCGCCGCGCGTTCGGTGCTGCCGCCGCGCGACATCCGCGTCACCGCCTTCGGCAACCGGGTGCAGGAAGCCGGGGCGGGGATCGTGTCGCTGGGCGGGCTCTATGCCGACCCGCTGAGCGCGATGCGGCGTTCCGGGGCGCTGGACTCCCGGCTGCGGGATGCCATCCCCGAGTCGACCGCCTAGCGTCCTGTAAAGATGAAAGAGTGCGCCACGACGACTCGGCAGTGAACGACCCGCGCCGGGTGGCGGTATTGGCGGTGCACACCTCACCACTGGCGCAGCCGGGCATCGGCGACGCGGGCGGGATGAACGTCTACGTGTTGCAGAGCGCGTTGCACCTGGCCCGGCGGGGTATCGAAGTCGAGGTCTTCACCCGGGCCACCTCGTCGGCGGATCCGCCGGTCACCCGGGTGGCACCCGGGGTGCTGGTCCGCAACGTCGTCGCCGGGCCGTTCGAGGGCCTGGACAAGTACGACCTGCCGACCCAGCTGTGCGCGTTCGCGGCCGGGGTGCTGCGCGCCGAGGCTTCCCATGAACCGGGGCACTACGACATCGTGCACTCCCACTATTGGCTGTCCGGGCAGGTCGGCTGGCTGGCCCGGGACCGCTGGGCGGTGCCGCTGGTGCACACCGCGCACACGCTGGCCGCGGTGAAGAACGCGTTGCTGGCCGACGGCGACACCCCCGAGCCGCCGCTGCGCACCGTCGGGGAACAGCAGGTCGTCGACGAGGCGGACCGGTTGATCGTCAACACCGATGACGAAGCCCGGCAACTGGTTTCGATCCACCACGCGGATCCGGCGCGGATCGACGTGGTGCATCCGGGTGTCGATCTGGACGTGTTCCGGCCGGGCGACCGGCGCGCCGCGCGAGCCGCGCTGGGGTTGCCGCCGGACGAAAGCGTGGTCGCCTTCGTCGGGCGTATCCAGCCGCTGAAGGCGCCCGACATCGTGCTGCGGGCGGCCGCGAAACTCCCGGGGGTGCGCATCGTGGTGGCCGGCGGGCCGTCGGGCAGCGGCCTGGCGTCGCCGGACGGTCTGGTTCGGCTGGCGGCCGAACTCGGCATCACCAATCGGGTGACCTTCCTGCCGCCGCAGTCCCGCACCGACCTGGCCACCCTGTTTCAGGCCGTCGACCTGGTCGCGGTGCCCAGCTACTCGGAGTCGTTCGGCCTGGTCGCCCTCGAGGCGCAGGCCTGCGGCACCCCGGTCGCGGCGGCCGCGGTGGGTGGGCTGCCGGTCGCGGTGCGCGACGGGATCACCGGCACCCTGGTGTCCGGCCACGGCGTCGACCAGTGGGCGGTAGCCCTGGATGGCCTGCTGCGGCTGGGCGCGGGACCGCAGGCCGCGGCCATCAGCCGCGCCGCAGCCGCGCACGCGGCCACGTTCTCCTGGGAGCACACCACCGACGCGCTGCTGGCCAGCTACCGGCGCGCGATCGCCGATTTCCGGACCCAGCTGCGCGACGAGTTGGTCCGCGCGTGACGTCCACGCCGGAGGCGGTGCAGGACGTGATCGTGCGGGCCCTGCGGGCCAGCGAGCTGACATATTCCGAACACGGCGGCGCCCACGGCGGCCTGCCGGGCCTGGTCGTCGAGCTGCCCGGCGAGCGCAAGCTCAAGACCAACACCATCCTGACCATCGGGGAGCATTCGGTGCGCGTCGAGGCGTTCGTGTGCCGCAAACCCGACGAGAACCACGAGGGCGTCTACAAGTTCCTTCTGAAGCGCAATCGGCGGCTGTACGGCGTCGCCTACACGCTGGACAACGTCGGCGACATCTACCTGGTGGGCCGGATGTCGTTGGCCTCGGTTGACGCCGACGAGATCGACCGGGTGCTCGGGCAGGTGCTGGAGGCGGTCGACTCGGACTTCAACACGTTGCTGGAGTTGGGTTTTCGGTCGTCGATCCAGAAGGAGTGGGAGTGGCGGGTGTCGCGCGGGGAGTCGCTGAAGAACCTGGAGGCGTTCGCGCACCTGATCGACGACGATGACGACTAGGGCGAGTTC
Source organism: Mycobacterium sp. NGS68 (assembly GCF_059812195.1). Taxonomy (NCBI): domain Bacteria; kingdom Bacillati; phylum Actinomycetota; class Actinomycetes; order Mycobacteriales; family Mycobacteriaceae; genus Mycobacterium; species Mycobacterium sp. NGS68. Next base: position 111,720 of record NZ_JCALCE010000006.1, on the reverse strand, counting down.
GGCGTCGCGAGCGTACTGGGGTTGCGAAAGTTCGAGCCGGATTTCGCAGTGTGGTTACGCTCGGCGATTCTCTGGGAGCGCGTGAGAGACTAACCGGCATGGGAGACACCGGCACGCTGGTTCTGCTTCGCCACGGCGAGAGCGAGTGGAATGCGCTCAACCTGTTCACCGGTTGGGTCGACGTCGGGTTGACCGAAAAGGGCCGGTCGGAGGCCGTGCGCAGCGGCGAGCTGCTGGCCGAGCAGGGCCTGCTGCCCGACGTGCTCTACACGTCGCTGCTGCGCCGCGCGATCACCACCGCGCACCTGGCGCTGGACGCCGCGGACCTGTTGTGGCTTCCGGTGCGACGCAGCTGGCGGCTCAACGAGCGCCACTACGGGGCGCTGCAGGGTCTGGACAAGGCCGAGACCAGGGACCGCTACGGCGACGAGCAGTTCATGACCTGGCGTCGCAGCTACGACACCCCGCCCCCGCCCATCGAGCCCGGCAGCGAATACAGCCAGGACGCCGACCCGCGGTACGCGAATATCAGCGGCGGGCCTCTCACGGAATGCCTGTCCGACGTCGTGGCGCGCTTCCTGCCCTACTTCACCGACGTCATCATCCCCGACCTGCGCACGGGCAAGACGGTCCTGATCGTCGCGCACGGCAACTCCCTGCGCGCCCTGGTCAAATACCTGGACCGGATGTCCGACGACGACATCGTCGGGTTGAACATCCCGACCGGCATTCCGCTGCGCTACGACCTGGACGCTGATTTGCGGCCCGTGGTGCCCGGCGGCACCTATCTGGACCCCGAGGCGGCGGCCGCCGGCGCCGCGGCGGTAGCCAGCCAGGGTGCCGCGAAGGCGTGATTACGCGGGTCTTGGCAGGTTTAAGAAAAGCCGAATAGGCCCCTTTGCCAAACATCACGTTAACGGCAGCGGAACACCTGTTGCGCAGCGTGTGACTTGTCCGTTTTTGGCCTCGCTCCGCTAGGGCGTCGTTCACCGAATTTGTAGGATTTCGGGTGTGACTGTGTTCTCGGCACTGTTGCTGGCCGGGGTGTTGTCCACACTGGCACTTGCCGTAGGTGTGGTGGCCGGGGTGCGATTGGCCCCGCGCCTCGCCGAGCGCCGCCAACGAGCCGCCACCGAGTGGGCGGGGATCACCGTCTCGCAGATGCTGCAGCGGATTATTGCGCTGATGCCGCTGGGCGCCGCGGTGGTCGACAGTCACCGCGACGTGGTCTACCTCAACGACCGGGCCAAGGATTTGGGTCTGGTTCGCGATCGCCAGCTCGACGAGCATGCCTGGCGCGCCGCCAGGCAGGCGCTGACGGGCGAGGACGTCGAGTTCGACCTCGCTCCGGCCAAACGTTCGTCCGGGGGGCGGCTGGCGGTGCACGGGTACGCGCGGCTGCTGAGCGAGGAGGACCGGCGGTTCTCCGTCGTCTTCGTGCACGACCAGTCGGACTACGCCCGCATGGAGGCCGTCCGGCGGGACTTCGTCGCCAACGTCAGCCACGAGCTCAAGACCCCCGTCGGCGCGATGGCGCTGCTCGCCGAGGCCCTGCTGGCGTCGGCCGACGACCCCGACACCGTGCGCCGGTTCGCCGAGAAGGTGCTTATCGAGGCCAACAGGCTGGGCGACATGGTCGCCTCGCTGATCGAGCTGTCCCGGCTGCAGGGGGCCGAGAGGCAGCGCGACATGACCGAGGTCGAAGTCGACACCGTTGTGTCCGAGGCGATTTCGCGTCATAAGGTGGCCGCCGAAAACGCCGACATCGAGGTGCGGACCGACGCCCCGAGCGGCTTGCGGGTGCTGGGCGACGAGACCCTGCTGGTCACCGCGCTGGCCAACCTGGTGTCCAACGCGATCGCGTACTCACCCAGCGGATCGCCGGTGACGATCAGCCGCCGGCTGCGGGGCGACAACGTCGAGATCGCCGTCACCGACCGGGGTATTGGCATCGCGCTCGAGGATCAGGAGCGGGTGTTCGAGCGGTTCTTCCGCGGCGACAAAGCGCGCTCGCGGGCCACCGGCGGCAGCGGCCTGGGCCTCGCCATCGTCAAGCACGTCGCCGCCAACCACAACGGCAGCATCGGCGTGTGGAGCAAGCCCGGGACCGGGTCGACGTTCACCCTGTCCATTCCCGCTATCCCGGCGCAGCCCGGTTATGACGCCGAGGACGGCCAGGACGCACAACCACGGGGCCGCGATGTGCGGCCCGGCAGGACACAACGAGAGGAAGAGCTAAGTCGATGACCCTGGAGGAATCGCGCTAATGACGAGCGTATTGATCGTGGAGGACGAGGAGTCGCTGGCCGACCCGCTGGCCTTCCTGCTGCGCAAGGAGGGCTTCGAGGCCACGGTGGTGACCGACGGGACCTCGGCGCTCGCCGAGTTCGATCGCTCCGGCGCCGACATCGTGCTGCTCGACCTGATGCTGCCGGGAATGTCGGGCACTGACGTCTGCAAGCAGTTGCGGGCGCGGTCCAGCGTGCCGGTGATCATGGTGACCGCGCGCGACAGCGAGATCGACAAGGTCGTCGGGCTCGAGCTCGGCGCCGACGACTACGTGACGAAGCCCTACTCCGCGCGCGAGCTGATCGCCCGGATCCGGGCCGTGCTGCGCCGCGGCGGCGACGACGACTCCGACTTCAGCGACGGTGTGCTGGAGTCCGGGCCGGTGCGGATGGACGTCGAACGCCACGTCGTCTCGGTGAATGGCGACGCGATCACGTTGCCTCTCAAGGAGTTCGACCTGCTCGAATACCTGATGCGCAACAGCGGTCGGGTGCTCACCCGCGGGCAGCTGATCGACCGGGTCTGGGGCTCCGACTACGTCGGCGACACCAAGACCCTCGACGTCCACGTCAAGCGGCTGCGGTCCAAGATCGAGGCCGATCCCGCCAACCCCGTGCACCTGGTGACGGTGCGCGGGCTGGGCTACAAGCTGGAGGGCTAGCTCGGGGGCTAGAACGCGCCGCCGACCGTGACGTCGGCGTTCCGCGAACTCTGGGCCGGTCCGAAGATGCACCAATAGGGCTGGGCGCATTGCGCGTCGAACAGGACGGGCGTCGAGCCCACGTCGCTGACCTGCTGGATGCGGACCGGGACCGTCTTGGTCGATACGCCCTTAACCGTCACCGAGTACTGCACCCAGGTCTTGTTGTAGGTGCACTTGCCGAACGGGCTACCGCCCTGGTCCACGGTGAATCCGTCCTTCGTGGGGTTGGTGGCGCAGGTCTCGCCGGTCACCTCGACGTTCGAGATGAACGGCGCGTCAATGTGCCCTCCGCCCGATCCGGCCAGCTTCCAGTGCAACTGGACGGGGAAGTCGGCGTGCGCGGGCGCCGGGCAGTCGATGGCTGCGATGGCCGCAGCGACGAGCGCCAGCGCTGCCATCGCCGGGTACCGGATCTCCATAATCTGGCGAGCATAACCACCGTCGGTTCAAAAGGGTGGGGGTTCGGTGTTGACGGGTGGGGTGTTGGCGGTGCGGGCCTCGCGGTTGTGTTGGCGTTCGGCTGTGACGCGGGCGGCGCGGGTTTGGGTGCGGGTGCGGCGGCGTTTGGGCATCATGGCGGTGCGGTTCGCACACGTGTCAGGTGGTGGGGTTTCGGGGGCGGGCATGCCGCCGACGGCGTGGCACAGGCTGGGGAACAGCAGCGCCGAACCGGGGGTGGTGACGTAGGTTTGTCGGCCCGGGCCGGTGAGGATGACGGTGCCGTCGGCGAGTTGCTGGTCGGTCCAGCCCCAGAACGTTTTCACCAAATGGTGTGTCTTGCAATAACATTTGAGGTTCCCGGCGTGGGTGAGCCCGCCGCGGGCGTAGGGGATGGTGTGGTCGAGGTCGCAGGCCCGTGCGGGGACATCGCAGCCGGGCCAGCGGCAGGTCAGGTCGCGGAACCGCACGAACGCGGCCAGTGCCGCCGACGGGGTGTAGCCGGGTTCGGGTGGGGCGTCACCGGGATGCAGCAGCGGGATCACTTTGGCGGTGTGGGCCAACTCGGCCAGCAGTTCCGGGGTGATCAGCCCGTCGGCGGTCATCTCGGAGGCCACCGCGCCGGGGGTGCCGGTCAGGGCGGCGGGTTCGGCGATCACATGGATCGTTACCGGCGAGGCCGGCGGTGTGGTGCCCGCGGCGCAGTCAGCGCGCCCGCAGCGACACCCCAGCCGGTCCGCGCCGGCTGCCAGCGCGCCCAGGGCGTCGGCGCGGCGTTGGGCGGCGGTGCGCGGATCATGCGCGCACACGGTGCCCGCGAGTTTGGTCAACCGCTGATCCAGCGCGTGCGCGTCCGGGGCGAACAGGGTGCCGGTGAGCTGGGCGATGCCGTCGATCTCCCCGCCGATCCACACCTCCCGATCGTTGTGGCGTTCCTTACGGCGGCGTACCGCATCGACATCGACCCGGGCCACCAGCGCGTCGATCTTGCCGCACAGCCGCGCGTGGCTCATCGTGGGCCAGCGCGCCACGTTGGCGGCGATCACCGCGTCCACCCGCGCCAGGATCTCGGGGTCCTCGATCAGATCGGTGCGGAACACGATGGTGTGAAACGCCTCCAGATCGATGTCTCCGGCCACCAACACCGCCCCGGTCTTCGGTACCCGTTCACGCAGCGCGCGGGCGTCCTCGACACGGCTGAGCGCGCGGGCCTTGCTGATCCGCAGGCCCGCGCCCACTTCAGCGGCCACCGCGTCCATCGTGTCCACCGCCCACTGCTGGGTATCGGGGGCCTGGGAGAGCCGGTAGGCGAATAACTCCCCGATCGCGACCAACTGCGCGCCGGCCGCCTGATTCGCCATCCGCGCCATCGCCGCAATCCGGGCCACCCACTGCGTGGACTCCGGGGACGCAGTGCGCTGGGCAAACCGCGCCGCGAGGTTGGTAGCCACCGCATCAAAACGCGCGACCACCTCAGGATCCGGCACCGGACGCGACGCCCCCGACCCAGACTCCGACTCCGGCTCGGGCGCGGGCTCGGGCTTGGGCTTGGGATCGACGCCGAGACCACCTTCTGATTCGAACATATTTTCGATGGTACCGGAGGCCACCGACAAGATCGCGTGATGTCTCAGGACATCGGTGACAGTTCCGACAAGTCGATAAGTCGCCGCGATGGATCGACACACCGGTGACAGCCGACAAGACGCTGTCCGACAAAACGCTCACCGCGTGGACTCACCAAAAGCCCGCCTGGGCCGCGCGCTTGCCCGGTCGGTCAGCAATGACGCGTGGCACAGGCTGAGGAACAGCAGCGCGGTGGCCCGGGGGGCCGAGGGATGGCGTTGACCGGAATCATCGCCGGCTCCATCTGCCTGGTCGGCGGCGGGATCCGCGACATCTTGGCTTTTGTCAGCGATTCGGGCCAGCTGCTGTCACAGCTAGGGCTCATGTAGGCGCTAGTGCCACGATCTCGTCGGCCACGGCCAGCGCCATGGCCATGATCGAGACCTGGGGATTCACCTCGGGGCTGCTGGGCAGGATAGAGGCGTCGGCGACCCACACCCCGTCGACGCCGCGCAGCCGGCCCGAAGGATCCACCGGACAGATTTGCGCGTCGGCGCCGGCGGCCGCGGTGCCCGTCGGGTGGAACGCGGCCAGCTGCAAATGCCGCGCGTCGCTGCGGCGCAGGGCATCCCGCAATTCCGCCAACGACGTCACCGTCATGGCACCCGGCAGACCGGTGAGCACCTCGACCGCCCCCGCGGCGAACAGCAGCCGGCCGATCGCCTCCAGGGCGACGTGCAGCCGCCCGACGGCCTCGCGGGCGATGTTGTAGCGCACCACCGTCTCGCCGCGGACCGACAGCACGGAGCCGACGCCCTGATCGGCCACCATCGCGCCGAACGTCGCCATGTTCTGGGCCCGGTCCAGCCAGCCGATCAGCTCGGAGCCGTAGCCGGGGAACACCAGCGACCCCATGCCCGGCGGCGTCGACGTCGCCTCGATCAGCACGCCGTGGGACTCGTGGAACTCGTGCACCGCGGCGCTCTGCAGCACGCCGCGCCACGAGTAGACGTCGTCCTCGAAGCGCCCGGCCAGCATCTTCGCCGGGTGCAGCGCGAGGTTGCGGCCGAGCCGGGGATGCGCGCCAATTCCGCTGCGCCGCAACAGCCCCGGCGTCTCCGTGGTGCCCGCGGCGACGACGACGGTGTCGGCCAGCACGTCAAGCGCGGTGCCGTCGGGCCGGCGGGCGCGCACGCCGCGGGCCCGGCCGTCGGAAACCAGCACCCGTTCCACTCGCGCCTCGGCGATGATCTCGGCGCCCGCCGCGCAGGCCTGGGGCAGCGCGTTCAGGTGCACGCCGAACTTGGCGTTGTTGGGGCAGCCGATCGCGCACTGGCAGCAGCCGTCGCAGCCCGGCGCGTTGCGGGGGATGGGGGCCGCATCCCAGCCGAGCCGGCCGGCGGCGTTCAGCAGCAGTTGCCCGTTACGGCCCATGACGTCCAGCGGGACCGGCGCCACCCGCAGCGTGCGCTCGACCTCGTCGAGGTGGACGGCCTGTCGGTCCGGGTCGGCCAGGCCGAGGCCGAACTCGTCGCGCCAGCGCCGCTGCACGGCCAGCGGCGGCCGGAAGCAGGTGCCGGAGTTGACGACGGTCGTGCCGCCGACGGCCCGGCCGATCGGCAGCGCCACCGACGGGCGTCCCAGCGCGACCGTGGCCCCGGCGCCGCGATAGAGCCCGGCGTAACGCTCGATGGGATGCGTGGTGCGGAACTCCTCGACCGTCCAGCGCCGCCCCTCCTCGAGCACCACCACGGCCAGGCCGGCCCGGGCCAGGGTGCGGGCCACCATCGCGCCGCCGGCGCCGGATCCGACGACGACGGCGTCGGCGGTAACGACGGAGCGGCTGTCGGCCGACCGGGTGACGTTCAGCGCCGCGTCGGGACGGGCCGCGCCGTGCTGGGCGGCCCGCGAAAGCAGCTCGGGCGCATAGGTATCCGCGCCGTTGGCGAGCAGCACGATCACCTTCATCGCCTCGACCGCGGCGGCCGCATCCGGGTTGAGCGCGGCCAGGCGATGCAGCAGCCGTTCCCGGTGTTCGGGGCCGAGTCGCGCCAGCGACCGCCCGGTGGTCAGGTAGCTCGCCGTCGCCAGCGACAGCATCCCGGCGTGGACCGCGCGCCGCGTCGAAGCCGGCATCCGGGTGACGTAGCGGTCGATGCGCTTGACGAGCTCGGTGGGCGCCGGGCCGCCACACTCGTGCGGTAGCAGCGCCGCGCCGAACGACGCCGTGGCCCGGTCCGCGAGTCGGCTCATCTGCGTTGTCCGAGCCGGCGGCCCAGCCGGCGCCCGAGCTTGATGAACAACGGATACGTCCCGAAGATGCCGCCGGCGGCGGCGTGCCGCGCCGTGTCCAGTTCGGTGGTGTCCATGCCGAAAACGCCGCTGTTCCACATGAAGTCGCGGCCGTTGCGGGCGCGGAACGGGCGCCACAGGAAGCCGAGCCCGGGCACGTTGTGGTAGAGCCCGAACGACCCGGCGAAGAACACGCCGAGGGTGGCGGCTTCCGCCACGTCGCGGCGGTCCTCGGGCAGACCGCGCTCGATCAGCACCCCGGAGGCGAACAGCAGCGGCGGGTCAAGCAGGAAGCTCATGACGGTGTCCTTTCGTTTACGACGGGCGCATCAGCACCCCGCAGGCCGACCTCGGCATGCCCGGTGCCCAGCACCGACCATTGCCGGTCGTCGACTTCGACATGGATGTCTGCCTGTTCGGTGTTGGTGCACACCGCAGCGCCCCCGTCGGGGTCGGTGTAGCCGAGGCTGACGCAACGCTCGGCGGGCTGGTCGACCCGGATCAGCACCGTGCGGCCGTCGATGCGGCCCTCCAGCTGCCAGTGCTCCAGACCGAGCGTGGACCGCATCCGCAGCGACGGCAGATTGCTTGCGGGCCAGTCCTTTCCGTCGATGCGGAAGCGGACGAACGCCAGCGGCGCCAGCCGGCGCAGGCCCGGCTTGTGGGACACCGCGGTGACGGCCTCGAGCACGTCGCCGTCGCCGAGGTCGGCGTGGATCCACCCCCAGCGCTTGGCGTTGCCGTGCCCGTAGATGTGGGCGACATTGCCGCGCCAGCCATCCAGGCGGTGCACGGTGTCGCCGACACTCAACGAGCCGGCGAAGTCGGCGGTGGGGGCGAGAACCACCTGGGCTCCGGGCAGCAACTCGCGCTCCCACGCCACGCGGGGGAACGTCCACAGCGGCGCGCCGGCGTCCTGCCAGGACAGCAGCCAGGACAGGCACCCGGCCCGTCCGGTCAGCTCTTCGTTCGCCACCCGGGCGCCCGCGGCGTCGAACCAGGCCGCTCCGGACGCCGGCGCAACGGGCTCGGGGCCGAACCGCTCGGTCAACGGCGGGCCGTCCGCGGGGAACCAGGTCGCCCAGCCGTGGGCGTACGGGGCGCCGGACGTGGGGGACACGGTCTCGCAATGCACCCAGAGGCCGGCGCGGGTGAGCGGATCCGACAGTGTGGCGTACCAGACTTCCAGGCGCCCGGCCTTGCCGCGCCACCGTGGCGCGCTGGCCGAGCGTAGTTCGTCGTCCACCCGATTTGCCTCCCATCGGCCCTGCGTCCACGGCGCTGGCCCTGGCCGCAGGATCGACGCACGACCCGCGGCGTGTCACCGCCGTGGCGGCCCTCGCCCATACTATATTGGTTGAGCCAATGAACCAGTCAAGTTTCCTGCAGCCGCCGGATCGCCAGCGGGTCGACGAACAGATCGCCGCGACCATCGCGGACGCCATCCTGGACGGCGCCTTTCCGCCGGGCTCGACGCTGCCGCCGGAGCGGGAGCTGGCCGAACAGCTCGGCGTCAACCGCACCTCGCTGCGGCAGGGACTGGCCCGGTTGCAGCAGATGGGCCTGATCGAGGCCAAACAGGGCAGCGGCAACGTGGTGCGCGACCCGGAAGGCCTCACCAATCCGGCCGTCGTCGAGGCGCTGGTCCGCAGGCTGGGCCCGGAGTTTCTGGTCGAGCTACTGGAGATCCGCGCGGCGCTGGGCCCGCTCATCGGCCGGCTGGCGGCCCGGCACAACAACGACGACGACGCACTGCGCGCGGCCCTGGCCGCCGTGCAGGATGCCGACACGGCCGTCGCGCGCCAGGCGGCCGACCTGGCCTACTTCCGGGTCCTCATCCGCAGCAGTCGCAACCGGGCACTGGGGCTGCTGTATCGCTGGGTCGAGCAGGCCTTCGGCGGTCGCGAGCACGAGCTCACCGCGGCCTACGACGACGCGGAGCCGCTGCTGGCGGACCTGCGGGCCATTACCGACGCGGTCGTCGCGGGCGACGCCGACGCGGCCGCCGCAACGGTCGAGGCGTACCTGAACGCGAGCGCGCTGCGAATGGTCAGGTGCTACACCGAGGACCGGGATTAGCTGGTTGGATTCCTGACATGAAGGGGTCAGCCGTGTACGGCGCGGCGGGTTTCGGCCTGGTCAGCGCCGGTGCAGTGGTGTTGTTGCTGCTGCTGGTGGCCGCGGCGGTCTGGGTCGCCCGACATCCGCACCTCGGGCAGGCGCTCTGGGCCCGCGTGCGCGACGCGCCCTGGGTCCGGCGCGTGCTGGACATGCAGGTGGTGCGCCGCGGGCGGGCGTGGGTGGACCAGTTGCCCGCGTACCGGGTCGCTGGCCTGTTGCTGCTGGTCCAGTTGGCCGTGGTGGTGGTCCTGGCCGACGGCTTCACCGAAGTCCTCGACGACGTGCTGGAAGGCGATGGCATCGCGGGCATCGACCGTCCGGCGGCCGAGTGGTTGGGAACCCATCGTGACCGCTGGCTGACCACGGTGCTGCTGGTCTTCTCGGCCATCGGCAGTCCCGTGGGGCTGGGGGTGATGACGATCGTGACCGGCGCCGGGATGGCCTTGTGGCGCAGGTCGTGGTTGCCCGTGGTGCTGGCGTTGGCCGGCGCCCTCGGCATCCTGCTCGTCGTCATGACGGCGAAGATTCTGGTGGTCCGCGAACGCCCGCCCATACCGTACGCCGTGGTCACCGAGAAAGGATTCTCGTTTCCCTCCGGCCACGCTGCCGGCACCGCCGCAGTGGTGGTGGTGTCGGCCTGGATGCTGACCCGCTACGTCGTCACGCAGTGGATTCCCCGGGTGCTGGTGTGGACCCTCGCGATCGGCCTGATCGGCGCGGTGGGGCTCTCGCGCATCTATCTCGGGGTGCACTTCGTCAGCGACGTACTGGGCGGTTGGCTCCTGGGCGCCGCCTGGGCGGGGGCCGTGATCGTGGCCGGCGAGCTACTCGGCAGCTCGCGTCGCCGGGTGGACGGCGACCAGGCCTAGCTTGGCGCGCCGCTTACACATCGCGGCCAGCTCGGCGTACGCCTTTTCGCCCAGCAGCTCGGTGAGCTCGTCGGCCAGCGACTCCCACACCTGCTTCTTGCCGACGTGCGCGGCCGGGTCGCCGGTGCAATACCAGTGCAGGTCGGCGCCGCCGGAGCCCCAGCCGCGACGGTCGTATTCGGTGACGACGGTCTTGAGGATCTCCGTGCCGTCGGGCCGGGTCACCCACTCCTGGCTGCGCCGGATCGGCAGTTGCCAGCAGACGTCGGGCTTCATCGTCAGCGGCGGCACGCCCAGCTTCAGGGCTTTGCTGTGCAGCGCGCAGCCGACGCCGCCGCGAAAACCGGGCCGGTTCAGGAAGATGCAGGCGTCCTTGTGTTTGCGCGTGCGGTACTGCGGTTGGTCGTCGTGCTCGTCGAGCTCCAGGTAGCCCTTGCGGCCCAGGCCCTTGTCGCGGAACTGCCAGTCGTCGGCGGTCAGCTTCTGCACGGCGTCGTCCAGCCGGGCGCGGTCGTCGTCGTCGGACAGGAACGCGCCGTGCGAGCAACACCCGTCGTCCGGGCGGCCCGCCACCGTGCCCTGGCAGGCGGGCGTGCCGAAGACGCATGTCCAGCGCGACAGCAACCAGGTGAAGTCGGCCGCGATCAGGTGCTCGGGGTTCTCCGGGTCGTAGAACTCCACCCATTCCCGGGCGAAATCCAGTTCGACCTCTTGCCCGTCGGGACGCGAGTTAGCCACGGACTCAACGTTAAACCAAGATCGCGTCGCCGGTACGGGTTCACACCCGCGCCGGGCCCGCTATCCGCTGCGCGGGTCGCTCAGCTTTCTCCCACCTGACCCGGCTAGGTTAGTTTCGTGAGATTGGGCGTCCTCGACGTGGGTAGCAACACGGTCCATCTGCTGGTGGTCGATGCCCATCGCGGCGGGCATCCGACACCGATGAGTTCCACGAAGGCAACCCTGCGGCTGTCCGAGGCGACAGACAGCTCGGGCAAGATCACCAAGCGCGGGGCCGACAAGCTGGTTTCCACCATCGACGAGTTCGCCAAGATCGCGGTGAGCTCGGGCTGCTCCGAGCTGATGGCGTTTGCTACGTCGGCTGTCCGGGACGCGGAGAACTCCGACGACGTGCTGGCCCGGGTGCGCAAGGAAGCCGGCGTCAAGCTCCAGGTGCTGTCCGGGGTCGACGAGTCCCGGTTGACGTTCCTCGCGGTGCGCCGCTGGTACGGCTGGAGCGCGGGGCGGATCATCAACCTCGACATCGGCGGCGGCTCGCTGGAGCTGTCCAGCGGCGTGGACGAGGAGCCCGAGGTCGCGTTGTCGCTGCCGCTGGGGGCCGGACGGCTGACCCGGGACTGGCTGCCCGACGACCCGCCCGGCCGGCGCCGCGTCGGCATGCTGCGGGACTGGCTGGACGCCGAACTGGCCGACGCCAGCATGGCCGTCCTGGAGGCCGGCATGCCCGACCTGGCGGTGGCGACGTCGAAGACGTTCCGCTCGCTGGCGCGGCTCACCGGCGCGGCGCCGTCGGCCGCCGGGCCGCGGGTGAAGCGGACGTTGACGCTCAACGGCCTGCGGCAGCTCATCGCGTTTATCTCTAGGATGGCGGCGACCGACCGTGCCGAACTGGAGGGAGTCAGCGCCGAGCGTGCGCCACAGATCGTGGCGGGCGCGCTGGTTGCGGAGGCGAGTATGCGAGCGCTGTCTATAGAAACGGTGGATATCTGCCCGTGGGCGCTCCGCGAGGGTCTGATCCTGCGCAAACTCGACAGCGAAGCCGACGGAACCGGCCTCGTTGAGACGTGGGTGCGGGATGCTGGAGGTCAGGTAGTTGATCGGAACGCGTCAAGCCGATCGAGAGGCGACAAACCATGACCGGACCCGAGACCCAGAACCCTGAAACCCGGCCGATTTCGGTGGCCGAGCTGCTGGCCAGGAACGGAAGCATCGGCGCCCCGGCGGTCACCCGCCGTCGGCGCCGTCGGCGCGGCGACAACGACGCCGTCACCGTCGCCGAGCTCACCGGTGAGATTCCCGTCATCGACGACGACTACCGCGAGGCCCCCGAAGCGGCCGCCCCCGCCGCCCCGGAGCCGGAGCCGGAGCCCGAGCCCGCGCCCGTCAAGCCGGAAGCGGCCGCGCCGGCACCGGCCGAGACCGACGACACGGGCGACACCGACGACGACAACGACGGCGTCTACTGGGCCGAGCCCGAACCGCGCTGGCCCAAGTCCTCGGCACGCCCGCAGCGCAAGTCGGGGCCGGAGCGCAGCGAGTACCCGCGGCCGCTGCCCTACGGCGACGACGAAGGCGACGCCAAGCGCCCGGGATCCGGCGCCGAGGGGATGAGCCCGGACCCGGTCGGGGACTACTCCGACATGTCGGTGGACGTGATGGACTCCGAGGTCAGCGAGGCCGAATCGGCCATCGAGGATTCCGCGTACGTGCGTTCCTACCTGCAAGCTCCCGAGGGCACGCTGTTCGGCGGCCAGACGCTGGCCGACGAGCTCGCCCGGCGCCGTAGCGACGAGCGCGCGGGCGAGGGCTTGGACTTCGGCGACGATTTCACCGCCGACCACCGCGACGCCATCTCCGACCTCATGGGCCTCGACGACGCGCGGGACCAGCCGTCGCACGGCCGGCTCGAGGCCCTCTGGCGGGGCAGCCTGGTGGTGCTGCAGTCGATCGTGGCCGTCGCGTTCGGCGCGGGTCTGTTCATCGCGTTCGACCAGTTGTGGCGCTGGAACCCCATCGTGACCCTGGTGCTGTCGGTGCTGGTCATCCTCGGCCTGGTGGTGGGAGTGCGGGTAGTTCGCAAGACCGAGGACATCGCCAGTACGTTGATCGCGGTTGCCGTGGGGTTGCTGATCACCCTCGGCCCGCTGGTGTTGTCGCTACAAGCCGGCTAGGCGTCGGTAGAGGAGACCGTGCGCCCCGCAATCAAAGTCGGCCTGTCAACGGCCTCGGTCTACCCACTGCGGGCCGAGGCCGCGTTCGAGTACGCCGCCCGGCTCGGCTACGACGGCGTCGAGCTGATGGTGTGGAGCGAGTCGGTCAGCCAGGACGTCGATGCCGTCGGGAAGCTGTCGCGGCGCTACCAGGTGCCGGTGCTGTCGGTGCACGCCCCCTGCCTGCTGATCTCGCAGCGGGTATGGGGTTCCAACCCGATCGCCAAGCTGGAACGCAGCGTGGCCGCCGCCGAACAGCTGGGCGCGCAGACCGTGGTGGTGCACCCCCCGTTCCGCTGGCAGCGGCGCTACGCCGACGGGTTTCACGACCAGGTCGTCGAACTGGAAGCGGGCAGCGACGTGATGGTGGCGGTGGAGAACATGTTCCCGTTCCGGGCCGACCGGTTCTTCGGCTCCGGCCAGTCGCGGGAACGGATGCGCAGGCGCGGCGGCGGCCCCGGTCCGGCGATCTCGGCGTTCGCGCCGTCCTACGACCCGCTGGACGGCGAGCACGCGCACTACACCCTGGACCTGTCGCACACCTCGACCGCGGGCACCGACGCGCTGGAGATGGCCCGGCGGATGGGCTCCGGGCTGGTGCATCTGCACCTGTGCGACGGCAGCGGCCTGCCCGCCGACGAACACCTGGTGCCCGGGCGGGGGACGGAACCCACCGCCGAGGTGTGCCAGCTGCTGGCCGCCAGCGATTTCGCCGGCCACGTCGTGCTGGAGGTGTCCACCTCGACCGCGCGTTCGGCCAGCGAGCGGGAAGCCATGCTGGCCGAGTCCCTGCAGTTCGCCCGAACCCACCTGCTGCGCTGATGGACGCCATGTTCACGCGCGCAATGGACCTGCGCGAGGTATCCGCCGGTCCGGACGGAGCGGTGTATGAGGGCGAGCTGAACGAGCACTGGACCATCGGGCCCAAGCTTCACGGCGGCGTGATGGTGGCGCTGTGTGGCAACGCCGCGCGCACGGCCTTCGGGGGCGGGGGCCTGGAACCGGTGGCCGTGTCGGCGAACTTCCTGCGGGCGCCCAGCCCGGGCGCGATGCAACTGGTCACGTCGCTGCACAAGCGGGGTCGGCGGATCAGCGTCGTCGACGTCGAGCTCATTCAGGACGAGCGGACCGCGGTGCACGCCGTGGTCACGCTGGGCGAGCCGGAGCATCAGCACGCCCCGTTGTTGTCGGCGAACCCGGTCGTGGACCTGATGGCGCCGGAACCGCCCGACGACATCCAGCCGATCGGTCCAGGCCATCAGTTGTCCGGCCTGGTGCATCTGGGCGCGGGTTGCGACATCCGGCCGTTGCTGTCGACGCTCGAGCCCGTGCGTGACGGGCGGCCGCCGGTGCTGCAGATGTGGGCGCGGCCCCGCGACGCGGCACCGGACGCGCTGTTCGCCCTGATGTGCGGGGACCTGTCGGCCCCGGTGACCTTTGCGGTCGACCGCACGGGGTGGGCGCCGACCGTGCAGTTCACCGCGCTGCTGCGGGGCCTGCCCGCCGACGGATGGCTGCGGATCGTGGCCACCTGCGTCGAGATCGGGCAGCACTGGTTCGACGAGGACCACACCGTCGTCGACAGCGCGGGCCGGCTGGTGCTGCAGGCTCGGCAGCTGGCCATGGTGCCCCCGGAGCGGTAGCGCCCGTCTGGAATGCTTCCTCCCATGGCCAGAATCGCGATCATTGGTGGCGGCAACATCGGCGAGGCATTGCTGTCGGGTCTGCTGCGGGCGGGCAGGCAGGTCAAGGACCTCGTGGTGGCCGAGCGGATGCCGGATCGCGCCAAGTACCTGTCGGAGACCTATTCGGTGCTGGTGACGTCGGTGACCGAGGCGGTCGAGAACGCCACGTTCGTCGTCGTCGCGGTGAAGCCGGGCGACGTCGAACTGGTGATCGCGGACCTGGCCCGCGCGGCCGCCGCCGCCGAACACGACAGCGTCGAGCAGGTGTTCGTCACGGTGGCCGCCGGCGTCACGATCAACTACTTCGAGTCGAAGCTGCCGGCCGGGACGCCGGTGGTCCGGGCGATGCCCAACGCCGCGGCCCTGGTGGCCGCCGGGGTGACCGCGCTGGCCAAGGGCCGATTCGTCACCCCGGAACAGCTGGAGGAGGTGTCCGCGCTGTTCGACGCCGTGGGCGGCGTGCTGACCGTTCCCGAGGTGCACCTGGACGCGGTGACGGCGCTGTCCGGCTCCGGCCCGGCCTATTTCTTCCTGCTGGTCGAGGCCCTGATCGACGCCGGGGTCGCGGTGGGCCTGAGCCGGCAGGTGGCCGCCGACCTGACCGCCCAGACGATGGCAGGGTCGGCGGCGATGCTGCTGGAGCGGATGGACTCCGAGCGGCGGACGGCCGACGGCCAGCCGCGCGCAATGGAGACGGACACCACCGCGGCGCAGCTGCGGGCGACGATCACTTCGCCCGGCGGCACCACCGCCGCTGCGCTGCGCGAATTCGAGCGGGGCGGCCTGCGGGCCACCGTGGATGCGGCGGTCCAGGCCGCGAAAACACGGTCTGAGCAGCTAAGAATTACATCGGAATAATTCAAGAATTTTGAACTGATTATCCCCCACCAGTACCAGTAACCCCACGAGTCCCGCTATTCTCCTCTTTGTAAGCGCGTGTTTGTGCCAGCGGAGGGGAAGCCGCTGGCATGCGCGTGCCTGACACGATTGGGTTGCGATGACGTCTACGAACGGTCCATCGGCTGGCGGGAAATCGGCGCGGGACGCCGGTTCCGCCGACGGTCAGCAGGCCAGGACGCAATTTCTCACCGTGGCCGAGGTGGCGGCGCTGATGCGGGTCTCCAAGATGACGGTGTACCGGCTGGTGCACAACGGCGAGCTGCCCGCGGTCCGGGTCGGGCGCTCTTTCCGGGTGCACGCCAAGGCCGTCCACGACATGCTGGAGACCTCCTACTTCGACGCGGGGTAGCGCACCGGCCGGGTGACCGGTTTGGTGTTCGCCGTGGCTGGCCGGGTAAGGTGGCTGGGTCCTTTTGGGAAGCCAGTCACGGGTCAGATAGCGGAGTTATGGGTTCAGTAATCAAGAAGCGGCGCAAGCGCATGTCGAAGAAAAAGCACCGCAAGCTGCTGCGTCGCACGCGGGTGCAGCGCAGAAAACTTGGCAAGTAGGCCCTGTCCGGGCCGGCGCGACCCGTCACGGGACCGTAATGCCGCCGTTTCTCCTGGCCGCTAGGCTGTCTGGGTGGATTCGTCGAACGGGGACGGTGCCGACACCAGCGGCACCGTGCATTACCCCAAAGTCGTGCTGGTCACCGGCGCGTGCCGGTTCCTGGGCGGCTATCTCACGGCGCGGCTCGCGCAGAATCCTTTGATCAACGGGGTGATCGCGGTGGACGCGATCGCCCCGAGCAAGGACATGCTGCGCCGGATGGGCCGGGCCGAGTTCGTGCGGGCGGACATCCGTAATCCATTCATCGCCAAGGTGATTCGAAACGGCGAGGTGGACACTGTGGTGCACGCCGCCGCGGCGTCGTACGCACCGCGCTCCGGCGGCAGCGCCGCCCTCAAGGAACTCAACGTGATGGGCGCGATGCAGCTGTTTGCTGCGTGCCAGAAAGCGCCCTCGGTGCGCCGCGTCATTCTCAAGTCGACGTCGGAGGTCTACGGGTCCAGCCCGCGTGATCCGGTGGTGTTCACCGAGAACAGCAGCAGCCGTCGGCCGTTCCGCGAGGGCTTTGCCAAGGACAGCCTCGACATCGAGGGTTACGTGCGCGGCCTGGGCCGGCGCCGGCCCGACATCGCGGTGACTATTCTGCGGCTGGCCAACATGATTGGCCCGGCGATGGACACCACGCTGTCGCGGTATCTGGCGGGCCCGTTGGTGCCGACGATGTTCGGCCGCGACGCGCGGTTGCAGTTGCTGCACGAGCAGGATGCGCTGGGCGCGCTGGAGCGCGCGGCGATGGCGGGCAAGGCCGGTACCTTCAACATCGGCGCCGACGGCATCATCATGCTGTCCCAGGCAATTCGGCTGGCCGGCCGAATCCCGTTGCCAGTACCGGGATTTGGCGTCTGGCTGTTGGATTCCTTGCGGCGGGCCAATCGCTACACCGAGATCAACCGCGAGCAGTTCGACTACCTGAGTTATGGCCGTGTGATGGACACCACGCGGATGCGTACCGAGCTCGGGTACCAGCCCAAATGGACCACCGCAGAAGCCTTCGACGACTACGTCCGCGGGCGCAGCCTGACTCCCATAATCGACCCTGATCGGGTACGCTCTTTGGAGGGTCGTGTCATTGCTTTGGCGCAGCGCTGGGGTAGCCGAAATCCAATTCCATGGGTCGATATCAGATAGATTCGGATAGATAACGTGGCGGGTGAGACCAGAGCGAATGTTATTCCAATCCATAGCAATAGGGGTCGGGTAGCAGCGCGCAGACGAGCGGATCAACGGGCCGATGCCTCCCGCCAGCATCCCTCGTTGCTCTCCGATCCGCGGGGCCGTGCGTCGGCCGAACAGATCGCCGCCGTCGTCCGGGAAATCGACGAGCACCGCCGCGCCGCCGGCACGCCTTCGTCACGGGGCGGCGAAGCTCCACTGAACGAACTCGCGCAGCGCGTCGCGTCGGTCGCCGGATTCTTCCGTCAGCGGCTTACCGGCGACTACAGCGTGGACGAGTTCGGGTTCGATCCACACTTCAACGACGCGATCGTTCGCCCTTTGCTGAGGTTCTTCTTCAACTCGTGGTTCCGGGTGGAAGTCAGCGGGGTAGAGAACCTGCCGGCCGAGGGCGCCGCGCTGATCGTGGCCAACCACGCCGGGGTGCTGCCGTTCGACGGGTTGATGCTGTCGGTGGCCGTCCACGACGAGCACCCGGCGCAACGGGACCTGAGGTTGCTGGCCGCCGACATGGTGTTCGACCTGCCGGTGGTCGGCGAGGTCGCCCGCAAGGCGGGCCACACCATGGCCTGCACGACGGACGCGCACCGCCTGCTGGCCGCCGGCGAGCTCACCGCCGTGTTCCCCGAGGGCTACAAGGGGTTGGGCAAGAAGTTCGAGGACCGCTACCGGCTGCAGCGGTTCGGCCGCGGCGGCTTCGTCTCCGCGGCGCTGCGCACCAAGGCGCCGATCGTGCCGTGCTCGATCGTCGGCTCCGAGGAGATCTACCCGATGCTGGCCGACGTGAAGCTGCTGGCGCGGCTGTTCGGCCTGCCCTACTTCCCCGTCACGCCGCTGTTCCCGCTGGCCGGGCCGGCGGGCGTGGTGCCGCTGCCGTCGAAGTGGCGGATCGCGTTCGGAGAGCCGATTCACACCGCCGATTATGCGGCCACCGACGCCGACGACCCGATGGTCACGTTCGACCTGACCGACCAGGTGCGTGAGACCATCCAGCAGACGCTGTACCGGCTGCTGGCCGGGCGCCGCAACATCTTCTTCGGCTGAGACCCGCCTACTTGACCAGGGTGAACTGGCAGACGTCAGTGACGCCATCCCGGAACAGGTCCGAGCAGCCCGTCAGGTAGTGCATGAAGTTGTCGTACGTCTCCTGGCCCTTCAGCTCGATCGCCTCGTCCTTGTGCGCTGCCAGACTTTCGGCCCAGGTGTCCAGCGTCTTGACGTAGTTCGACCCGATCCGGTGGCAGCGCTCGATCTCGAAACCGGCCTTCGCGGAGGCCTGTTCCACCTGCGGGACCCTGGGCAGTCGTCCGCCCGGATAGATCTCGGTCAGGATGAACTTGATGAAGCGCAGCCGGCTCATCGGCGACGTTATGCCACGCTCCTTGGCTTCCTCGGGAGTCGGGATGACGATCGTGTGCAGCAGCATCCGGCCGTCGTCGGGCAGCACGTCGTAGCACATCTGGAAGAAGGTGTCGTAGCGCTCGAATCCGGCGTCGCCGGCACCGTCGGCGAAGTGCTCGAACGCACCGAGCGACACGATGCGGTCGACGGGTTCGTTGAATTGCTCCCAGCCCCGCAGCCAGACGTCCTTGCTTCGGGGGCTGTCCATCTCGGCGAACTTGGCCGTGTCGTGCGCCAGCTGGTTCTCGCTCAGCGTCAGGCCGATCACGTTGACGTCGTATTCTTCGACCGCGTGCCGCATGGTCGAGCCCCAGCCACAGCCGATGTCGAGCAACGTCATACCCGGCTCGAGTTCCAGCTTGTCGAGCGAGAGTTTGCGCTTGGCGTACTGGGCCTCTTCCAGCGTCATATCGGGGCGCTCGAAGTAGGCGCAGCTGTAGGTCATCGACGGATCGAGCCACAGCTTGAAGAATTCGTTGGAACGGTCGTAGTGGGACTGGACTGCCTCAACTGGCGGCGACAGCTGGGGTCCGTTTCCGTCAGTCTCTTGGGTCACCGACAAGACCCTAGTGTCTGCCGCCGTCAAATGGATGCAATTGCGGCAGGCGCCGCGTTTCGTGCGACCGCGCCTACTTGACCAGGGTGAACTGGCACACGTTGGTGTAGCCGTCGCGGAACAGGTCGGAGCATCCGGTCAGGTACCGCTGCCAGATGTCGTACATCTCCTGGCCCTTGAGCTCGATGGCCTTTTCCTTGTGCGTTTCGAGCGCCTCGGCCCAGGCGTTGAGCGTGGGAACGTAGTTCTTGCCGATGAAGTGGTGGCGCTCGATCTTGAAACCCGCCTCGGTGGAGTACCGGTCGACCTGCTCGACCTGCGGCAACTTACCCCCGGGGTAGATCTCCTTGAGGATGAAGCTGATGAAGCGCAGCAGGCTCATCGTCGTCTTCAGGCCCATCTTCTTGCCCTCTTCGGCGGTGGGCACCACGATCGAGTGCAGCAGGAACCGGCCGTCGTCGGGCAGCAGGCTGTAGTACTTCTTGAAGAAGGTGGCGTAGCGCTGGTATCCGGCGTCCCCGGCACCGTCGGCGAAGTGCTCGAACGCGCCAAGCGACACGATCCGGTCCACTGGCTCGTCGAACAGCTCCCAGCCCTGCAGCCGCACCTCCTTGCGGCGGGGGCTGTCCATCTCGGCGAACTTTTCCTCGCAGTGCGCCAGCTGGTTCTCGCTCAACGTCAGGCCGATCACGTTGACGTCGTAGTGCTCGACGGCGTGGCGCATGGTCGAGCCCCAGCCGGAGCCGATGTCGAGCAGCGTCATGCCGGGCTCGAGGTTGAGCTTGTCGAGGGCGAGTTTGCGCTTGGCGAACTGCGCCTCTTCCAGCGTCTTGCTCTGCGGCTCATCGATGTTCGGGTTCTCATCGAAGTAGGCGCAGCTGTAGGTCATCGAAGGATCGAGCCAAAGCTTGAAGAACTCGTTCGAGCGGTCGTAGTGCGACTGGACTGCTTCGACCGGGGGCTTTAGCTGCGTGTCACCCGTTTCACTCTGTGACGTCATTGGAATCGACCCTACTTTCCGGCTTATATGGATGCAATTGCAGCGACGGTTTCTTCAGCGCGTGCATCTTCGTGTGAGGCTTCCCCCAGCATCGTGACGACGCTGGTGACCACTGGTTTTCCCTCCGCGTCTGTGACTTCACTGCGGATTTCGGCCAGCACCGTGCCGTGGGACTGTATGACGCCGTCGAGATAGGTGTCAAAGTACAGCTTGTCGTCGGCGACGATCGGCCGGTGGAACTTGAACTTCTGATCGCGGTGCATGACCCGGGCGATGTTGATCGGGATGCTGAACTTCGAGAAAATCTCCAGCTGCACGCGCCGACCGGCGATAGCCAGGAATGTCAGCGGGGCCACCAACGCGTCATACCCAGCCTCGGCGGCGTCAACCTCGTTGTGATGCGCCGGGTGGTCGTCTTTGACCGCGGCAGCGAACTCGCGGATCTTCTCGCGGCCCACCTGAAAGTAGTCGGGCGCACGATAGTGCTTGCCGATGAGTGCGTCGGTTCCGTCCACTGACATGTTCTTGCCGCTCCCTGCTCAAATGCTATAGGTAGTCAGCGGCGCAGCTTATCAGCGTGATTGCCGTCGCGACGCCAATGCGGCCAGCGCGCCGCCGGCCGCGCCCAGCGCCAGGGCCGACGGCACCCCGATCTTCGCGGCCTTGCGGGCGGTCCGGAAGTCGCGGATTTCCCAGCCACGTTCGCGGGCCAGGCCGCGCAGCCGGGTGTCGGGGTTGATGGCGACGGCGGTCCCTACCAGCGAGAGCATCGGCACGTCGTTGTAGCTGTCGGAGTACGCGGTGCAGCGTTTGAGGTTGAGCCCCTCACGGATGGCCAGCGATCGCACGGCGTGGGCCTTGCCGGTGCCGTGCAGGAGTTCGCCGACCAGCCTGCCGGTGAACACCCCGTCGACCGACTCGGCGACCGTGCCCAGCGCCCCGGTCAGGCCGAGCCGCCGCGCGATGGTCACTGCCAGCTCGTACGGCGTGGCGGTGATCAGCCACACCTGCTGGCCCGCATCGAGGTGCATCTGGGTGAGCTCACGGGTGCCGGGCCAGATCTTGTCGGCGATGATCTCGTCGTAGATCTCCTCGCCCAGCGCTATCAGCTCGGTGACCGGCCGGCCCTCGATGAAGGTGAGCGCCTTGCGGCGCCCGGCGGAGACGTCGCCGCTCAGCTCCTTGCCGAGCACCTGGTACTTGGCCTGCGCGTAGAGGAAACCGAGCACGTCGTTGTAGGTGAAGTACTTGCGGGCGGCTAAGCCGCGCGCGAAATGCACCAGCGACGAGCCCTGCACGAGGGTGTTGTCCACATCGAAGAAGGCGGCGGCCGTCAGGTCGATGGGCGGCTGCGGCCGGCCCTCACTGCCGACGGTCTGCAGATCGTGCAGCGCGCGTTCGGCGCTGGCATTGTCGGCCAGCGTCTCTTGCGGGTCAGAGGGTGAATCAGAGGAAGCCATCGGACACCTCCCGGTTGGTCTCACCAACCCTATCCGGCGTGCCAGACTTGGTAGCCGTGAGCCGGGCCCGGGTGGAATTGCTGACGCGCGACGGATGCGCGATCTGCGCGCGCGTGCACAGCCGGCTGGGGGAGCTCGCCGTGGAGCTGGGTTTCGACCTGTCGGCCACCGATGTGGACGCCGCCGCGGCTGCGGGCAATCCCGGGCTGCGGGCCGAATTCGGCGATCGGCTGCCGGTGATCCTGCTCGACGGGCGCGAGCACAGCTACTGGGAGATCGACGAGCCGCGGCTGCGGGCGGACCTCGCCTGAGCACTCGTCGGTGACTGGACGTCGAGCGATATTTGGTAGCCCACCGGAACAACCATTACCGTAGAGGGCAGTTCAGTACTGGAGGAAGCAAGGGAGCTGGCCAGGTGATGCTGCCGTGAGCATCTTGCTCTTCGGGGTTTCGCACCGCAGTGCGCCGGTCTCGGTCCTGGAACAACTCAGCATCGACGAATCCGATCAGATCAAGATCATCGACCGGGTGCTGCAGTCACCCCTGGTGACCGAGGCGATGGTGTTGTCGACGTGCAACCGTGTCGAGGTCTACGCCGTGGTGGACGCCTTCCACGGCGGCCTTTCGGTCGTCGGGCAGGTGCTGTCCGAGCACTCCGGCATGTCCATGGGCGACCTCACCCAGTACGCCTACGTCCGTTACAGCGAGGCCGCCGTCGAGCACCTGTTCGCGGTGGCCAGTGGCCTGGACTCGGCGGTGATCGGTGAGCAGCAGGTGCTGGGCCAGGTGCGACGCGCCTACACCTCCGCCGAGGCCAACCGTACCGTCGGGCGCCTGCTGCACGAACTGGCCCAGCGCGCGCTGTCGGTGGGCAAGCGGGTGCACTCCGAGACTGCCATCGACGCCGCAGGCGCCTCGGTCGTGTCGGTCGCCCTGGGCATGGCCGAGCGCAGGCTGGGCGGCCTGGGCGGCAAGACCGCCGTCGTGATCGGCGCCGGGTCGATGGGCGCGCTGTCGGCGGGGCACCTGACCCGGGCCGGCGTCGGGCGAATCCAGGTGCTCAACCGGTCGCAGTCCCGGGCGCAGCGGCTGGTCGACAAGATCCACGAGTCGGGCGTGCCCGCCGAGGCCGTGACCCTGGACGGTCTGGCGGAGGCGCTGGCCGTCGCCGACGTGGTGGTCACCTGTACCGGCGCGGTCAGCCCGGTGGTGTCGCTGGCCGACGTGCACCACGCGCTGGCGGCGGCGCGCCGCGACGAAGCTGCGAATCCGCTGGTGATCTGCGACCTGGGCATGCCCCGCGACGTCGATCCGGCGGTAGCCGGGTTGCCCGGCGTCTGGGTGGTCGACGTGGACCGCGTGCAGCACGAACCCGCGGCGCATGCGGCGGCCGGTGACGTGGACGCCGCCCGGCACATCGTGGCGGCCGAGGTTGCCGCCTACCTGGCGGGACAGCGGATGGCGGAGGTCACGCCGACGGTCACGGCGCTGCGGCAGCGGGCCGCCGACGTGGTCGAGGCGGAGTTGTTGCGCCTGGACAACCGGCTGCCCGGCCTGGAAAGCGCCGAGCGCGAAGAGGTGGCGCGGACGGTTCGCCGGGTGGTCGACAAGCTGTTGCACGCGCCCACGGTGCGCATCAAGCAACTCGCCAGTGCCCCCGGCGGCGACAGCTACGCCGAGGCCCTGCGCGAGCTCTTCGAGCTCAACCAGACGGCCATAGACTCCGTAGCTGCTGTTGCCGCCGGTGAATTGCCCGTTGCGGCAAGCGAATTCGACGACAAGCAGCCTGTCGAGTAACCGATTGGCGCACGTGATCCGGATAGGCACCCGGGGCAGTCTGCTGGCCACTACCCAGGCCGCCCTCGTCAGGGACGCTTTGATCGCCAACGGTCATCCCGCGGAATTGGTGACCATCAGCACCGTCGGCGACCGCTCGTCGGCGCCGATCGAGACTCTGGGTGTGGGCGTTTTCACCACCGCGTTGCGGGAGGCGATCGAGGAGGGCCGGGTGGACGCGGCGGTGCACTCGCACAAGGATTTGCCGACCGCCGCCGACCCCAGGTTCACCATCGCCGCGATACCGCCGCGCAACGACCCTCGCGACGCGCTGGTGGCCCGGGACGGCCTGACGCTGGGGGAGTTGCCCGTCGGTTCGCTGGTGGGCACCTCGTCGCCGCGACGGGCCGCACAGCTTAGAGCATTGGGTCTCGGTTTGGAAATCCGCCCCCTACGAGGCAACCTAGATACCAGGTTGAACAGGGTAAGCAGTGGTGATCTTGACGCCATCGTGGTGGCTCGGGCGGGGTTGGCCCGGCTGGGGCGCCTCGATGATGTCACCGAGACGTTAGAGCCGGTGCAGATGTTGCCAGCACCGGCTCAGGGCGCGCTCGCCGTCGAGTGCCGCGCCGGGGAGCGCCGGCTGGCGGCAGTGCTCGGGGAGTTGGACGACCCCGACACGCGCGTGGCGGTCACCGCGGAGCGAGCCCTGCTCGCCGAACTGGAGGCGGGATGTTCCGCACCGGTGGGCGCGATCGCAGAAGTGGTCGAGTCGATCGATGAGGAAGGTCGCGTCTTCGAGGAGCTGTCGCTGCGCGGTTGCGTGGCGGCGCTGGACGGATCCGACGTGATCCGCGCGTCTGGGATCGGGAGTTCCGACCGGGCACGGGAGTTGGGGCTCTCGGTGGCCGCGGAGTTGTTCGAACTGGGTGCCCGGGAGCTGATGGGTCAGTCGCGGGAAGTTGACAGAGACTAGTTGAGACAGACGTGGGAGCGACAATGATGACGCGAGGGCGTAAGCCGAGACCGGGCCGCATCACGTTCGTGGGCTCGGGTCCGGGCGACCCAGGCCTGCTGACGACGCGGGCCGCCACGGTGCTGGCGAACGCCGCCCTGGTATTCACCGACCCCGACGTGCCGGAGCCGGTGCTGACGCTGATCGGCCGGGACCTGCCGCCCATCTCCGGGCCGGCACCCGCGGAGCCGCCGGCCGGGAGCGCCGACGGTCCCGACACGAGCTCCGCCCCGGTTCCCGGCGCCCCGGACATCCGTCCGGCGCTGGGTGATCCGGCCGAGGTCGCCAAGACGCTGACCGCCGAGGCCCGCACGGGCGTCGACGTGGTGCGGCTGGTGGCGGGCGACCCGCTGACGCTGGACGCGGTGATCACCGAGGTGAATGCCGTCGCACGCAGCCACCTGCACATCGAGATCATTCCCGGTCTGGCCGCCACCAGCGCCGTCCCGACGTACGCGGGGCTGCCGCTGGGCTCGTCGCACACCGTCGCCGACGTGCGCGGCGAGGTGGACTGGGAGGCGCTGGCCGCCGCGCCCGGGCCGCTGATCCTGCAGGCCACCGGATCGCACCTGGCCGACGCCGCCCGCACCCTGATCGAGCACGAGCTGGCCGAGACCACCCCCTGCGTGGTGACCGCGCAGGGCAGCACCTGCCAGCAGCGTTCGGTCGAGACCACGCTGGCCGGCCTGACCGACCCGGCCATTCTGGGCGGCGGACTGTCCACCGCCAGCGGCGGGGATCCGCTGAGCGGGCCCCTGGTGGTGACCATCGGCAAGACGGTGGCCAGCCGCGCGAAGCTGAACTGGTGGGAGAGCCGGGCCCTGTACGGCTGGACCGTGCTGGTGCCGCGCACCAAGGACCAGGCCGGCGAGATGAGCGAGCGGCTGACGTCGTACGGCGCCCTGCCTATCGAGGTGCCGACCATCGCCGTGGAGCCGCCGCGCAGCCCCGCCCAGATGGAGCGGGCCGTCAAGGGACTGGTCGACGGCCGGTTCCAGTGGGTGGTGTTCACCTCCACCAACGCGGTGCGCGCGGTGTGGGAGAAGTTCGGCGAGTTCGGCCTGGACGCCCGCGCGTTCTCCGGCGTGAAGATCGCCTGTGTCGGCGAGGCGACAGCGGACCGGGTCCGCGCGTTCGGGATCAGCCCCGAGCTGGTGCCGGCGGGGGAGCAGTCCTCGCTGGGCCTGCTGGACGAATTCCCGCCCTACGACAGCATTTTCGACCCGGTGAACCGGGTGCTGCTGCCGCGTGCCGACATCGCCACGGAGACGCTGGCCGAGGGCCTGCGGGAGCGGGGCTGGGAGATCGAGGACGTCACCGCCTACCGGACGGTGCGCGCCGCGCCGCCGCCGGCGACCACCCGCGAGATGATCAAGACGGGTGGGTTCGACGCGGTGTGCTTCACGTCGAGCTCCACTGTGCGCAACCTGGTGGGCATCGCGGGCAAGCCGCACGCGCGGACCATCATCGCCTGCATCGGACCCAAGACGGCCGAGACCGCCGCGGAGTTCGGCCTGCGGGTGGATGTCCAGCCCGACACCGCCGCGGTGGGCCCGTTGGTCGACGCGCTGGCCGAACACGCCGCCCGGTTGCGTGCCGAGGGTGCGCTGCCGCCGCCGCGCAAGAAGAGCCGCAGGCGGTAGTGGCGATCGCAAGCGCGGCGGAGCCGGGCGCAGCGGGTCGCCACGGGGGGCTGGTGGCGATCGCAAGCGCGGCGGAGCCGGGCGCAGCGGGTCGCCACGGGGGGCTGTAGTGGTTTTTCCGCGGCAGCGTCCGCGCCGGCTCCGCTCGACGCCGGCCGTGCGTCGCCTGGTGGCGCAAACCTCCTTGGAGCCAAGGCATTTGGTGCTGCCGATGTTTGTGGCCGACGGGATATCGAAACCGCGACCGATCCCGTCTATGCCGGGGGTGGTGCAGCACACCCGCGACTCGCTGCGCAGCGCGGCCGCCGACGCCGTCAGCGCCGGGGTCGGCGGGCTGATGCTGTTCGGTGTGCCCCGGGAGTCGGACAAGGACGCGGCCGGGTCCGCCGGCACCGATCCCGACGGCATCCTCAACGTCGCCCTGCGGGACCTGAGCAAGGACCTCGGCGACGCGACCGTGCTGATGGCCGACACCTGCCTGGACGAGTTCACCGACCACGGCCACTGCGGCGTGCTGGATGAACGCGGCCGCGTCGACAATGACGCCACCCTGGCCAGGTACGTGAAATTGGCTGTGGCACAAGCTGATTCGGGTGCTCACGTGGTCGGCCCGAGCGGCATGATGGACGGCCAGGTGAGCGCGATCCGCGACGGCCTGGACGCCGCCGGCCACACCGACGTGGTGATCCTGGCCTACGCCGCGAAGTTCGCCTCCGCGTTCTATGGGCCGTTCCGCGAGGCGGTGAGCTCCAGCCTGTCCGGCGACAGGCGGACCTACCAGCAGGAGCCGGGCAACGCCCGTGAGGCGCTGCGTGAGATCCGACTGGACCTCGACGAGGGGGCCGACATCGTGATGGTCAAGCCCGCACTGGGGTACCTGGATGTGGTCGCGGCGGCGGCGGACGTCTCCCCGGTGCCGGTGGCCGCCTACCAGGTGTCGGGGGAGTACGCGATGATTTGCGCTGCGGCCGCGAACAACTGGATCGACGAGCGCGCCGCCGCCCTGGAGTCGCTGATCAGCATCCGGCGGGCGGGGGCGGACATCGTGCTCACCTATTGGGCCGCCGATGCGGCGGGTTGGCTTTCCTGATCTACCCATCGGTGGGTAACAATCACGGAATGGGGTTGGATGTGACACCAGCGAGGGACGACGGGCCCAAGCCGTTGTTCTACGAACCGGGTGCCAGCTGGCTGTGGATTCTGGCGGGCCCGCTCGCCGCGCTGTCGATGATCCTGGTCCAGATCTCCAGCGGTCAGCGGATGAACCTGCTGATTCCGGGGATCTTTCTGGTGATGGTGTCGCTGTTCGTGGGCCTGCAGGTGGTGGCCGCACGCATCCATACCTCGGTCGAACTGACCCAGGACTCGCTGCGGCAGGGCACCGAAACGATCCGGCTCGCCGAAATCGTCAGGATCTTTCCGGAACCGGAGAACTCCGTCGTCTCCGGCAAGGACCTCGCGAAATGGCAGTCGGCGCGGGCGCTCGGTGAACTCGTCGGCGTGCCGCGGGGACGCACCGGCATCGGCCTGAAAATGACCGAGGGCCGCACCGCGCAGGCCTGGGCGCGACGCCATCGTCAACTGCGGGCGGCACTGGCGCCGCTGGTGCAGGAGCGGGTCGGCCCGGAGGTCGAGGCAATCGAGGTCGACGCCGACATCGACGACATGGACGAGGAGAACGACTCGTGGCCACCGCGGTGACCGCCCGCATCTGGAGCCTGGTTTCCCTCGCCGTGGCGTGCGCCGCGGTGGCGGGTGTGGCGCTGTGCTGGCCGCATTCGCATCGCACCGTGATCGTCGCGCCGATTGCGGACGGCCAGCCGTCCACCGAGTCGCTGGTGTACGAACCGCAGCTGGTGGTACTGAGCCTGCTGCTGGCTACGCTCGCCGGGGTACTGGCCGTCGTCGGGGTGGCCGGGCTGCTCAGGCAGCGAGCGCGTCAGGCCTAGGCCGTCTTGCGGATGAGCGACAGCATTACCTGACGGCGCCGGGCGATCGCGTCGGCCAGGTTGCGCAGCGCCTCGTGCACCGACTGGGTGATCGGGAACATGGCCCGGGCGTGGTCGCCGAGCAGCTCGCTCACCGCGGGGCTCGCGACCAGTCGCCATTGCACTCCGGCGGCGCGGCAGTCGTCGTCGAACCGGCAGAGGAATCCGACGCCGACCGGTGCGAAGTGCGTCAGCTCGCCCAGATCCAGCACCACGGGCTCGGGTCCGAGCAGGAAGCGCCGCACGTAGGCCCGGACCATGTCGACGTTGACGACGTCGATCTCGCCCCGGACGGTCACCACCGTCGCCAGGTGGCGGCTCTGCGCACGAACCTGGGCGCCGATGCAGTCGAAAGTGGAGTCTTCACGCTCGGCGGTCATCGCGGTAGTCATGTGTCCCCATTCCCGTGGCGTTCCCGAACTCGTGTCAGGTTCGCGCATCGTCGACCGAACCTGTCTATACATTCCTCGCCAAACCTAAGGAGACCGACAGCCTCGTCTAACTCTTTGCTAAAGAAGTGACGCCTGGGACGCGCGCGGGGTGTGTGCGGATACCGAGACTTAATCCACGGCGAGCCTCCGCGGCGTGTCTTGTGTCAGGTTTAAGTGTCGCGACGAGGGCGGGCGGCGGGCGCGTCGTGGGACCCGCGCTGTTAGGCTGCTCTGGCTGCCGGTTGCGTGTCGGGGGGCTTGTCACGGCGAACCGCACGGCGGAGTCCAGACGGAAAAGAGCTAGACGGAAAAGAAGTACTAGTGCGCACCGGAGAAACCAAGGGCGAGATCAAAGCCCTGACGGGGCTCCGCATCGTCGCCTCGGTGTGGGTGGTGCTGTTCCACTTCCGGCCGATGGTTTCCGACGTCTCGGTCGACCTGCGCCGCAACCTCGCACCGATCCTCAACTGTGGCGCGCAGGGCGTCGACCTGTTCTTTATCCTCAGCGGGTTCGTGCTGACCTACAACTACCTAGACCGCATGGGCCACTCGTTTTCGTTGCGCGCCACCGTGCACTTTCTGTGGCTGCGGCTGGCCCGGGTCTGGCCCGTCTACCTGGTCACGCTGCACCTGGCGGCGGCGTGGTTCATCCTCACCCTGCACGTCGGGCACACGCCGTCGCCGGACGTCGGTCGACTCACCGCGATCAGCTACGTGCGTCAGGTCCTGCTGGTGCAACTGTGGTTCCAGCCGTTCTTCGACCTGTCCAGCTGGGACGGGCCGGCCTGGTCGATCAGCGCGGAATGGCTGGCCTACCTGATGTTCGGTGTGCTGGTGCTGGTGATCTGGCGGATTCAGCACGCGACCAGGGCGCGCGGCCTGCTCGTGCTGGCTTTCGCGGCGGCGCTGCCGCCGATGGTGCTGTTACTGGCCAGCGGGGTCTTCTACACGCCCTGGAGTTGGCTGCCGCGCATCGTCACGCAGTTCACCGCGGGCGCGCTGGCCTGTGCCGCGGTCCGTCGGTTGCGGCCGACCGACCGTGGTCGGCGCATCGCCGGGTACCTCTCGCTGCTGTTGGTGGGCGCGATCGTCGGGATCCTGTATCTGCTCAAGGAATTCCCGATCACCGGGGTCTACGACAGCGGCGGCGTGGTCGACCTGCTATTCGTCCCGCTGGTGATCACGCTGGCCATGGGCGTGGGCAGCCTGCCGCGGCTGTTGTCGACGCGGTTGATGGTGTACGGCGGGGAGATCTCGTTCTGCCTGTACATGGTCCATGAGCTGGTCCACACCTCGTGGACGTGGGCCGTCGTGAATTTCCGCCTGCAGCCATGGCAGACCGACAGCCCGTGGCGCTGGAACATCTTCGGGTTGCTCGCGATCGCCGTGCTGTTGTCGATCCTGCTGTATCACGCCGTGGAAGAACCCGCCCGCCGCTGGATGCGCAGGATGGTCGACGCCCCCGCCACGCCCGCGGGCCACAACCCGGATGCGCCGACGGTCGCCGAGTCCGAGCCCGACGACGAATCCGAGCCCGAGTCCGAGCCTGAGCTGGAAACGCTGGAAACGGTTCCGGCCCGCATGTCATGAGCCGTCTCTTCACTGTGCTGGCGGTGCTGGTCGGGCTGGTCTTTGCCTGCCCGGCGCCGCCGCTGCGGGCGCAGTCCTACCGGCCGCTGAGCCTGGATTTCCGGCTCAGCCACGTCGCGGTGGTCGGCGACTCTTACACCACCGGCACCGATCTGGGCGGGCAGGGCCGCAATTCGTGGACCTCCTGCGCTTGGCGGAAGCTGGGTCAGCGCGGCGTGCGGATCGCGCCGGACGTGGCGGCCGAGGGTAAGGCCGGGTACGGCACGCCCGGCGACCACGGCAGCGTCTTCGAGGACCTCACGGCGCGGGCGGTCCGCCCCAGCGACGTGCTGGTGGTGTTCTTCGGCTCCCGCAACGACCAGGGCGTCGACCTCGGGGTGCTGGCCGAAAAGGTTCGCAGCACCTTCGACATGGCCCGCCGCTACGCGCCGGCCGCGCGGTTCCTGGTGATCGGGCCGCCGTGGCCGACGGCCGCCGTGCCGGTGCCCGTGCTGCAGATTCGCGACGTACTGTTCGCGGCGTCGCGCGACGTGGGCGCAGTGTGGGTCGACCCGATCTTCGAGCGCTGGTTCGTCGACCTTCCCGGCCTGATCGGCGCCGACGGCGTGCATCCCAACGATGCGGGACATCAGTATCTGGCGGACAAGATCGCGCCGCTGATCGGCGCGCAGTTGCGTCGTTAGTCGTTGGCGTGACGCTCGTAGGCCCAGCGCTCGAGCCGGGCCTGCAGCTGCACCAGGCCCACGCCGGCGATCGGTGCGGCCGCCGAAATGCAGACCAGCAACACACCCGCTTCGAAACTCATCTCCAACCCTCCGTAGTTCTTTCTCCTAAGACGCGCGACTTCGCCATGAAGTTCACCCGTCTGCCAAGGCGCGATCGGCCAGCGCGCCGAGTGCCGGTGCCAGTAGCTGTGCGTACTGGGTCGTGACGTGGTTGTCGTCGCGGAACACCAGGGTGTTGCCGACGACCATGGGGCAGCGGTCGGGGCTGCAGAACAGGTCGGTCAGGTCCGCATAGTGGCCGCCCGCGCCGGTGGCCGCCGCCTGCTCCGCGGCGACGCCGCCGCCGTTGATCGCGACCGTCCGAGACGGCGCGCACGCCGTGGCGTCGTCCAGGTGCGCCGACAGGCACATCGGCGCGGACCCCTGCGGGTCGGCGACCGGCCCCAGCACCAGCACCGTGGCGCCGTCGCGGCGGAGTTCGGCCACGGTGCGGCCCAGCGTGTCGATCCACGCCGGGTCGTAGGCGGTGAAGCTGAAGTCCGCGCCGTAGCGTCGGCTCATGCTCAGCACCACCAGGCGCGGATGCTCGGCCTTCAGCCGGGCCATGATCTGGCCGCGCCATTGCTCGCATTCGGTGTACTCGCGGCCCAGGTAGGGGCTGACGATGTGCAGGTCCTGCAGTGGGCAGGTCACCTTGGCCATCGTCTCGAGCCGCCAGTGCCGTTGGTCGGCGATCTGCTGGAACGCCGGATCCCACATGGCGGCATGCGAGTCGCCGACCAGGGCCACGGTCATCGGCGAGGCGGTGTCGCCGTTCGCGCACTCGCTCTGTCCGACGTCACGCCAGGACCGCGTGCAGCCGTTGACGAAGACGGCAGCCTTGTCGCCCGGCGCCCTGGCCAGCGGCGGGTCCAGGTTCGACGGCACGGCACGCTGGGCCGCGGCGGCCGAGATGATCTGGCGGGCCTGGGCGAAGGCGTCGCGGACCGGATCGGCCACGGGAGCCGCCGCGGGCGCTGCGGTGGCGACGATCGTGGCGGGTGCGGCGGCCGGCCCGCGTCCCATCGGCGCAGGCACCACCGTCAGCAGCACCAGACAGGCGCACGCCGCGGCCGCGCTGGCGGCTGCGGCCACCGCGAGGCTGGCCCGGGCCGACGAGCGCAGGGCCTTGGCGAACCGGCCCGGGTTCTCGACCAGGTACATGGTGATCACCGCGAGCCCCGCAGAGACGAAAACGGCGGTCAGCCGGGCGGGCAGACCCGCGGGCTCGCCCAGCAGCGGCGGCATCAACAGCAGCACCGGCCAGTGCCACAGGTACCAGGAGTACGACACGCGCCCGACCGCCCGCATCGCCGGCTTGCACAGCAGCCGGCCCACGCCCAGGCCGCCGGTGGCACAGCCGCCGCCGATGACCAGCGCGGTGCCCAGCACCGGCAGCAGCGCGGCGGTGCCCGGGTATGGGGTGTTCGGACCCAGCTGGGTGCAGGTCAGCAGGATCAGCGCGAGGCCGCCCCAGCCGACGACCGCCGCGGACGCCAACGGCAGCCGGCGCCACCACCCCAGCGACAGCGCCACCAGGCCGCCGGCGGCCAGCTCCCACGCGCGGGTGGGCAGCGAGAAGAAGGCCCACGGCGGCGAGACGCGGGTGCACATCACGGCCGCGGCCAGCGACGCCGCGGCGACGAGCCCGAGCAACACCGCGTACGGTGTCGTTCCGGCTTTGTCCTTGCCGAACCGTCGGACCAGCCACGCTGTCCCGATGATCAGCGCCGGCCAGAGCAGGTAGAACTGCTCCTCCACGCCCAGCGACCAATAGTGCTGGAACGGCGACGGCGGCAGGTCGGTGCCCAGGTAGTCGGTGCCCTGCATGGCGAACCGGTAGTTGCCCACATACAGGGCGCTGGCGATGCCGTCGACGAAGACGCGGCGCGCCTGCAGCGGGGGCAGCACCGCGGCGGCGGCGATCGCCGTGGCGACGCCCACGGTGGCCGCGACAGGGAGCAGGCGGCGCGCCCGCGCGCCGTAGAAACGGCCCAGCGCGACGGTCCCGCTGGCGGTGACTTCGCGGTGCAGCAGGCCGGTGATCAGGAAGCCGGAGATGACGAAGAAAACATCCACGCCGATGTAGCCGCCGGTGACGCCGGGAATACCCGCGTGAAACAAGACGACGGCCACGACGGCCACGGTGCGCAGGCCCTCGATGTCGGGCCGAAACGCCATCCGCCGCCCCGCGGCGCGGGGCCGCGTGGCGGTGTCTACCTGTCGGACTGTCATGTCTGCGCTAGGTCGCCATCCAGGTCAGCTCGCCGGGCAGCTGCCTGCGCCAGTAGTCCACGTCGTGCCCGCCGATCGAGAAGTTGGTCGCCGGAGGCTTTTTCAGTTGGCTGACGAACGCGCGGGTGGCCGGGTAGAAGCGGTCGAAGGTGCCGCAGTCCACCCGCAGCGGAATTGAGTTCAGGGCCGGCAGTCCGTTGACGGTGTGCTGCGCCCAGTCTTCCTCGCTGTCGAACGCGCCGGGGGCGCTGGCCTCGTAGGAGGGATAGAGCGCCGGGCTGATCGCGCAGATCCCCGCGACCCGCGCCGGGCCCAGCCGGGCGCCGAGCAGCAGCGCCCCGTATCCGCCCATGGACCATCCCATGAACGCCACCCGGGAGGTGTCCATGCCCATCGAGGTCAGCATCGGCAGGAACTCTTCGAGCACCATGGTGCCCGAGTCCTCTCCCGAAGTCCTTTTGTGCCAATAGCAGTCGCTGCCGCCGTCGACGCTGACCACGGCGAACGGTGGTTTGCCCGCCTTCGCCAAGCGGGCCAGCGCGTCCTCGACGCCGAGGTCGAGCATCATGCCCGCGTTGCCGTCCTTGCCGTGCAGCGCAATCACCGGTCGCAGCGACGCGGCCTTGCCGTTGTGTCCGGGAGGCAGGACCACCACCCAGTTCGTTTCGGCGCCGCCGCGCGCCTTCGAGACGAAAGAGCCGGTCAGCTTGGTGGTGAGGTTGCTGCCCGCGGCCGCGGGTTCGAAGGGGGAGGGGCCCTGCGGCAACGGCGCCGCCGGTGCTTCGAGCGGATCCAAGAGCGCGCCCAAAGCCCACAGGCCAGCGGCTCCCGCACTGGCACCGGCGCCCAGTCGCAGTACCGCTCGGCGGGTCAGCTCAGGCACGATAGTCATGATGCCGCCCAGACCCGGGTTCATCGCTACTGCCACGCCGCAATTGAGAGGGGTTTGTGATATCGCGGTGATGTTGCGGGCCCGGTACGCCTGGCCAACATAGTATTTCAGCGAAATGGCTACTTTGACTTCCCGCCGCGTGTGCAACGCCCTTGCGGTGCTGGTTCTGGTGGGCGGCTGCTCGCACGGGCCCGGCACACCGAGTGCCGAACCGGCAACCACCACACCGATCCGTCACCTGGTGGTGATCTACCAGGAGAACATCTCCTTCGACCACTACTTCGGGACCTATCCGCACGCGGCCAACATCGACGGGCAACCGTTCACCGCCAAGCCGGACACGCCCGCGGTCAACGGCCTCACCCCAGAGTTGTTGACGCGCAACCCCAATTCGGTGCAGCCGATGCGGCTGGGCGGACCGGCACAGCAGGTGACCTGCGACCAGAACCACGAGTACCGGGCCGAACAGCTGGCCGCCAACGGCGGTGCGATGGACCGGTTCGTCGAGCACGCGACCGGCGATCCCTGCTCGCCGCCGCTGTTCAACGTCGCGGGCCTGCCGATGGCCTACTTCGACGGCAACTCGGTGACTGCGCTGTGGAACTACGCGCAACGCTACGCGATGAGCGACAACTCACACGGCACCGTGTTCGGCCCGTCCACACCCGGCCACATCAACCTGGTTTCAGGCCAAACCCATGGCGTGACAGCGACATTCATGCCGGATGGCAAACCGTTCCCGACGGATGCGGTAATCGCCGACGGCGGCGCGGGGCAGGGCACGATCATCGACGACTCGCAACCGCTGGGCGACGACTGCTCGACGCGGGATCAGGTGCAGTTCAGCGCCAACAACAAGAACATCGGTGACCTGCTCAACGCGAAGGGCGTGACCTGGGGCTACTTCCAGGGCGGCTTCAAGCCGACGGCCCGCAAACCGGACGGAACGGCGGAATGCGGCGCGAAGCACAACGTCGGCGAGATCCTCGGCGGCACTGGCAAAACCGGCGCGCTGCCGTTGGGCACCAAGGCGGATTACGTCCCGCACCATCAGCCGTTCCAGTACTACCCGTCGACCGCGAACCCGCATCACCTGCCGCCGACCGGGACCGACAAGATCGGCCGCACCGATCAGGCCAACCACCAGTACGACCTGTCGGACTTCTGGGCCGCCGCCGACGCGGGTCACCTGCCGTCGGTCAGCATCCTCAAGCCGCCGGCCTACCAGGACGCGCATGCCCTGTACTCCGACCCGCTCGACGAGCAGCAATTCCTGGTCGAGACGATCAACCGCCTGCAGAAGCTGCCGGACTGGCGCGACATGGCAATCGTGATCGCCTACGACGACTCCGACGGCTGGTACGACCACGTCGCACCGACGATCGTCTCGCCCTCGGCCACCGGCGCGGACGCCCTGAACGGCCCGGGGCGATGCGGTGATCCGGGCGCGGTGCTCGGCTACCAGGGGCGCTGCGGGTACGGTCCGCGGCTGCCGCTGCTGGTGATATCGCCGTATGCCAGAGCGAATTTCGTGGACCACACGCTGACCGACCAGACGTCGATCCTGCGCTTCATCGAAGACAACTGGAGCACCGGGCGGATCGGCGACCATTCGCTGGACGAACGCGCCGGACCGCTCACCGGGATGTTCGATTTCAGCGGTCCGCGGCAGCCCGGGGTGCTGCTCGATCCGCGCACCGGCAACCCGCAGTAGCCGATCAGGGCTGCAGCTCGGCGAGCCGGGCCGCTGCCGCCGCGCCGAGCGGTTGCGCGCGTCCGTCGTCACCGACCTGGACGATCACGGTGCGGGCCAGCGCCGCGCACTGCCCATTCTGAAAAAGGCCTTGCCGTAACGTGACCGAACTGCGCCCTACGGCCTCGACGCTGGTGCCGATGGCGACCTCGCCGGGCCAGGTCAGTTCGCGCCGGAAGTCGAGTTCGAGGCGCGCGATGACGAATGACCCGCCGGGTTCCGCGAGTGGCCGGCTCGCGTCGTGGAGCAGCTCGACGCGGCCGGTCTCCAGCGCCGTGGCGAACACGGCGTTGTTGACGTGGCCCTGCCGGTCGGTGTCGGCGTAGCGCAGCTTGTCGTAGGCGTGCAGCGGGAACTGCGCCAATGTGGGAGCTTCGTCCATGGCGTGCCAGCATATCGGCGGCCTGGTGGTGCCCGGCCCGCGAATGTGCTGTGGTTAGCCACCATGAGCGGCACATCGCAGCTGCGCCCGGGCCTGTCGCAACGGCAGCTCAACATGATCGCCATCGGCGGCGTCATCGGGGCCGGCTTGTTCGTCGGGTCGGGTGTGGTGATCCGCGACACCGGGCCGGCGGCATTCGTGACGTATGCGCTCTGCGGCGTGCTGATCATCCTGGTGATGCGGATGCTGGGCGAGATGGCCAGCGCCAACCCGTCCACGGGATCGTTCGCCGATTACGCGGGCCGGGCGCTGGGCGGCTGGGCGGGATTCTCCGTCGGCTGGCTGTACTGGTACTTCTGGGTCATCGTGGTCGGCTTCGAGGCCGTCGCTGGCGGGAAGGTGCTCAACTACTGGTTTCCCGTGCCGCTGTGGCTGTCGTCGCTGGGTCTGATGCTGCTGATGACCGCGACCAACCTGTTCTCGGTGTCCTCGTTCGGCGAGTTCGAATTCTGGTTCGCCGGAATCAAAGTCGCGACCATCGTGGCCTTCCTGGGCCTCGGCGTGGCGTTCGCGTTCGGCTGGTGGCCGGGCCGGCACCTAGACTTCTCCGGCCTGTACGCCCATGGCGGTTTCTTCCCGAAGGGCGTGTGGGCCGTGTTCGGCGCGATCGTGGTGGTGATCTTCTCGATGGTCGGCGCCGAGGTCGTGACCATCGCCGCCGCCGAGAGCCGCGACCCGGAGCGCGCCGTGCATCGCGCCACCAACTCCGTCGTCGCCCGCATCGCGATCTTCTTCGTCGGGTCGGTTTTTCTGCTCGTCGTGGTGCTGCCGTGGAACTCGGTCGAGCTCGGCGCGTCGCCGTACGTCGCGGCGCTCAAGCACATGGGCATTCCGGGCGCGGATCAGCTGATGAACGCCGTGGTGCTCACCGCGGTGCTGTCGTGCCTGAACTCCGGCCTGTACACGTCGTCGCGCATGCTGTTCGTGCTGGCCGAGCGCGGGGAGGCGCCGGCCCACCTGGTCAGGATCAGCGGGCGCGGGGTGCCGCACGTCGCGATCGTCTTCTCGTCGGTGGTGGGCTTCCTCTGCGTGCTGATGGCCTGGCTCGCGCCGGACACGGTATTTCTGTTCCTGCTCAACTCATCTGGCGCGATCATCCTGTTCGTCTACCTGCTGATCGCGCTGTCACAGATCGTGCTGCGACGACGCACGCCGCCCGAGAAGCTGCGGGTGAAGATGTGGTTCTTTCCGGTGTTGTCGGTGCTCACGGCCGGCGGAATCGTCGCCGTGCTGGTGCAGATGGCGTTCGACCACAAGGCGCGCAGTCAGCTCTGGCTGAGCCTGCTGTCCTGGGCGGTGGTGGTGGCGGTCTATTTTGCGTCTGCTCGCGCTAGGAACGCCAGGCCCGCTCGACGGCCTTGACGACCGCGGTCAGGGTCGCGTTCACGGGAGCCTCGACGCCGACGCGGGCGCCCTGGCGCGGGACGGCGCCGTTGATCACGTCGATCTCGCTGACCCGGCGCGCCTCGTGGTCGAGCAGCGCGGACGGCTTGGCGTCGGGCATGCCGGCGCCGAAATTCCGCACATGTTCGACGGGATC
Source organism: Mycobacterium sp. NGS68 (assembly GCF_059812195.1). Lineage (NCBI taxonomy): Bacteria > Bacillati > Actinomycetota > Actinomycetes > Mycobacteriales > Mycobacteriaceae > Mycobacterium > Mycobacterium sp. NGS68. The sequence continues at coordinate 73,640 of NZ_JCALCE010000006.1, read as the reverse complement.
GGTTACGCCGACGGCGATTCCGGACGCCCGGGCGACGTTCCAGGCCTCCGTCGCCGCTGCCCGGCTGACGGGGCCCATGTCCGCGTCGTCCATCACCTGCCCGACGGTCATGCCGGTCAAAGCGCACGGCGCGCTGTAGGCGACGTTGCAGATCAGCTTCTCCCACTGCATGGCCGCGATGTCGGTGACGGCGGCGGCGTCGAATCCGGCGTCGGTCCAGGCCGCCGCGATCGACTCGACCGTCGCCAACGGCAGCGACGAGTACGCGCCGAAACGCATGGCCCGCATCGCGTTATGGTGCACGTGGCCTGGGGCGACGCGCGACGCGCCGAACCCGCTGGCGATGCCCACGGCCACCCGTTGCTCCCCGACGATCCCGGCGACGGTGTCCGCCGAACCGAGACCGTTCTGGATGGTCAGCACGGGCGTTTCCGCGCCGAGCAGCGAAAGCGCTTGCCGGGCACCGGTTGTCACGTCGGCGGCCTTGACGGCGAGCACGATCAGGTCCATGGGCTCCGACGGTGCGACCGTGGCGGCCCGCAGCGGCACCGTCCGATCGTAACCGGGGCCGGTGACCCGCAGCCCGTCCCGGGCGATCGCCTCGACGGCGGCCCGGTAGCTGTCGACGGCCAGCACGTCGTTGCCGGCGGCGGCCAGCCGGGCGGCATAGATGGAACCCATTGCACCGCAACCGATCACCGCGATTTTCATGCGCTCGATCCTAACTCGGCGATCAGCTCCGCCAGGCCGGCCTTCTGCTCCAGCCCGAAGCCCGGCGCGTCCGTCGGCGTGATCCGGCCGTCGGCAAGGGCGCAACCAGAGGAGTAGCCGCCGAAGGGCTGGAACACACCCGGATAGGACTCGCAACCGCCCAGGCCGAGGCCCACCGCGATGTGCAGGTTGATCAGGTGCCCGCCGTGCGGGAAGGCGAACCGGCGGTCGAATCCATGCGCCTCGAGCACGTCAAGCATCCGGGCGTACTCGGTCAGCCCGTAGCTCAGGCCCGCGTCCATCTGGAAGACGTCGCGCCCCGGCCGCATGCCGCCGTAGCGGACCAGGTTCACCACGTCGGGCACGGAGAACAGGTTCTCGCCGGTGGCGACGGCACCGTCGTAGTAGGCAGTGACCGCGCGGTTCAGCTCGAAATCCAGCGGGTCGCCGGGCTCTTCGAACCAGCGCAGGCGGTAGGGGGTCAGCGCGGCCGCCCACCGGGCCGCCGTCGTCGCGTCGAACCGGCCGTTGGCGTCGACGGCGACCCGCGCACCGGAGCCGACGACGTCGATCACCGCCTCGACGCGAGCCAGGTCCGCACGCATGTCGACGCCGCCGATCTTCATCTTCACCGCGTCGTAGCCGAGGTCGAGGTAGCCGCGCATCTCGTCGCGCAGGCGGTCCAGGCCGCCGCTCGGGTAGTAGTAGCCGCCGGCGGCATAGACCCGAACGCTGGCCAAAGGCTCGCGCCCGAAGCGGCGCGCGATCGTCGCGAAGGCGGGTTCGCCGTCGAGCTTGGCGTTGAGGTCCCAGCATGCCAGTTCCAGCGCGGCGGCGGCCGCGGCCCGATCGCCATGGCCGCCTGGTTTCTCGTCGCGCAGCGCGCAGGCCAGCACGGCCGATGGGTCCAGCCGGCCGGATCCGTCGAGCACCGATTCGGGCGGGGCCGCGAGCACGCGGGGGATCATCCGGTCGCGCAGGATCCCGCTCTGGGCGAACCGCCCGATCGAGTCGAAGGCGACCCCAGTGCCGGCGGTCGTGATCACCGCGACCAGCGAGACGGTGTGGCCGCCGAAGTTGACCAGCGCGTTGGCGGGGGCGCCCTGCAGCGCGACCGGCATCTCCCGGATCGCGGTGATCCGCATCAGTCGATCTTGGTGAACAGCACCGCCTGCTCCCACGGCAACCGGGCGAAAACCGCGCTCCCGCGGGTCACATGCGAAGCCGCGACGTCCCGGCTGACTATCTGCGGGTCGGTGATGCCAATCGTCTTGCCCTTGCGGCGCATCTTGCCGCTGCCCGCCGCCCGCAGGTTCTTCAGCCAGTCGCGGTCGGGGCCGTAGGCCAGCGGGACCGCCACGCCGGGCTTGCCGTCCACGCTGGTCGTGAATGCGCTCACCGGCGTCCGATAGGTCTTCCCGGAGCGACGGCCGACGTGCACGATGATGCCGTACCCGGGGGCCCAGCCGGCCCACATCCGCTGAATCGGGTTGGTGACATGGCGGTTGAACCGGGCGAGCCGTTGCGGAAATTGCATGCGACCCATCCAACCCGCGGCGCGGATCGACATCAACCGGTGGCCGCGCGAGCGCCGCTCGGTCGTGGCCACTGCGCGACGCACCACCGCCATCAGCCGGATTTAGTGAGCAGGACGGCCTGGTCGAACGGCGGCCGGGCGAAGGATTTCCGCCGGTCGATGACATGCTTGGCCGCCTCGGCCTTGCTGACGACCCTGGGGACGGTGATGTCGAAGGTCTTGCGCTTGCGGATTACCCGCCCGCCCCCGGCGGCGGTGAGGTTTTTCAACCAGTCACAGTCAGGGCCGTAGGCCAGCAAGACCGCGATACCGGGCGTGCCGTCGACGTCGATGTCGAACGCCGACACCGGGGTGCGGTACGTCTTGCCGGAGCGCCGTCCGACATGCTCGATGATCGCGAACATCGGGGCCCAGCCGGCGAACGGCATTTCGAGTGGGTTGGTGACGCGGCGGTTGAACCGGGCCATTCGACGCGAAAGTTGCATACCTGCTATCCAAGTCGCGGACACCGGCCGCGTTCAACCCGGATACGTTTGGGCTGACCTCGCGCGTGCAGCTCGCCCAGGAGGTCGCCCGGCACTGACTCTTACACCCTGTAGTTGATCCGGCCGCGAAGGCTGGGACACTGGTCGGCATGGGTAGCACTGACCAGGCGACTGCCAGCGTGCGCGCATCCGCGCGGCTGTTCGAGGACGCCTGCCGGGTCATCCCCGGCGGGGTGAACTCGCCGGTGCGGGCCTTCAGCGCGGTGGGCGGGACGCCGCGCTTCATCACCGAGGCGCACGGCTGCTGGCTCACCGACGCCGACGGCAACCGCTACGTGGACCTGGTCTGCTCGTGGGGGCCGATGATCCTGGGCCACGCGCACCCGGGCGTCGTGGACGCCGTCGCCAAGGCCGCCGCGAACGGGCTGTCGTTCGGCGCGCCGACGCCGGCCGAGACCGAGTTGGCCGCCGAGATCATCGGCCGGGTGGCGCCGGTGCAGCGGCTGCGGCTGGTGAACTCCGGCACCGAGGCCACCATGAGCGCCATCCGGCTGGCCCGCGGGTTCACCGGTCGGGCCAAGATCGTCAAGTTCTCCGGCTGCTACCACGGCCACGTCGACGCGCTGCTCGCCGACGCCGGCTCGGGCGTCGCCACGCTGGGCCTGCCGTCCTCGCCCGGCGTCACCGGCGCCACCGCGGCCGACACGATCGTGTTGCCCTACAACGACATCGACGCCGTGCGGCAAACGTTCGCCCGGCACGGCGACGACATCGCCGCGGTGATCACCGAGGCCAGCCCGGGCAACATGGGCGTCGTCCCGCCCGCGCCCGGCTACAACGCCGCGTTGAAGACGATCACCGCCGAGCACGGCGCGCTGCTGATCGTCGACGAGGTGATGACGGGCTTCCGGGTCAGCCGAAGCGGTTGGTACGGCGTCGATCCGGTGGATGCCGACCTGTTCACCTTCGGCAAGGTGATGAGCGGCGGGCTGCCGGCGGCCGCGTTCGGCGGCCGCGCCGACGTGATGGAGCGACTGGCGCCGCTGGGGCCGGTGTACCAGGCCGGCACCCTGTCGGGAAACCCGGTGGCGATGGCCGCGGGGTTGGCGACGCTGCGGGCCGCCGACGACGCGGTCTATGCCGCCTTGGACCGCAACGCGGATCGGCTGGCCGGGCTGCTTGCCCAGGCGCTGTCGGACGCCGGTGTGCCACACCAGATTCCGCGGGCCGGCAACATGCTCAGCGTGTTCTTCACCGAGACGCCGGTGACCGACTTCGCGTCCGCCCGGGCCAGCCAGACGTGGCGCTATGCCCCGTTCTTCCATGCCCTGCTGGACGCGGGCGTGTACCCGCCGTGCAGCGCGTTCGAGGCGTGGTTCGTCTCGGCCGCGCTCGACGACGACGCGTTCGGCCGGATCGCCGACGCTATGCCCCTTGCCGCCCGGGCGGCCGCCGAGGCCGCGGCCGACGCGGGGGAGGCGTGATGGCCGAGCAGACCCGCGTCCACGTGATACGCCACGGCGAGGTGTACAACCCCACCGGCATCCTCTACGGGCGGCTGCCCGGATTCCACCTGTCGGACCGGGGCCGCGAGCAGGCGGCCGCGGTCGCCGACTTCCTGGCCGGCCGCGACGTCGCCGCGGTGATCGCCTCGCCGCTGCAGCGGGCCCAGGAGACCGCGGCACCCATCGCCGCCGCGCACGACCTGCCGATCGACACCGACCCGGACCTCATCGAATCGGCCAACTTCTTCGAGGGCCGCAAGGTCGGCCCCGGCGACGGCGCCTGGCGCGACCCGCGGTTCTGGTGGCAGCTGCGCAACCCGTTCCGGCCGTCGTGGGGGGAGCCCTACACCGAGATCGCGGCACGCATGGCGACCGCGGCGGACAAGGCGCGGGCGCGCGGCGCCGGACACGAAGTGGTGTGCGTCAGCCACCAGTTGCCGGTGTGGACGCTGCGCATGCACGTGACGGGCAACAGGCTCTGGCACGACCCGCGGCGCCGGGAATGCGGTCTGGCCTCGGTGACGACGCTGGTCTATGACGGCGACGCCCTGGCCGGCGTGGAGTACGCGGAACCGGCGGCGACGTGATCGCGCGCCGGGCGATCGCCGGGGTTCTGCTCGCTTGCCTGGTCGCGGGTTGCTCCGGACGCGACGCGGTCGCGCAGGGCGGCACGTTCGCGTTCGTCTCCCCGGGCGGCAAGACCGACATCTACTACGACCCGCCGGCCAGCCGCGGGCGTCCGGGCCCGCTGTCCGGGCCCGACCTTGCGGACCCGAGCCGCAAGGTGTCACTCGACGACGCCGGATTCACCGGCAAGGTGGTCGTCGTCAACGTGTGGGGTCAGTGGTGCGGGCCGTGCCGCGCCGAGGTCGGCCAGCTGCAGAAGGTGTACGACGCCACCCGCGACGCCGGCGTCGCGTTCCTGGGCATCGACGTCCGCGACAACAGCCGCGACGCCCCGCAGGATTTCATCAGCGACCGCCACGTCACCTATCCGTCGATCTACGACCCCGCGATGCGCACGCTGATCGCGTTCGGCGGCAAGTACCCCACCACCGTCATCCCGTCCACGCTGATCCTGGACCGCCAGCACCGGGTCGCGGCGGTGTTCCTGCGGGAACTGCTGGCCGAGGATCTGCAGCCGGTGGTGCAACGGGTGGCTGCCGAAGCCGCGGGAACCCCGGCGTCATGACCGGGTTCGCGCACCTCGCCGCCGCCGGGCCGCTGCTGGTGGCGCTGGGCGTGTGTGTGCTGGCCGGGCTGGTGTCCTTCGCCTCGCCGTGCGTGGTGCCGCTGGTCCCCGGCTACCTGTCGTACCTGGCGGGCCTGGTCGGGGTCGTCGGCGTGGACGAGGCTCCGCAAGCCGGTGCCGTCAAGGCGCCGCCGGCGGCGCGGTGGCGGGTCGTCGGGTCGGCCGCGCTGTTCGTGGCAGGGTTCACCACGGTGTTCGTGCTCGGCACCGTCGCGGTGCTGGGCATGACGTCGGCGCTGATCACCAACCAGGTGCTGCTGCAACGGGTGGGCGGGGTGCTGACCATCGTGATGGGCCTGGTGTTCCTGGGCTTCATCCCGGCGCTGCAGCGGCAGGCCCGCTTCAGCCCTCGGCAGCTGACGACGGTGGCGGGGGCGCCGCTGCTGGGCGCGGTGTTCGCGCTGGGCTGGACGCCGTGCCTGGGGCCGACGCTGACGGGGGTGATCACCGTCGCCTCGGCCACCGAGGGGGCCAACGTGGCGCGCGGCATCGCGCTGGTGATCGCCTATTGCCTGGGGCTGGGGATTCCGTTTGTGCTGCTGGCGTTCGGCTCCGCGGGGGCCGTCGCGGGCCTGGGCTGGCTGCGCCGACACACCCGGGCCATCCAGATCTTCGGCGGGGCGTTGCTGATCGCCGTCGGCGCCGCGCTGGTCACCGGGTTGTGGAACGACTTCATCTCCTGGCTGCGCGACGCCTTCGTGTCCGACGTGAGGCTGCCGATTTGACGGCGCCCCCGCGAGCAGACACAAAAGCACCCAAAATGGGCCATTTTGGGGGACTTTTGCGTCTGCTCGCGCAACGGTGCCGCAACCTGTGGCGGTCGCTGACGTCGATGGGCACGGCGTTGGTGCTGCTGTTCCTGCTGGCGCTCGGCGCGATCCCCGGCGCGCTGCTGCCGCAGCGCAGCCTCAACGCCGGCAAGGTCGACGAGTACCTGCGAAGCCACCCGGTGATCGGCCCCTGGCTCAACGCGTTGCAGGCCTTCGACGTGTTCTCCAGCTTCTGGTTCACCGCCATCTACGTGCTGCTGTTCGTCTCCCTCGTCGGCTGCCTCACGCCGCGGATGATCGAGCAGGCCCGCGGCCTGCGCGCCAAGCCGGTGGCGGCCCCGCGCAACCTGGCCCGGCTCCCCAAGCACGCCGCCGCCGAGGCCGACGGCGACCCGCACGACATCGCCGCGGCCATGACCGCGAGGCTGCGCGGCTGGCGCACGTCCACCCGCGAACAGGGTGAAGCGGTGGAGGTGTCCGCCGAGAAGGGCTACCTGCGCGAGTTCGGCAACCTGCTGTTCCACTTCTCGCTGCTCGGCCTGCTGGTCGCGGTCGCCGTCGGCAAGCTGTTCGGCTACGAGGGCAACGTGATCGTCATCGCCGACGGCGGGCCCGGCGTCTGCTCGGCGTCGCCGGCCGCGTTCGATTCGTTCCGCGCCGGCAACACCGTCGACGGCACGTCACTGCACCCGATCTGCCTGCGCGTCAACGACTTCCAGGCGAAGTACCTGCCGTCGGGCCAGGCCACCTCGTTCGCCGCGGACATCGCCTACCAGTCCGGTAACGACCTGGCGGCGAACACCTGGCGGCCCTACCGGCTGGAGGTCAACCACCCGCTGCGGATCGGGGGCGACCGGGTGTACCTGCAGGGCCACGGCTACGCCCCGACTTTCACGGTGACGTTCCCCGACGGGCAGACCCGCACGTCGACCGTGCAATGGCGGCCCGACAACCCGCAGACCCTGCTCTCGTCGGGCGTGGCGCGCATCGACCCGCCCGCCGGCAGCTACCCCAGCGCCGAGGAACGGCGCATACACCAGATCGCGATCCAGGGCCTGCTGGCGCCGACCGAGCAGCTCGACGGCACCCTGCTGTCGTCGCGCTTCCCCGCGCTGGACGCGCCCGCGGTGGCCGTCGACATCTACCGCGGCGACACCGGGCTGGACACCGGGCGCCCGCAGTCGCTGTTCACCCTGGATCCGCGGCTGATCCAGCAGGGCCGGCTGACCAAGGAGAAGCGGGTCAACCTGCGCGTCGGCGAGCAGGTCCGCATCGACGCGGGGCCGGGCGCGGGCACCGTCGTCCGGTTCGACGGCGCCGTGCCGTTCGTGAATCTGCAGGTCTCCCACGACCCGGGCCAGCGGTGGGTGCTGGTGTTCGCCATCACGATGATGGCCGGGCTGCTGGTGTCGCTGGTGGTGCGCCGGCGCAGGGTGTGGGTGCGGCTGACGCCGGCCGGCGGCGCGGCCCCCGGTACGGTGAACGTCGAGCTGGGCGGCTTGGCGCGCACCGACAACTCGGGGTGGGGCGACGAGTTCGAGCGCCTGACTGAGCGGTTGTTGGCCGGGCTGGACACCGCGAGCGACACGACCGCCCAAAGGAGTTCTCAGGTGGACGTCAAATGAACACCGTGCACGTCGACATCGGCCTGTCCAGGTACTCCGACTGGGCGTTCACGTCGGCGGTGGTGGCGCTGGTGGTGGCGCTGCTGCTGCTGGCGTTCGAGCTGGCCTACGTCGGCGGCCGCCGCGTCGAAACCCGCGACCGGGTGCTGGCCGGTGCCGTAGCGGCCGACAGCGCGACGCCCGGGGTCGTCGCGGAAGGCCCGCAGCGGCCGTTCGACGAACGCATCGGACGGGCCGGGCTGTCGGTCACCTACCTCGGCATCGGGCTGCTGTTCGCCTGCATCGTGCTGCGCGGCCTGGCCACCACGCGGGTGCCGTGGGGCAACATGTACGAGTTCATCAACCTGACCTGCTTCTGCGGCCTGGTCGCGGGCGCGATCGTGCTGCGCCGCCCGCAGTACCGGCCGCTGTGGGTCTTCTTGCTGGTGCCGGTGCTCATTCTGCTCACGGTGTCCGGCCGCTGGCTCTATGCGAACGCGGCGCCGGTGATGCCCGCGCTGCAGTCCTACTGGCTGCCCATCCACGTGTCGGTGGTCAGCCTCGGTTCGGGGGTCTTCCTGGTCGCCGGCATCGCCAGCATCCTGTTCCTGCTGCGCACGTCGCGGTTGGGGGAACCGGGCGCCGAGGGCGCGCTGGCCCGCATCGTGGGGCGCTTCCCCGACGCGCAGACCCTGGACCGGGTCGCCTACCGAACCACGATCTTCGCGTTCCCGGTGTTCGGCTTCGGTGTGATATTCGGCGCAATCTGGGCCGAGCAGGCGTGGGGCAGGTACTGGGGCTGGGACCCCAAGGAGACGGTGTCTTTCATCGCATGGGTGGTGTACGCGGCGTATCTGCATGCCAGGTCAACGGCAGGATGGCGGGATCGGAAGGCGGCCTGGATCAACGTCGTGGGATTCGTCGCCATGGTCTTCAACCTGTTCTTCGTTAACCTGGTGACTGTAGGCCTGCATTCCTACGCGGGCGTCGGCTGACCGATCGTCGGCATTCGGCCCGGTAAGTAACCGAGGGGCCAAGCAGTGGCCCAAAGGGGGAATTCGACGTTGTCTGAGCACCCGATGGGCGCGGGGGCGCCGCCCACCGCACGCGGCCCCGCGGTCGATCATCCGACCAGGGAGTTGCCGCCGACGCCGTACCCGCCAGGACGCGAGGGTCCGCCGCCCGCCGACGGCGGCGCGGAACCTCCGACCCGCGCCTTCGCCGGATTCCGCACCGAGGCGCGACGTCCCGGAATAGACCCCCGCGGTGTCGTTCCGCCGACCGCACCCGGCGGATTACCGCCCTGGGACGCGGGCCCGGTCACCGGTATCCGGCCGATCGAACCGGGCTTCGGCGGCTACTACACCGGCCCGGTCGACAAGGCCGCGCCGCCGCAACCGCCGGTGGATGCCCCGTACCGCCCGGAGAAGGTGCCGCACACGCCGTACCCGGAGCTGTCCACCGGCATGCTGCTGCGACCGGTGAAGCCGCCGCCCTCGGAGGGCTGGCGCCGGCTGCTGTATGTGGCGTCCGGGCGGATGATCAACGTCGGCGAGAGCCCGCGGGCCGCGCGGCACAACGACCTGGTGGCCCAGATCAACCGGCCGCTGCGGGGTTGCTACAAGATCGCGGTGCTGTCGCTGAAGGGCGGCGTCGGCAAGACCACGATCGCGGCGACGCTCGGATCCACCCTGGCCTCCGTCCGCGGCGACCGGGTCGTGGCCGTCGACGCCAACCCGGACCGCGGCACGCTAAGCCAGAAGATCCCGCTGGAGACGGCGGCCACCGTGCGGCAGCTGCTGCACGACGCCGGGACCATCGAGCGCTACAGCGACGTCTGCCGCTACACCTCGCGCGGGCCAAGCGGCCTCGAGGTGCTCGCGTCGGACAGCGATCCGGCCGCGTCGGACGCCTTCAGCGGCGAGGACTACAACCGCGCCCTGGGGATCCTGGAGCGGTTCTACGGCCTGGTGCTCACCGACTGCGGCACCGGGCTGCTGCACTCGGCGATGTCGGCGGTGCTGGACAGGTCCGACGCCCTGATCGTCGTCAGCTCGGGTTCGATCGACGGGGCGCGCAGCGCGTCGGCGACGCTGGACTGGCTGGACGCGCATGGCCACGAAGACCTGGTGCGGTCCTCGGTCGCGGTGATCAACGCGGTGCGGCCACGGTCGGGCAATGTCGACATGCAGAAGGTCGTCGACCACTTCTCGCGGCGTTGCCGCGCCGTGCGGCTGGTGCCGTTCGACCCGCACCTGGAGGAGGGCGCGGAGGTGGATCTGTCCCGGCTGCGGCGGCAGACGCGGGAAGCGCTCACCGAGTTGGCCGCCGTCGTCGCGGGCGGTTTCCCGGCCTAACGAAAGTCTTTCCCTAGCCGTCGCAGGAATTCCGGGTCGTCGTCGGGCCCGATCACGCGGGTCTTCGGCCGGTTCGCCTGGGCCCTGGCCGCGCGCCAGCCGAAGTAGACCAGCGTCCCCAACACCAGAACGAGGAGCAGGTAGATCACTCAACACCTCCTTTGAGCGAATATACCTGCGCCGTAGTCTCTAGCTGTGTCAAAAGCGCGGAACGGCCCCGCCACAGGGGATGCCACCAGGGACCGAGTGGCGCTCGACGTGCTGCTCTACGCCGCGTTGCGGCTGCTGCTGGTGGTGGTGGTCGGGTGCGCGATTTACGGGGTGGCGCTGATCCTGGGGGTCCGGCAGTTCCCCGTCGTCGTCGCGGCGCTGTTCGCGTTCGTCATCGCGATGCCGCTGGGGATCTGGATCTTCGCCCCGCTGCGCCGCCGCGCCACCGCGGCGCTGGCGGTCGCCGGTGAGCGTCGGCGCGCGGAACGGGACAAGCTGCGCGCCCGGTTGCGCGGTGAGGACGTGCCCGACGAATCCGAGGTGTCCGACGAGCCGGACGGGGACTGACGCCGCTGGCGGCTACGTGTCGAAGTGCTGCGGCATCCGCACTACCTGTGCGGCGTAGCTCAGACCAGCACCGTAGCCGAGCAGCAGGGCCAAGTCGCCCGGCTGGGCCGCGCCCGTCGTCATCAGTTCTGCCATGGCCAGCGGGATGGACGCCGCCGAGGTATTTCCGGCGTGTTCGATGTCGTTGGCGACGACGACGTCCTCCCGCAGCTTCAGGTTCTTGACCAGCAGCTCGTTGATGCGGCTGTTGGCCTGGTGCGGGACGAAGACGTCGATCTGATCCGGTCCGACGCCCGCTAGTTCCAGCGCGCGGCGCCCGACGTCGCCCATCTTGAACGCCGCCCAGCGGAACACCGCGGGGCCTTCCAGTCGCACGAAGGGGCGTGGGCCACTCGGGTTCTGCGCAAAGGTGATCCAGTCGATGTCCTGGCGGATGGCGCTGGACTGTTCGCCGTCACTGCCCGCGACTGTGGGCCCGATGCCCTGGGTGGGTGTCGCGCCCACTACGACCGCGGCGGCGCCGTCGGCGAAGATGAAGCAGTTGCCGCGGTCGGTCATGTCGATGGTGGGGGAGAGCTTTTCGGTGCCGACAACCAGCATCTTGGTGGCGCCCCCGCCGCGGATCATGTCGGCGGCCGTGCTGAGGGCGTAGCCGAACCCGGCGCAGCCGGCGGACAGGTCGAAGCCAAGTATGTCCTTCGCGCCCAGGGCCGCCGCGACCATCGGCGCGGCCGGCGGCGTCTGCAGGAAATGGGTGTTGCTGGTGAAGATCACACCGTCGATGTCGGACGCGGCCAGTGACGCGTTCTTGAGGGCGCGCCGGCACGCCTCGGTCGCCATGGACGCGGCGGATTCGTCGTCGGCGGCGAAGCGGCGGCTCTTGATGCCGGTGCGGGTGTAGATCCACTCGTCGGACGAGTCGATGTTCTCGCAGATCTCCTCGTTGGTGACCACCCGCTCGGGGCGGTAAGCCCCGACGCTGAGCATCCCGATGCTCTTGACCCCACTGGCCGTGGCGATCTCCGTCATGCCGGTCCTCGTTTGCTCTTAGCTGGGCTAGTCACCGTGATCGACTGTAGACATGTCCGCGCGAGCAGACGCGAAAGCCCCCAAAATCGCCGCCATCGGGAAGTTCACCACCAGCGGGAGCGCAATGCCGGGTGCCCGCCCTGACCAGGAGTCGCGGGTACCCTCCGGCGTCGGTGACGAGGCCCGATCAGATCAGCCGTTAGAGCCGTTGGCGGCATCGTTTCCACCTTGACCGCCGGCACCGCCGGGTCTTCCGCCGTCGCCGCCGTCGCCGCCCCGGCTCGACTCGCCGTAGCCGGGTCCACCGCCGTATCCGCCGTCACCGCCGTTGCCGCCCTGGCCGGTGGCACCCGGACCGGTGCCTCCGTTGCCGCCGTTGCCGCCATTCCCACCGGTGCCGCCAACGGCTCCCAGGGCAGGGTCGAAGAAGTCTCCGCCACTGCCGCCGGTGCCCCCGTTGCCGCCGCCGCCGCCCGCGCCGGCGACCCCTTGAGCGCCGCCAGGGCCGGAGCCGGCCGCCCCACCGGCGGCTCCGTTACCGCCGTCGCCGCCGTCGCCGCCTGCGGCGCCCGAGCCACTGACGCCGTAAGTGCCGCCGGTTCCGCCGGAGCCGCCGGCACCGCCGTCGCCGCCGGAACCACCCACGCCACCTCCACCGCCACTGCCCGCGGTGGAACCGTTTGTTCCATCACCGCCTTGGCCGCCTTGGCCGGCATTGCCACCCAAGCCGCCGGTTCCGCCCTTGGCGCCGTCACCGCCGGGGCCGTCTGCGCTTAGGGTGTAACCGCCCACTCCGCCGGCGCCTGCGTCCCCCGCGGCGCCGCCCTGGCCACCGTTACCGCCGGCACCCGCCGTCCCGCCCGGCCCACTGGCATCGCCGCCGCGCCCGCCGTCGCCCCCTTGGCCGCCGCCGGCGCCGTTGCCGCCGACGCCGCCCGTCCCCCCCGCGGTGCTCGCGGTGTCGCCGAACCCGCCGCTACCGCCGCTGCCCCCCTTGCCGCCGTTCCCGCCACCACCGCCGACCCCGGTGTTGCCGACGGTGCCGGCGACGCCAGCGCCGGCACCTGCAGCGCCGCCGCCCCCCGCCGCGCCGCCGTTACCGCCGTTGCCGCCGTCACTGCCGGCCGCGCCGCTGCCGCCATCGTTGCCGGTGCCCAGTTGTAGGAAAGGATCGTCGGAGGCGACGCCGCCGTCACCACCGTTACCGCCGTTGCCGCCCTGACCGCCATCGCCGCCATATCCACCGTTGCCGCCGTGACCGCCGTTGCCGTTGGTGCCGCCGACGGGTGCGGCGCCGCCCTGGCCACCTTGCCCCCCCGCTCCGCCGTCGTAGCCGTCGCTGCCGCTGGTAGAGGCCCCGCCTGCGCTCACGAGACCGCCATCCTTGCCATCGGTGCCAGCCGTGCCGATCGCGCCGCCGCCACCATCGCCGCCGTTGCCGCCGGTACCGCCGGTGCCGGCGTGGCCCGCGTCTCCGGGCTTGCCGCCGCTGTCGCCGGGCGCGCCTCCGAGGCCGGCCGCGCCACCCGTGCCGCCGTTGCCGCCGTTGCCGCCCGGACCACTTTGGCCGTAGCCGCCCTGGCCGCCATCACCGCCGTATCCGCCGTTGCCGCCGTTGCCGCCGTTGCCGTTGGTGCCGCCGTAGCCGGACGTGCCGCCCTGGCCGCCGTTGCCACCCGCGCCGCCGGTGTAGCCGGGGCCGCCGTCCTGGCCAACGCCGCCGTAGGTCCCGTAGCCGGCATCGCCGCCGAGACCGCCCGTGCCGCCGTTGCCGCCGTCGCCCGCATTGCCGATGCCGCCCGCCTTGCCCGCGCCAGTGCCGGCGAAGCCGCCGAGGCCACCCGCACCGCCGGTTCCGCCGGTTCCGCCGGTTCCGCCATTGCTGCTGACGAGGTCGTCGGTGAGGCCGTAGCCCCCGGTTCCCCCGGTCCCGCCGTCGCCGCCGGTGCCGCCTTTGCCGCCGTCGCCGTTGGTGCCGCCGGCGGCTGCCGCGCCGCCCTGGCCGCCCTGTCCGCCCGCGCCGCCGACATAGCCGTCGACGCCCTGGCCGCCACCGGACGCGCCGGTGCTGCCTTGGCCGCCCAGTCCGCCTCTGCCGCCGGTACCGCCGGTGCCGCCGGTGCCGACGTCGCCCACCTGTCCCGCCTTGCCGTCCCCGGTGCCGGCGTCGCCACCAGCGCCGGCGGCACCGCCGTTGCCGCCGTTGCCGCCGTCACCGCCGGTGGTGTTTGGGGTGCCATTGCCGCCGCCACCACCGCCGCCCCCGACAACGGCATTCGCGTGGAACGTGCCGTTGCTGGTCCCACCGGTGCCGGTGGCGACACCGGTGCCGCCGTCGCCGCCAGTGCCACCCTGTCCACCTTGGCCGCCCTTGCCGCCGTCGCCGTTGGTGCCGCCCAAGTCGGCTGATCCGCCTTGGCCGCCTTGGCCGCCCGGGCCGCCGTCGTCGCCAGCGGTGCCTTTGCCGCCGCCCGCGGCGCCGGGCGTGCCGTTGGCGCCCACGCCGCCGTTGCCGCCGTCGCCGCCGTCGCCCCCGGTGCCCACGGCACCCGAGTTACCATCTTTGCCGGTACCGGTTGCGGTCCCTGCGCTACCGCCCTGGCCGGCCTCTCCGCCGGTGCCGCCGGTACCGCCGGTCCCGCCGACGGCGTTGGCGCCGTTGACGCCGTCGCCACCTTTGCCCCCGTCGCCGCCGGTACCACCCTTGCCACCGGGCCCACCGTCGCCGGCGTCTCCGGAGACCAGACCGCCACTACCGCCGGCACCGCCGGTTCCGCCGGCACCGCCCGTGCCGCCAGTGCCACCGGTTCCGCCGGCGGCGTCGGAGTCATCGCCGGTAAACCCGGTGCCACCTTGCCCCCCTTGCCCGCCTGTGCCGCCCTTGCCGTAGTCGCCGCCTCCGCGGCCGCCGGCACCGCCGGTGCCGCCGCCGCCGGGGTCGGTGGCGTCGGTACCCTTGCCGCCTTGTCCGCCTTGCCCGCCAGTGCCACCGCCGCCGTATTCCCCGCCGACACCCCCAACGCCGCCGACGCCGCCGGTGGCCCCCAGGGCGGTGGCGTCTGCCCCTTTGCCGCCTGTGCCGCCGTCCCCACCGCTGGTGGCCAGACCACCGGTCGCGCCGTGATCGCCAGGCGCCGAGCCGCCGCCGCCTTGGCCGCCGGCACCGCCGGTGGTCCCCGGGTCACCGCCCTGGCCGCCGGTGCCGCCGGTACCAGCGGCACCACCACCGGTAACGACGCCGTCGCCGCCGGTGCCGCCCTGTCCGCCTTGGCCGCTCGAACCACCGGCCCCGCCTGCGCCGCCGACGCCGTCATGACCTGAGCCGCCGACGGCCACGTGGCCGCCTGCCCCGCCTTGGCCTCCGACGCCGCCGACGCCGCCGGTGCCGCCAATTCCTCCGGTTCCGCCGGTGCCGTCGGCCGCCACGACACCATTTCCGCCGGTGCCGCCGGTGCCACCAGTCCCGCCCGCGCCGCCGGTGCCGCCGACGCCACCCGCCCCGCCGTCGCCGGACACCGAGCCGCCTAACCCTCCTTGACCGCCGACGCCGCCGTCGGCGCCCGTACCGCCGGTAAGCCCGTTGGCGCCGGTGCCACCTGGGTCGGCGGCGTCGCCGCCGTTCGCGCCTGGCGCGCCGATCCCGCCGGTGCCGCCTTGTCCGCCGGTGCCGCCCTTTCCGTTCAACCCGGCGTCGCCGCCGGTCCCGCCGGTGCCGCCGACACCGGGCGCCTTGTCGCTGCTGCCTTTGCCGCCGGCGCCGCCCTGACCGCCGGTGCCGCCGTTGTCGTCCGCGCCCGGGGCGCCGTTTCCGCCGGTCCCGCCCGCGCCGCCGGTGGCTCCGGCGGTGGTCGCATCGGCGCCTTTGCCACCGGTGCCGCCGTCCCCGCCGGTGGTGGAAAGACCACCAGTGTCACCCTGCACGCCGACGGTGTACCCAGAGCCGCCCTGCCCGCCCTGGCCGCCGGTGCTGCCGGGGTCGCCGCCTTGGCCGCCGGTGCCGCCGCCGCCGGCGGCGCCGCTGCTGTTCACCACGCCGCCGCCGCCGGTACCGCCATCACCACCCTGCCCGCTGGCGCCGCCGGCCCCGCCAGCGCCGCCGGCGCCGATGACCGGCGCGCCCTGAGTCAGGCCACCCTGCACGCCGACAGCCAGGCTGCCGCCGGCCCCACCTTGGCCGCCGGTGCCACCCTCTCCGCCGCCGCCGCCGGTGCCGCCGGTGCCGCCGTCGCCGCTGCCGGTGGGATTGCCGTCGGCGCCGGTACCGCCCTCGCCGCCTGCGCCGCCCGAGCCGCCGGTGCCGCCGGACCCGCCCAGGCCACCATTGCCCGACACCGTGCCGCCCACACCGCCGATTCCGCCGGTGCCGCCGCTGGCCCCGGCGCCGCCGTCGGCACCGGTGCCGCCCGTGGCGCCGGGCGCGCTGCCGACGCTGCCGTCAGCCCCGGACGCGCCGATCCCGCCGGTGCCGCCCTTGCCGCCGGTGCCTCCGGTACCGACCAACCCAGCGTCGCCGCCGGCCCCACCGGTCCCGCCGATGCCCGGGCCCATGCTGGACGTGCCTTTGGCGCCGGCACCGCCCTGACCGCCGGTGCCGCCGTCGTCGTTGAAGTTCGGGTCACCGTTGCCTCCGGCCCCGCCGGTACCACCGGCGCCACCCGGGGTGGTGGCGTCGGCGCCTTTGCCGCCGGTGCCGCCGTCACCACCAACGTTGGACGCCGCGCCATTGCCGCCGAGGGCGCCTTTGCTGAGGCCGGCGCCGCCCTGCCCACCGAGGCCGCCGGTGGCGCCAGGGTCACCGCCCTCCCCGCCGCTGCCGCCGGTTCCGGGATCGCCGCCGAGCCCGGCGACGGCGTCGCCACCCGTCCCACCTTCACCGCCTGCTCCGCTGGCACCACCGGTGCCGCCCGCACCGCCGACGCCGTCGTGCCCCGAGCCGCCGGCGGCCACGTGTCCGCCGACCCCGCCTTGGCCCCCGGCGCCGCCAGTGCCGCCGACGCCGCCGGTACCGCCCATACCGCCATTGCCGGTCGAGGTGGGATCGCCGTTTCCGCCGGTTCCGCCGGTGCCGCCAATGCCGCCCGCTCCGCCGGTCCCGCCGACGCCGCCGACGCCGCCGTCACCCGATTGCGAACCGCCCGCGCCGCCGGCGCCACCCGTCCCGCCGGTGCCGCCGGTGCCGCCGGTGGCACCGATGCCACCGGGGCCGCCGTTGCCGGGGGTTGTGGTGGCGCCACCCGTGCCGCCGCTGTCGCCGGAGTCGCCGCCGCTCGAGTCGCCGCCGCCGCTGGCACCGCCGCCGCCCTTTGCCCCGGCGCCGCCGGCACCACCGGCACCGCCGGCGCCGCCGTTGCCGACCACCTGGGCGTCGCCGCCGGCGCCGCCCTTGCCGCCTGTACCGGGAGCGGTATTCGCGTCGCCTGCGCCGCCGGCGCCTCCCGCGCCGCCGGCGCCGCCGTTCCCGGATAACGACCCCCCAGTGCCGCCGGTCCCTCCGTTGCCGCCCGTGTCGCCGACTTTGATGGCGTGTCCGCCAGCGCCTCCGGCGCCGCCGTTGCCGTATTCGCCGGCGGTGCCGCCCGCCCCGCCATCGCCGGCGGCGGTGTTGTCGGTTTTGGTGGGGTTGAAGCCGTCGCCACCGGCGCCGCCGTTGCCGCCGGTCGTCACCGCGGCACCGTTCACGCCTGTCGCGCCGGCGTGGGCCCCGGTGCCTCCGGCGGCCCCTCCGGCACCCCCGACCCCTGCGGCTCCGGGGTTACCGCCGCTGCCACCCGCTCCGCCATCGAGGAATTGAGCGGTGCCTTCCGCTCCCGCGCCACCGGTCCCGCCGGTGCCGGCGCTGCCGCCGGCCCCGCCGCTGCCCCCGTTGCCGCTGGCCCCCGCTATCCCGCCGCTCAAGCCTGCGGCGCCGCCGGCCCCGCCGGCCCCGCCGCGACCACCCATACCGCCATTGCCGCCGTCTCCGGCTGTGCCGCCGGCGCCGCTGTTGCTTCCTTGCACCCCGGTCGCGCCGTCCAGGCCGTCGCCCCCGGTGCCGCCAACCCCGCCGGTACCGCCCTGGCCGCCGCTGCCGCCGTTGCCGGACAGCAACCCGCCGCGGCCCCCCACCCCGCCCGCACCACCGGCGCCGCCGCCGCCGCCGTCGCTGCCGTTGCTCCCCGCGGTGCCAACCACACCCGTCCCGCCAGCCCCGCCGTTGCCGCCGTTGCCGATCAAGCCCGCGGTCCCGCCCGCCCCGCCAGCCTTACCCGGCGCACCCGACCCACCGTTGCCGCCGTTGCCGTACAGGATCCCACCCGCTCCGCCGGCTTGCCCGGTGCCCGGCGCCCCGTTGGCGCCGTCGCCGACCAGCGGGCGCCCCAACGCCAGCTCGGTGGGCGCGTTGATCACAGCCAGGAAATCCTGTCCCAGCGTTGTCAGCAGTGGAGTGTTGGCCGCCTCAGCGGACGCGTAATCGCCCGCACTCGCGCTCAGCGCCCCGACAAATCGTTCGTGAAACAGCGCGACCTGGGCGGTCAGCGACTGATACTCCCGGGCATAGGTCCCAAACAATCCCGCGATCGCCTGGGACACCTCATCGCCGCCCGCGGCCAGCAGATGCGTCGTGGGGCCTGCAGCCGCGGCGTTCGCGGACCTGATCGCCGACCCGATGACCGTCAGATCCGATGATGCCGCTGCCAAGACGTCAGGGGCGACGACCACTAACGATGACATGCGGGCTCCTATCGGCCGGGGTCTCCCGGACGCGACTTGGGCACAAGTATGTGACAGAGCGTGGCAAAATACGCGAAATTCTCCAAGATTCCACATGATTGCCGAAATTCATGCCAAATTCATTCGTTGCCCCGGGGAAATCGAAGTTATCGGTGTGAGCGATGGGGCCCACGGGGTCGCTGCGACGGAATCTCTTCGCCTCTAAACCGCTCACAAATTCAGATCAGACGCGGCTTGACGTAGGAGCGACTGCCTCCTGTTAAGCGGCCAGCGCCAGCGCGGTCGCGACGGCCACCGCCCACACCACCATCGTCAGACCGGTGTCGCGCAGCACCGGGATCAGCGCCGGGCCGGTACGCCCGGACCGCACCGGGCCGGCGGCACGCAGCGCCAGCGGCGTGGCGACCAGCCCCACGGCGCACCACGGCGTCGCAAGCATCAGCGCCAGCGTCAGCGCCCCGGCCGCCGCGAGCAGCGTCTGGTAGAGCACGCGGGTGCGGGCATCGCCGAGGCGCACGGCCAGGGTGATCTTCTGCGACTGCGCGTCGGTGGGGATGTCCCGCAGGTTGTTGGCCACCAGCACCGACGACGACAACGCCCCCGTCGCCACCGCCAGCACCGCGCCCACCCAGTCCACCCGCAGCGCCTGGGTGAACTGCGTGCCCAGGACGGCGATCAGGCCGAAGAACACGAACACCGCGAGCTCGCCGAACCCCGCGTAGCCGTAGGGCCGCGATCCGCCGGTGTACAGCCACGCGCCGATGACGCAGCCGATGCCGACCGCCACCAGCCACGGCGCGCTGACCAGCGCCAGGATCAGCCCGGCCAGCGAACCGAGGAACAGGCTCACCAGCGCGGCGGTCAGTACCGCGCGTGGGGTGGCCAGCCGCGAGCCGACGAGCCGCATCGGGCCGGCGCGGTCGTCGTCGGTGCCGCGGATGCCGTCGGAGTAATCGTTGGCGTAGTTGACCCCGATGATCATCCCCACCGCGACGACCAGCGCCAGCAGCGCTTTCCACCACACCGCGGAGTGCAGCCAGGCCGCCGCGCCGGTGCCCGCCACCACGGGCGCCACGGCATTGGGCAGGGTGCGGGGGCGCGCGCCGGCGATCCACTGGGCGAATGTGGCCACAGAGGCAAAGTAAGGCATCGCGCCCCATGCACCACAATGGGCGCATGCTCGGAGTGATCGGCGGCAGCGGTTTCTACACGTTCTTCGGGCACGACACCCGTCAAGTGCACCCCGAGACCCCGTACGGCAAGCCCAGCGCGCCGATCACCGTCGGCGCCGTCGCCGGCCGCGAGGTCGCCTTCCTGCCGCGTCACGGCGCGAACCACGAATACTCGGCGCACACCGTGCCGTACCGGGCCAACATGTGGGCGCTGCGCGCGCTCGGGGTACGACGGGTGTTCGCGCCGTGCGCGGTCGGCAGCCTGCGGCCCGAGCATGGACCCGGCGTGGTCGTGGTGCCCGACCAGCTGGTCGACCGGACCACCGGCCGCGCCGACACCTACTTCGACTCCGGCGCCGTCCACGTCGACTTCGCCGACCCGTACTGCCCGACGCTGCGGGCCTCGGTCATTGGGACGGCCGGTGTGCCCCGGGTGTTCGACGGCGGCACCATGGTGGTGATCCAGGGTCCGCGGTTCTCCACCCGCGCCGAGAGCCGCTGGTTTGCCTCCGCCGGGTTCAGCCTGGTCAACATGACCGGCTACCCGGAGGCCGTGCTGGCTCGGGAACTCGAAATATGCTATGCGGCAATTGCTTTGGTCACCGACCTGGACGCCGGCGTGGCGGCGGGCGAGGGGGTGAAGGCCGTCGACGTGTTCGCGCAATTCCAGCGCAACATCGAGCCGTTCAAGGAGCTGGTGCGGGCGGCCGTCGGCCGGGTCGAGGCCGAACGGGCCTGTACCCACTGCCTCGCGCACACCGGCGTCACGCTGCCCTTCGAGCTGCCGTGAGGGTGCTGCTCACCGGCGCGGCCGGTTTCATCGGGTCGCGGGTGGACGCCGCGCTGCGGGCCGCGGGTCACGAGGTCGTCGCCGTCGACGCCCTGCTGCCCGCCGCGCACGGGGCGCACCCGGTATTGCCGCCGGACTGCCGTCGGGCCGACGTCCGCGACGCCGACGCGCTGGCCCCGCTGCTTGCCGGGGTGGATCTGGTGTGTCATCAGGCCGCGATGGTGGGTGCCGGGGTCAACGCCGCCGACGCGCCCGCCTACGGCAGTCACAACGACTTCGCCACCACGGTGTTGCTGGCGGCGATGTTCGCGGCGGGGGTTCGGCGGCTGGTGCTGGCGTCGTCGATGGTGGTCTACGGGCAGGGCAGGTACGCCTGCCCCTCGCATGGCCTGGTCGATCCGTTGCCGCGGCGGCGCGCCGACCTCGACGCCGGAAGCTTCGAGCATCGCTGCCCGGTGTGCGCGGAGCCGGTGGACTGGCGGCTGGTCGACGAGGACTTTCCGCTCCGCCCGCGCAGCCTCTATGCCGCGAGCAAGACCGCACAGGAGCACTACGCGCTGGCGTGGTCGGAGGCGACCGGCGGCTCGGTGGTGGCGCTGCGCTACCACAACGTCTACGGCCCGGGCATGCCGCGCGACACCCCCTACTCCGGGGTGGCGGCGATTTTCCGGTCGTCCCTCGAAAAGGGAGAGCCGCCACAGGTTTTCGAGGACGGCGGGCAGATGCGCGACTTCGTCCACGTCGACGACGTGGCTGCGGCCAACGTCTCGGCGACCGCCGTCGCGGACGGTTTCTCGGCGTTCAACGTCTGCTCCGGTCGGCCCATCTCGATTGCCGAGGTGGCCGCCGCCCTGTGCGACGCCCGTGGGCCCGAGCTGACACCCGTCGTCACCGGGCAGTATCGCAGCGGCGACGTGCGACATATCGTCGCCGATCCGCGCCGGGCCGCCGAGCGGCTGGGCTTTCGCGCAGCTGTCGACCCCCGCGACGGTCTGCGGGAATTCGCGTTCGCGCCGCTGCGCTAGTTGCACATAATGCCGGTTCGGGCTGCGTGTCGGGGCGAGCGACGGGCTGGCCGGTCGGGCCGCCGCGACGGGCTGGGCGGTCGCGCCGCCGCGACGGGCTGGGCGGTCGCGCCGCCGCGACGGGCCTCAAATTGCCGGGAAATTGCGAGTATGGCCGCGATTTTGAGCGCCCTCGCGGGCATGGCCGCGATTTTGAGCGCCCTCGCGATCACATCTGCCAGCTGGCCGCGGTGAGAGTGCACATAATGCCGGTCCGGGCGGCGTGTCGGGGCGAGCGACGGGCTGGCCGGTCGGGCCGCCGCGAGGGGCCTCAAACTGTCGGGAAATTGCGGGGATGGCCGCAATTTTGAGCGCCTTCGCGGGCATGGCCGCAATTTTGAGCGCCCTCGCGGCGGCAAACGCCGACGCCCAAACCCCAAGCGCCGCTAGCTCGACGGCGGCCGGAAGATCTTCGGCGGCGGGCCCTGAGCGGGCGGCGGCCGCAGCGATATCTGCCGGGTGGCAGAGTCGTCGCCGCGGAAGATCCGCGGCGACCCAGCGCCAGCACCAGCACCGGAGCCGGCAAGCTGCGGCACGGGGCCGGTGCGCGGCGGCGAGCCCAGGCCGGGCCCGGCGGGGATGCGCGTCGTCGCTGACGCCGACGGCGGGGCAGACCCCGCGGGGCCCACGGGCCGGGCGGCGTGCACCGGACGGCGCCTGCGGCGCCGCGGCCGTCGACCGCTGAGCCTGCCCGCGACGATCGCGGCCAGCAGTATGCCCAGCGCCAGCCCGCACAGCGTTACGTCGAAGGTGCTGGTGATCTGCTGGGCCAGGTTGTTGCCGTAGACGGGGTGGTTCGACGGGCCGCCGCCGGGGATCGATGCGAACCGCGGCGCCAGCAGCACGCCCATCACGACGCGGGCCACGCCGAACGTGACGAGCAGACCTCCCAGCGCCCTGACCAGCCGCGCCGAACCGGCGCCCTTGCCGAGCTTGGACCGGAACCACATCGCCACGGCCGCGGTCGCCAGGTCGAAGGCGGCCAGGGTCATGGTGTCGTAGCGCGAGTAGGGGTAGTTCAAAATCACGGCGACCACATAGTCGGTGATCCGCATCAGGACCGACCCCAGGCACCACACGACGATCAGCGCGAGGCCGTGCCGAGCCGCCGCCAGCCACGGGCCGGCGTCGGGCGGGCCGCCCTTGCGGTAGCCGGGCAGCACGCGCGGCGCGAAGATCGCGGCGGCGACGGCCCAGGCCAGATAGCCCTCGTAGCCGACCCCCGCGGTCGACGTGTTCTGGGCGATGCCGTGGAAGGCGTCTATGTCGCGCCCGACGGGGAGGAACCACACCAGCAGGCCGGCCACCAGCGTCGACGCCCCGAGCCCGACGAGCGCGAGCTGGCTCGCCTTGGCGTTCTTGAGCAGCCAGCGCGACGCGACGATGACCGCGATCAACGCCACCAGCCCGTATACCGTCGCGGTGACGATCACCGAGATGTTCTGCTTGCCGAAGTCGGCGCCGGACGCGTCGTGCAGGGCGAACCGCACTCGCCAGAACAGGTTGTACCCCGTGCTGAGCGTCGCACCGATCAGCGACGCGAAGCCGATCAGCCGGGCGGCCTTGACGGGCTGGCCCTCCGCGGGCGCGCGGGTGATCAACGGTTGCACGCTCAGCACCGAGCCGACCATCCCCAGCCACGCCCCGGGCCCGACGCCACCCGACAGGTGCACGCCACCGCCGGAGCGAACCGTCTCGAACGCGTCGTATCCGATGAAGCCCAGCACCAGCAGCCAATACGGCACGTTGAGCAGGACACGCAGCCGGCCCACCGGGGCCGCGATGGCCACCAAAGACAGCACCGTCACGGCGCCCAACGCCGCGAACAGGATGGTGCTGCTGTTCGGCACGCCGGCGCCGAAGTACAGGTTCCACGGCAACGCGCCGGCGATGAGGAGCAGGCCGACGGCGATCAGGTCGCGGCGGACGTTGCGCCGCGCCGACGGCACGGGCGCTGACGGCACAGACGCTGGCGCTGGCGCGGGCCCTGGCGCCGACGGCGCGGACGCCGGCGCTGGCACGGGCGCGGGCCCCGGCGCGACCTGACCCTGCCCGCGGATCGGACCCGTAGGCGGTTCGTCGCTGCTCTGGCTCACAAGGCCCCCCGGATATCAAGGATGGAAACTGCCGGCGCTGAGCACAGGTGCGGATGCTCTACTGAGACCATATTCTCCGTTCGAACGGCATGGCAGTGGCTGCGCGGGCAAATCCACAGCAGATGCCTAATAAGGCTGCTCCGCGGCCACCGCTCAGCGCTGTGAAAAACTGGCCGAAGCCTGGCTAAGCTGCGTTCATAGGCGAATCTAATCCTAATGCTGGATACTGCCGACTGTCGCAGTGTAATGATTTTCAGACATTGCTGGTTGCGGGGTGGCCAGGTGAAGGAGAGCCGCGGTGGACGTCGTTTTGGGGGTAGCGGTCGCGGACCGCGTCGCCCGCTTGGCGCTTGTCGGTTCGGGTGTCGGCGGCGGCGGTGTCATCGACCAATCGGTCGTCGACCTGGCTGACCGTCCAATCGAGACGCTGGCCGAGACCGTCGTCGGCACCAACCGGTTGTTGGCCGAGGAGAACCACCGGCTGGTCGCCACCCGTTTGTGCTGGTCGGACGTCCCCAGCACGGACACGCTGCGGCGGATGCTGGAGGATTCCGGTGTCCACAACGTCGCGGTGCTCGACGAGCCGCAGGCCGCCACGGCCCTGATGCGCACCACCGCCGCGCCCGGATCCGCCGTTCTCGTGGTCGGCGACGAGGCGGCGACGTTGCTGGCGCCAGCGCTGACGGCCGAGGACCCGTCTTCCCCGCCGACGGTGCTGGGGTCGTTTGCCGGCGAAGAGGCCACCGGCGCGCTGGACACCATGATGGCCCGGCTCGGTGATCAGCCGCGCGATGTCTACCTGGTGGGCTCGTCGTCCGAACTCACCTCGCAGGTTGCCGACCAACTCCAGGACTCGACGATGCGGGTCTCGGTGCCCGAGGACCCCACGTTCGCGCTGGCCCGCGGCGCCGCAATGTCGGCCCTGCCCGCGACGATGGTGGCCTCGCCCATGCTCGCCGGGGACGCGACGGCCTACGTCCCGGCGTCGCCTCAGCTCACCGGGGACGCGACGGCCTACGTCCCGGCATCGGCCGACTCGCCTTATGCCGACGACGCGACGGCCTACACGCCCTCCGCGCCGGTCGCGGACCCGGCGCCCTCGGAACCGCAGCTGGCCTACTCGATGGCGGGGGAGCACGAGCTGCTGCCGGTCGAGATGGACGACTACGCCGACGAAGGCGAATACGACGAATACGACGACGTAGACGAGGACGCCGAGACCGGCCCGGTGAAGCTCAGCCGCGGGTCGCTGCTGATCGGCAACGCCGTGGTGGCGTTCGCGGTGATCGGGCTCGCGTCGCTGGCCGTCGCGGTGGCGGTCACGGTTCGGCCGACCGCGGCGTCCCAGCCGGTGGTGGGCCATCAGAACGCCGCCCCGGGCAAATTCATGCCGCTGTTGCCGACGCAGCAGCAGGCGCCGGTGCCCCTGCCCGCGGCCGACTCGCCCAACGCCGGCTACCAGGGCGGCGTCATCCCGGACAGCAACGGCTACATTCCCCCGCAGATGCTGGCGCCCAGCGGCGGCGGTGTGCCGGCGGCGCCGGTGGCGCCCGTCCCGGTCGCGCCCGTGGTGCCCGCGCCGGTGCCCGGCTTCCTGCCGGACCCGAGGTTGCCGATCCCGGTCCCGATCTTCATTCCCTTCCCGGGCTGGCGGCCGCCGCCGATCTTCGTGCCGCCGCCGTTCCGGCCGCCGATCGTGACGACGACGCCGGCTATCCCGTCGGGCTCGACGCCGCAGCCGACGCCGTCGGGGCTGACCCCGACGACCAAGCAGCCGCTGGTGCCGACGAGCACGCCGGTGACGCCGTCGACCAAGCCGTTGGTGCCGTCGACACCGTCGAACACACCGTCCGGGCCGTCGACGCCGATCCCGACCAGCAAGGCGCCCAGCACGTCGCAGGTGCCGCAGCCGAGCACGGCGCCCCCGACCGCGAAGGTGACGACGGCTCCTCCGACGGTGACGCAGGTGCCGACCACGGCGGCGCCGACGAAGGCGCCGACGCAGGCGCCGCAGCCCACGGTCGCGCCGACGGTGCCGCCGACCAAGGCGCCGACGGTCGCGCCGCAGCCCACGGTGGCGCCGCAGCCCAAACCGCAAGTGCCGCAGACGCAGGCGCCGCAGATACCGACGTTTGCGCCGCCTAAACCGCAGGTACCGCAGGCGCCCGTGCCGCAGCAGCCCAAGCCGCTGTTTCCCGCGCCCACCCGGCGCTAGCGGGTTCTAGCGCAGCTTGGACAGGCAGAGGACGATCGGCGGCGAATAGGCCTTCGTCTGCACCCAGGGGCCGCTGCAATTGAGTGTGCTGTTGGTGCGCTTGATGACCTTGTCGGTGGCGCTGCTCGAGCCGCAGGTGGCGGGGTAGACCGTCACGTCCTGGGTGCCGTCGCTTCGCTTCGCGCCCGACACCCGCCGGATGCAATCGCCGACGGCCGCGTTCTTGATCGCCTCCGCGGACGAATCCGGCACGCCGACCGGCGAATACGATGTCGTCGGCGTCGGGTAGTACGTGTGGTTGCGGCCGGCGCGGTGCACGGAAGTGGCCAGCACGCCCCAGATCCCCACCACGAAGACCAGCGTGAGAATGCCGAAAGCGGTTCCTATGTAACCGATTATCGTGCCCGCCAGCGCCAGGCCCCGGCCGTCTTCGCCGGTCCGCTTGATCTGGGAGAGCGAGATGTGGCCGAACACGATGCCCAGCGGCGCGATCAGCAGCGAGGACACCAGCGCCGCGATGGCCATGGTGTTGGTCGGCCGTGGTGCCGGATATGGGGAATAGGGGCCCGGCGGCGGTGGATAGGCGCCCGGCGGCGGGGAATAGCCCCCCGGCGGGGGCGGATAGCCGGGCGACTGGAACGGGGCCGCCTGGGTGTGGTCGTCGAAGGGTTGCATCGGTGCTTCCTCTGGTCGCGTACGGCTTTCGGCGGGGCCAGCTACCGATACCGGTGCAGCACCCCCTCTGCACTTCGGGCCACAGTTAACCACAGCCCTGTGGGGGACCGCGCGATCGAAATCCCGAACGATAGTGTCGGATGCCATGCCCGGCGACGCGGTCACGGTGGTGCTCCCATGCCTCAACGAGGAGGAGTCGCTGCCGGCGGTACTGGCCGCGATTCCCGACGGCTACCGAGCGCTGGTGGTCGACAACAACAGCACCGACGACACCGCCGCGGTCGCCCGGCGGCACGGCGCCGACGTGGTCGCCGAGGCGCGGCCCGGGTACGGCGCGGCGGTGCATGCGGGCGTGGTCGCGGCGACGACGCCGGTGGTGGCGGTGATCGATGCCGACGGCTCGATGGACGCCGCTGACCTGCCCCGGCTGGTCGCCGAACTCGACCGGGGCGCGGACCTGGTGACCGGTCGCCGACGGCCGGTGCCCGGGTTGCACTGGCCCTGGGTCGCCCGGGTGGGCACCGTGGTGATGAGCTGGCGGCTGCGCACCCGGCACGGCCTGCCGGTGCACGACATCGCGCCGATGCGGGTGGCCCGACGGCAGGACCTGCTGGATCTCGGTGTCGCCGACCGGCGCTCGGGGTATCCGCTGGAATTGCTGGTTCGCGCCGCGGCGGCCGGCTGGCGGGTGGTCGAACTGGACATCACCTACGGCCCACGCACGGGCGGCAAATCGAAGGTGAGCGGCTCGCTGCGGGGCAGCGTCATTGCGATCCTGGACTTCTGGAAGGTGATTTCGTGAGCGGCCTGCCGGTGACCGTGCTGGTGGTCGCCAAGGCGCCGGAGCCGGGTCTGGCCAAGACCAGGCTGGCGGCGACGGTGGGGGACCGGGTCGCCGCGGATATCGCCGCCGCCGCGCTGCTGGACACCCTGGACGCGGTGGCGGCCGCGCCGGTGGCGGGGCGGGTGGTGGCGCTGACCGGCGACCTGGACGCCGCCGCGCGCGGCGACGAGATCCGCCGAAGGCTCGCCGCGTTCACGGTGACCGCTCAGCGCGGCGACGGCTTCGCCGATCGGCTCGCCAACGCCCACGCCGACGCGGGCACGCTCCCCGGAGGGCATCCGGTGCTGCAGATCGGCATGGACACCCCACAGGTCGGCGCCGACCTGCTGGCCGCCTGCGCGCGCCGGCTGCTGGCTGCCCAGGCCGTGCTCGGGCCGGCGTGCGACGG
This sequence comes from Mycobacterium sp. NGS68, assembly GCF_059812195.1. Taxonomy (NCBI): domain Bacteria; kingdom Bacillati; phylum Actinomycetota; class Actinomycetes; order Mycobacteriales; family Mycobacteriaceae; genus Mycobacterium; species Mycobacterium sp. NGS68. The sequence goes on along the minus strand of NZ_JCALCE010000006.1, from coordinate 45,877 downwards.
CGGCTGGTGGGTGCTCGGGGTGAGCACGCCTGCTATGGCCGAATGCCTGCGAAGCGTCCCGATGTCGCTGCCCGACACCGGCGAACTCACGCTGAAGGCATTGCGCGACAACGGCATCGACGTCGAACTTGTGGACCGGCTGGCGGACTTCGACGTCCTCGACGACGTCGCGGCCGTGCGCGACGCCTGCCCACCCGACGGCCGCTTCGCCCGCGCCACCCGCGCGGCCGGCCTCTGACAACCCTGCCGAGCAGACGCAAAAGCACCCGAAATGGCGGGTTTTAGGGGGCCTTTGCGTCTGCTCGCCGGAGGAACGGCCGCCCTGCGATCCCGACGGCGAACATCGCCAGGCCGGTCACCACCGACTGCCAGGGCAGGGTGCTGACCAGCAGCAGGCAGCCGGCGAGCCCGCAGACGTTCAGGACGCGCCACCGCCGCGGCCGGGCAGCGGATGCGGGCAGCGTGTAGGCGGCGGCGTTGGCGATCGCGTAGTAGATCAGCACCCCGAACGACGAGAACCCGATCACCCCGCGCAGGTCGACGACGGCCACCAGGATGCAGACGACCGCGCTCAGCGCCAGCTCTGCGTGGTGGGGCACTCGATAGCGCGGGTGAACGCCGGCCAGCCACCCGGGCAGGTCCCGATGGCGAGCCATCGCCATGGTGGTACGTCCGAGCCCGGCGATCAGCGCGAGCAGGGCGCCGAGACTGGCCAGCGCCGCGCCCACTGCCACGACGGGCACCAACCAGCCGGCGCCGGCGGCCCGGACCGCTTCGGCCAGTGGTGCCGCCGCACGGGCGAGCCGCTGCGGCCCCGCGGCCCACAGCGCGGCGACCCCGACGACCAGGTAGATCGCCACCGCGATCGCCAGCGCGCGATTGATCGCCTTCGGGATGGTGCGGGCCGGATTCCGCACCTCCTCACCCATCGTCGCGATCCGCGCGTAGCCGGCGAACGCGAAAAACAGCAGCCCCGCCGACTGCAGCACGCCGTAGCTCGTCGCGCCCGGCCAGGCGCCGAAATCCGGCCGCGCCGGCCTGGCGATAAGGATCCCCGCCACCACCGCGACCAGGCTGACCAGCGTGCACGCCACCAGAATTCGCGCCAGCAGCGCGGTCTTGGTGATCCCGCGGTAGTTCAGCGCGGCCAGCGCCAGCACCGCGGTCACGGCGACGATTCGCTGCAGCCACCACGGTCCGGGGACCGCGTAGCTGGCCGCGGTCAGCGCCATCGCCGCGCAGGAGGCGGTCTTGCCGACGACAAATCCCCACCCCGCGATGAAGCCCCACCACTCGCCGAGGCGTTCCCGCCCGTAGATGTAGGTCCCGCCCGAGGTCGGATAGACCGCGGCCAGGTGCGCCGACGCGGTGGCGTTGCAGTACGCGACGGCCGCGGCGATCAGCAGCCCGATCAGCAGATAGCCCCCGGCCGCGCGGGCGGCCGGACCAAACGCCGCGAACACCCCGGCGCCGATCATCGATCCGAGCCCGATCACCACCGCGTCCGTCGTGCCGAGCCGACGTGCCAATCCCGGTTGCTGCTCTGCCACGTGTGCCTACCAGTTCGTGAAGATGACGCTGTTCAACAGGAGTGCCCCGGCGGCGTTGAGCGCCAGCCACAGCCGGTGCGACGGGACCGGCAGCAGAGCCGGCGCCGCCGTGAGCCAAATGGTGAACGGCAGCCAGATCCGTTCGGTCTCGGCCTTGCTCAGCATGCTCACGTCGGCGCAGACGATCGCGGCCAGGGTCGCCAACAGCAGTAGCTGCAAGCCGGAACGACGGCGCAAGGCCGACAGGTCGAATGCCCGGCTGAGGCCGGCGACGCTCCCCAGCCCCGCCGCGCACACCGCGCACGCCAGATTGGCCCAGGACCAGTACTGGAACGGCCGGTCCTTCGCCACGCCCTGCCAATAGCGTTGCTGCACAAGCGTATAGCCATCGAACCAGTCGAATCCGGCCAAGGCGAACGTCGCCGCCACGGCCATCGCCGCCAGCACGGCCGGACCGAGCACCCGCAGCGCCCTGCGCCAGTCGGCGGCCGACGCGAGCACCGCGGCGGCCGGCAGCCCCATCAACAGCAGGCCGTAGCTGAGAAACACGGCCCAACCCAGCAGCAGGCCCGCCGCGGCGCCCGTCAGCGCGGGAAACCGGCCGTGGATCGCCAGCGCCAGCAGCGCGATGCCCCAGGCCGCGACGCCGGCGAAGTACCCGTCGGCCGACACCGCGACCCAGATCGCCGTCGGCGCCACCGCGACGAACGGCGCGGCGCGGCGCGCGGTCCGCTCGTCGGCCAGCACCCGGATCGCGACCACGACCGCCGCGGCCGCGCTGGAGCCGACGAGCAGGCACAGCAGCCCGGCCCAGGCGCCGCCGCGCAGGCCGATCCGGTCCAGCCAGACGAACGTCAGCAGGGCGCCCGGCGGATGCCCCGACACGTGCGTCACCCACGAGTTCGGCTGGAAGTCGACGATGCGGCTCGCGAAGCCCCGCAGCGTCGCCGGAATGTCGGTGATGCACCCAACCTGCGACAGGTATTCGTCGCGGGTGGTCAACCGGCCGGCGAAGCCGCGCTGCCAGCCGTCGATCATCGCCAGCGAAAACGCCCACGCGCAGGCGGTGACCCAGCTGCACAGCGTCAGCATCCGCCACGAAAGCCGTTGTGCGACGGCCGTTCCCCACACCACCACGGCGACCGCGATCAGGATCGCCGGAACCGTGCCCCAGCCGACGTGGGCGTCCCAGTAGCCGAAGATCGGCGCGGCGCCGGCCCGGGTACCGAATCGCTCCAGGCCGATGTCGCGGCGCGGGTCGATCCCCCAGTGCATCCGCGGCAACACCGCCGCCGCCCCGACCAGAACCACCCCGGCGGCCACCGCGGCCAGTTCACGCCGAGCAACCCTCACGACCGACCAGCCTATTGTTCGGCGGCGAAGCGGCGCACCAGCGCCGCCCGGTCGACCTTGCCGATCCCGCGGCGCGGCAGCGCGTCGACGATGTGCAACTCGCGCGGCGCGGCGGTGGCGTCCAGCGTGCGTGCCACATGATCGCGCAGCCCGTCCAGCGTCGGCGCCACACAGCCGTCACGCACCACGACCGCCGCCACCACCCGCTGACCCAGCCGGGCGTCGGGCAGCCCGAATACGGCGCAGTCGGCGACCGCGGAATGGCTGCCCAGCGCGGCCTCGACGGGCCCGGGCAGCACGGTCAGCCCGCCGGTACTGATCGCGTCGTCGGCGCGGCCCAGCACGGTCAGTTCACCCGAATCATCCAAGGCGCCATAGTCGTCGGTGCGAAACCAACCCGGGTCCGCGAACGGGTCGGGGTCCACCGGGTTGCGGTAGCCCCTCGCCAGCGTGGCGCCGCCGAGCTCGATGCGGCTATCCGTCGACACGCGCATCCGCACCCCGTCCAGCGCGACCCCGTCGTACACGCAGCCGCCCGCGGTCTCGCTCATCCCGTAGGTGCGCACCACCGCGATGTCGGCGGCCGCGGCGGAATCCCGAAGCGGCGCCGGCAGCGGGCCGCCGCCGATCAGCACGGCGTCCAGCTCCGCGAGCGCGGCGGTGGCCGCCGGGTCGGCGAGCGCCTTGGCCAGCTGGTTGGCCACCAGCGAGGTGTAGCGTCGCCCGGCGCCCAATCGCCGTATCGCACGAGGCAATTCGGCGACGTCGAAGCCTCCCGACACGTCCAGTTCGACGATCGCCGAGTCAGCGAGCGCGCTGCGCACCACAACCTGCACCCCGGCGATGTGATAGGGCGGCACGGCCAGCAACCAGCTGCCGGGGCCGCCGAGGCGCTCGTGGGTGGCGCGCGCGCTGGCGGTCAGCGCGGCGGCGGTCAGCAGGGCACCCTTGGGTGTGCCGGTGGTCCCCGACGTGCTCACCACGAGGGCCACGTCGTCGTCGATGTCGTCGCCGACCCGCAACGCGGGATGGGGCTGGTGTCCCGCCGCTACCGGCACCAGCGCGGCGTCACGGCCGGCCAGCACCCGGCGCAGAGCGGGTAGCAGCACGTGGGCGGCGCCGCCCGGGGGGACGCTCAGCGCACGCAGGGCGCCTATGCGCGCTCCCCGTTCTCGCGGGCGTCATCGAGCGGCCAGCCCTTGGCGGCCAGCCGTGTCCGGACCCGGTCGATGTCGTCCGGCGCCGGCAACTCGTCGGTGATCTGGGTGATGGCGACGCCGATGTCGATTTTGTCGAACTCACCGCGCCGGATCAGGTCCTGGGCCACCAGCAGGACCTCGTCGTTGGTCAGGCGGCGGGACAGCAGCGCGAGCACCGCGAAGGTATCTGTCGCCGGAACGCCTTCCGGGTACCCCGCGCGCAACCACGAGACGACCGAACTGAGGAATCGGTTCACTTTGCTATCCCTCCCACAGGGGGGTTAGGCAACTTCGCAGGACGACGACGCAGTCGATGCTACTTGGGTTTGGCGCCCAGAAAGGGATACCCGCTGTGGTGGGCGATGAAATCCCGGGCGATGTAAAGCAACGCGACGACGATTACCGCGAGCACCAGGGCGTAGATGGCCCAGGCGATCGCGATGAACACGGGGTTGCGCTGCGTGGGGGAGTTGTCGGTGCCGACCTCACCGGCGCCGACGGCCTGCAGCCGGATCCCGAGCGCGAACAGACCCGGCAGCGCGGCGCCCGCCAGCATGCTGAAGACCAGAATCTTGAGAGTGGCCCCGTAGTTGAACCATTCGCTGAAGTGGCTCATGACGCGTTCCTCGCCCCGACGGTGTCCTGCGAGTCGGGGTCGGATCCGTACCGGGCGGATCGGAGGTCGATCCTGGGACCGCCATCCGGCGGCGGATTTGCGTCCGAATGCTCGTCCGAACCGTCCAGGCCGGCCGTCAGGCTGCCTTCCCAGTCGTCGTTGACGTTCTTGTGGTCGACCTTGACCTTGCGGGACCGGACGTAGATGGTCGCCGAGACCGCGACCAGCAGCGAAAAGCCGACGATCGCGCCCGGGTAGCCGCCGATCAGGTGCACGATCCAGTAGGTGACCGCGCCGACCAGCCCGGCCAGCGGCAAAGTGACCAGCCACGCCGTCGCCATCCGGCCGGCCACGCCCCAGCGCACCTCCCCTCCCGGCTTGCCCAGCCCGCTGCCCAGCACCGAGCCGGTGCAGACCTGCGTCGTGGACAGCGCGTACCCGAAGTGTGCGGACAGCAGAATGACTGCCGCGGAGGAGGACTCGGCCGCCATGCCCTGCGGCGACTGGATTTCGACCAGCCCTTTGCCGAGGGTGCGGATGATTCGCCAGCCGCCCAGGTAGGTGCCGGAAGCCATCGCCAGGGCGCAGCTCACGATCACCCACAGCGGCGGCATGGCCGCGCTCTTGCTGATCGATCCGTAGGACATCAGCGCCAGGAAGATGATGCCCATCGTCTTCTGGGCGTCGTTGGTGCCGTGCGCGAGCGAGACCAGCGACGCCGAGCCGATCTGGCCGCGCCGGAACCCGGCCAGGGTGCGCTCCTGCCGCACACCCCGGGTGACCCGGTACACCAGCCAGGTCGCCACCGCGCCCACCAGAATGGCCAGGAACGCCGAGACGACCGCCGGGATGATCGCCTTAGACACCACGCCGTGCCAGATGACCCCCCTGGCGCCGACGGCCGCCATCGTGGCGCCGACGATGCCGCCGATCAGCGCGTGCGAGGAACTCGACGGGATACCGAGCAGCCACGTCAGCAGGTTCCAGACGATGCCGCCGACCAGGCCGGCGAACACCAATTCCAGCGTCACGATGTTGGCGTCGATCAGGCCCTTGGCGATCGTGGCGGCGACGGCGGTGGACATGAAGGCGCCGACCAGGTTGAGCACCGCGGACAGTGCGACGGCGGCCTTGGGCGCAAGCGCGCCACTGGCGATCGAGGTCGCCATTGCGTTGCCGGTGTCGTGGAAGCCGTTGGTGAAGTCGAACGCCAGTGCCGTTATGACGACGATGATCAAAAGGAACAATTCGATGTTCACAGCGCCTGATTCTGGTGGTCGGAGGTTTCCATTGTCGAATGGAGAGAGTCGCTAATCGCGGGTGTACCGGCACTCGTCGCCAGATGTTACTTCGTAGTTAACCGCCCGTTCCCCGTGGTTCACCTCGGGTGTCGCGGCGTAGCGGATGGTCGCCGGGTACCTCGACGAAGATCAGCGTGATGCCGTCCGGATCGGTCACGTGCATCTCGTGCAGGCCCCACGGTTCGCGGCGGGCCTCGCGGGTGATCGGCACCCCGCGGCCCTCCAGTTCGGCCTGGGTCGCGCGGACGTCGCGCACCTGTAGCCACAGGGCGCCGGGAAAGGGGCCCCGCGAGTGATCGGGACTACCGTAACCGGCCAGCTCCAGCAACGATTGCCCCGCGAAAAACACTGTCCCACCACCGTATTCACGGGCGATGGCCAGCCCGATCTCGTCGCGGTAGAAGGTCAGCGACCGTTGATAGTCCGCCGGCCGAAACAGCATCCGACTGGCCAGGATCTCCATGCCTTCGTGTCTATCACGCCGAGTGGTTGCGGCGCTCCATCAGCGCGTTCACCCAGCGGGGGCCGACGGTGTTGAGCGCCTTGGCCGCGATCGCCATGCGCGGGGCGATCTGCACCGGCCGGGTGCGGGCCGCGGTGATCATCCACTCGGCGGCCTCCTCCGACGTCAGGGCCGGCATCCCGTCGTACGCCTTCGTCGGGGCGATCATCGGCGTCGCCACCAGCGGGTAGTACAGGGTGCTGGAGTGTACGCCTCGTCGGCCCCATTCGGTCTCGATGATCCGGCTGACCGCAGACAGCGCGGCCTTCGACGCGTTGTACACCGAGAACAGCGGCGACGCTTCCGACAGCACGCCCCAAGTCGAGACGTTGATGATGTGGCCGTCGCCGCGCTCGAGCATCCCCGGCGCCAGCCCGCGCACCAGCCGCAGCGGCGAGTAGTAGTTGAGCACCATCGTCCGCTCGACGTCGTGCCAGCGTTCCAGCGACTCGGCCAGCGGCCGGCGGATGGACCGGCCGGCATTGTTGATCAGGATGTCGACCCCGCCGATGCGGTCCTCGACGTCGGCGGCGAGGGCGTCGACGGCGTCCATGTCCGAAAGGTCGCACGGGATCGACATTGCCGTGCCGCCGCTGGTCGTGATCCGGTCGGCGACCGCGTCCAGCAGCTCGCGGCGGCGGGCCACGACGACCACGGTCGCGCCGAGCCGGGCGAACTGTTCGGCCGCGGCCTCGCCGATGCCCGACGACGCCCCGGTCAGCAGGACGCGCTTGCCGTCGAGGTCGACCGGCTTGATCGCGGGGCGGTTGATCATGATTTGCGGCGCCGCCGGCGGCCGCATGCTGGCCAGCACCATCTGGTCGGTGAATCGGCGAAGCGGACTCTTGCTCACCGTGTGCAGTCTAGGCACGCGGTCGGCGGCAGCCGTCAGAAGTAGCGCGGGAACGGGCTCCAGTCCGGCGGGCGCTTCTGTAGGAATGCGTCGCGGCCCTCGACGGCCTCGTCGGTCATGTACGCCAGCCGGGTGGCTTCGCCGGCGAACAGCTGCTGGCCGACCAGCCCGTCGTCGAGCAGGTTGAACGCGAACTTCAGCATCCGTTGCGCCTGCGGTGATTTGGCGTTGATCTCGGCGGCCCACTGGATCCCGGTCGCTTCGAGTTCCGCGTGGTCGACGACCTCGTTGACCGCGCCCATCCGGTGCATTTGCTCGGCGGTGTAGGGCCGGCCCAGGAAGAAAACCTCCCGGGCGAACTTCTGGCCCACCTGCCGAGCCAGGTAGGCGCTGCCGTAGCCGCCGTCGAAGCTGCCGACGTCGGCGTCGGTCTGTTTGAAGCGGGCGTGCTCCCGGCTGGCCAGGGTGAGGTCGCACACCACGTGCAGGCTGTGGCCGCCGCCGGCCGCCCAGCCGTTGACCAGGCAGATGACCACCTTAGGCATGAAGCGGATCAGCCGCTGCACCTCGAGGATGTGCAGCCGGCCGGCCCGCGCGGCGTCGACCGTGTCCGCCGTCTCCCCAGACGCGTATTGGTAGCCGGAGCGCCCACGGATGCGCTGATCGCCGCCCGAGCAGAACGCCCAGCCGCCGTCCTTCGGCGACGGCCCGTTGCCGGTCAGCAGCACCACGCCCACATCCGGCGACATCCGGGCGTGGTCGAGCACGCGGTAGAGCTCGTCGACGCTGTGCGGGCGGAACGCGTTGCGCACCTCGGGCCGGTTGAAGGCCACCCGCACCGTGGCGTCGGTGACGTGGTGGTGGTAGGTGATGTCGGTCAGGTCGTCGAATCCGTCGACCGGCCGCCACTGGTCTGCGTCGAAAGGGTTCTCGCTCAAGGCTGTTGAACTCCGTCCTTGCCGATGGTGAGGTCGCCGCAGCTGATCGTTTGCGCCGAGGTCACCGCCGCGTCCTGGGCGGAGACGGCCACGACGGTATCGGATCGCCCGGTGGTGGCCACGGTGCCATTGACGTCGACCTCGGTGCGGTGCACCGACCACTGGCCGTTCTCCGGCACCGCCTGCAGCACTACCAGATGACGGCCGTCACCGAGGTCGCTGCAGCCCACCCCGGTGCCCTGGTCGCGCCGGTTCTGCAGGTCGAATAGGAAGGGCTTCCCGTAGTGGGCGTCGACCACGGTCTGCAGCCGGCACTCGGCAAAGGTGTACAGGTATGCGCCGCGGCCGTCGCTGACGATGATCTGGTTGCCGCCGTTTTCCTGCGCGTCGACGGCCAAGGCGGACAGCGGTATTGGACTGGCCGACGTGATCGGCACGTCGGAGTGCGCGCCGCTGGCCGTGGTGACGCCGACGACACGGTTGGTGCGGCTCTCGGCGTCGCGGAACAGCCCGATCCACAACGTGTCCGGGCGGCCGTCGCCGTCGACGTCGCCGATCTGACGTTGGGCCGCGCCGGGCGGCGGAGGCGCCCCGCCCGCCGGGCAGCCGACGTCCGCGTGCGACCGCGGCGCCGTGATGCACGCGGCGGCCACCAGTGACAGCACCAACAGCAGGCGTCGCATCGTGCTACACCGGGTCGAATCGAAATACGGCGCAGCGGCCGGCGAGCTTCTCGAACTCCTCGGGCCGCCCCTCTTCGACCAGCCCGGCGCACTTCATGAACCCGACACCGGTGGGCACGTGCGTCGGGTACACGCGCAGCAACGGCCGGGCCGCCTCGGGGGCCAGCTCCACCATCCGCACGCGCTCCTGCCGCCGGCCGCGTTGCAGCGTGACTTCGCCTGCGGCGCGGGCGTTTTGCACCCAATCCGCGCCCGGGAAGCCGCCGACCACATACCGTTGGCCGTCGACCGTCATCGGCGTGATCGGCGTCGAGCGCGGGGTGCCGGATTTGCGGCCCGGCACCGTGAGGACGACGGGGCTCTCGCCGCCGAAGCTCATGCCGAGCCGCGACATCTGGATGAAGATCTTGTTCGCCGGCTTCAGCCACCACGGCGGCTTGATCCGGTCAGTACTGCCCATGTCGGCGACGTTACCTGCTGATCCCCGGCCGTAGGGCCGCCGAGTGTGCGCCCAGCCGCACGTTGGGCGGGGTCCTGCCCGTGAACTAGCCGACCGCGCGCCCCGCGCCCTCCCAGAACTGTGCCCGCACCGCCTTCTTGTCCGGCTTGCCCAGCCCGGTCAACGGCAGCGCGTCGACGACCACGACCCGCTTGGGTGACTGCACCGAGCCCTTGCGGTCCTTGACCGCGGCCTGGACCTCGGCCGTCATCGCCTCCACGGCGGCGTCGTCGCGTCCGGCGTCGGCGCGCAGCACCACCACCGCGGTGACGGCCTCGCCCCACTTCTCGTCGGGGGTGCCCACCACGCACACCTGCGCGACGGCCGGATGCTCGGCGATGACGTCCTCGACCTCGCGGGGGAAGACGTTGAATCCGCCCGTGACGATCATGTCCTTGACGCGGTCGACGATGAAGTAGAAGCCGTCCTCGTCCTCGCGGGCCATGTCGCCGGTGTGCAGCCAGCCGTCGCGGAAGGCCTCCGCGGTGGCCTCCGGCTTGTTCCAATACCCGGCGGCCAAAAGTGGTCCGCTGACGCAGATTTCGCCTGGCTCGCCCTGCGGAACGGGCTGACCGTCGTCGCCCAGCAGCGCCACCCGCGCGAACAGCGTCGGCCGTCCGCAGGAGGTCAGCCGCTTCTCGTCGTGGTCGGCCTTGGCCAGGTAGGTGATGACCATCGGCGCCTCGGACTGGCCGTAGTACTGGGCGAAGATCGGGCCGAACCGCCGGATGGCCTCGGCCAGCCGCACCGGGTTGATCGCCGAGGCGCCGTAGTACACCGTCTCGAGCGACGACAGGTCGCGGGTGTGCGAATCGGGGTGGTCCATCAGCGCATACAGCATCGAGGGCACCAGCATCGTCGCGGTAATGCGCTGCTCTTCAATGACTTTCAGCACCTCGGCCGGGTCGAACTTGGCCAGCACCACCATCTCGCCGCCCTTGACCACCGTCGGCGTGAAGAACGCCGCCCCGGCATGCGACAGCGGCGTGCACATCAAGAACCGCGGGTGCTCGGGCCACTCCCACTCGGCGAGCTGGATCGACGTCATTGCGGCGATGTTCCCGGTCGTTCCGATCACGCCCTTGGGCTTGCCGGTGGTGCCGCCGGTGTAGGCCATGCCGCCGATGTTGTCCGGCGGCAGGTCGGCCACGACCAGCGGTTGCGGGTCGAACTTGGCGGCCTCCGCACTCAGATCCACCGCCACCCCCCGCAACGCCTCCGGGACCGGGCCGATCGTCAGGATCTGCTTGAGCGAGTCCACCTTCTCCAGCAGGCCCAGCGCGCGCTCGACGAACATCGGGTTGGGGTCGATGATCAGCGCGCTCGCGCCGGAATCGGAGAGCACGTACGCGTGGTCGTCCAGGGAGCCGAGCGGGTGCAGCGCCGTGCGGCGGTAACCCTGGGTCTGGCTGGCCCCGAGGATCATCAGGACCTCGGGACGGTTGAGGGACAACAACCCGACCATCGCGCCGCTGCCGGCGCCCAGCGACTCGAAGGCCTGGACGTACTGGCTGATCCGCTCGGCCAGCTGGCCACCGGTCAGCGTGGTGTCGCCGAGGAACAGCACCGGGCGGTTCTTGTGCCGCTTGAGCGCGCCCACCAACAGGTGGCCGTTGTGGGTCGGGTTGCGCAGCAGGTCGTCACTCATCTAGCCAGACTAGAACGTGTTGCAATTCTGCCCGGCCCCACCCTCCGTCAGTAGTGTTTGTGCACATGAGCGCCGCTGGGCTGGTAGCTGACACCGTCATCACCGGAACCGTGCTGACCGTCGACGACGCGAGGCCCACGGCCGAGGCGCTCGCCATTGCCGGCGGCCGCATCATCGCCGTAGGCGACCGCGCCGACGTCGCACAGCACGCCGGTCCGCACACCGAACACATCGACCTCCGGGACGGCTGCGTCCTGCCCGGCTTCATCGAGGCGCACGGCCACCCGCTGATGGAGGCCGTCGCGCTCTCGGACCGGATCGTCGACATCCGCCCGGTGACCATGCCGAACACAGAAGACGTCGTCGCCGCCATCCGCGCCGAGGCGGCCAAACGCGGCCAGCACGGCGCCTACCTCAACGGCTGGGACGCGCTGCTGCAACCGGGGCTGCCGGAGCCGACGCTGAGCTGGCTGGACGGCATCGCTCCCGACGGGCCGCTGGTGGTCATTCACAACTCCGGGCACAAGGCCTACTTCAACTCGCGCGCCGCGCAGCTCAACGGCCTGACGCGCGACACCGAGGACCCCAAGGGCGCCAAGTACGGCCGCGACGGCAGCGGCGACCTCGACGGCACCGCCGAGGAGATCGGCGCGGTGTTCCCGCTGCTGGGCGGGGCCATCACGGCCGGCGGCTATCCGGACATGCTGCGCGCCGAGTGCGCCCGCCTCAACCGGGCGGGACTGACCACCTGCTCGGAGATGGCGTTCGACCCGAACTTCACGCCGCTGGTCGAGCAGATGCGCGACGACCTGACGGTGCGGTTGCGCACCTACGAGGTCTCCAACGCGCGGATGGCCACCGGCGCCACGCCCGGCCAGGGCGACGACATGCTGCGCCAGGTGGGCATCAAGATCTGGGTCGACGGCTCGCCGTGGATCGGCAACATCGCGCTGTCGTTTCCCTATCTGGACACCCCGGCGACCCGGTCGGCGGGCATCACGCCCGGGTCCTGCGGCTGCGCCAACTACACCAAGGAGCAGCTGACCGAGATCGTCGCCGCCTACTTCCCGAACGGCTGGCAGATGGCCTGTCACGTGCAGGGTGACGCCGGCGTGGACACCATCCTCGACGTCTACGAGGAGGCGCTGGCCCAACACCCGCGCGACGACCATCGGCTACGGCTCGAACACGTCGGCGCCATCCGCCCCGAACAGCTGCAACGGGCCGCCGACCTGGGCGTCACGTGCAGCATCTTCGTCGATCAGATCCACTACTGGGGCGACGTCATCGTCGACGGATTGTTCGGCCCCGAGCGCGGATCACGTTGGATGCCAGCGGGTTCCGCGGTCGCCACCGGCATGCGCATCTCGCTGCACAACGATCCGCCGGTCACGCCCGAGGAGCCGCTGCGCAACATCAGCGTCGCCGCGACACGCGTCGCGCCCAGCGGCCGGGTGCTGGCGCCGCAGGAGCGCCTGACGGTCGAGCAGGCGATCCGCGCGCAGACCATCGACGCCGCCTGGCAGCTGTTCGCCGACGACATCATCGGCTCGCTGGAGGTCGGCAAGTACGCGGACCTGGTGGTGCTGTCGGCGGATCCGCGTGCGGTGCCGGCCGAGCGGATCGCCGACCTCGAAGTCCGCGCCACCTACCTGGCCGGCCGGCGCGTCCATTGATGCCAACGCTGCCGACACTGCCGGACCTGCTGGACCGCCTGCACGTGGTGGCGCTGCCGATGCGGGTCCGCTTCCGCGGCATCACCACCCGCGAGGTCGCGCTGATCGACGGCCCGGCCGGGTGGGGCGAGTTCGGGGCGTTCGTCGAATACGGCCCGCCGGAGGCCGCGCACTGGCTCGCCTCGGGCATCGAGGCCGCCTACCGCGAGCCGCCACCGCCGCGACGCGACCGGATCCCGATCAACGCCACCGTGCCCGCCGTCGCCGCCGAGCAGGTGCCCGACGTGTTGGCCCGGTTCCCCGGGGCGTCCACCGCCAAGGTGAAGGTCGCCGAGCCGGGCCAACGGCTGGCCGACGACGTCGACCGCGTCAACGCGGTGCGCGCACTGGTCCCGACGGTGCGGGTGGACGCCAACGGCGGCTGGAGCGTCGACGAGGCCGCCGAGGCCGCGCGCGCCCTGACCGCCGACGGCCCGCTGGAATACCTCGAACAACCCTGCGCGACGGTGCCCGAGCTGGCCGAGCTGCGCCGCCTCGTCGATGTCCCGATCGCCGCCGACGAAAGCATCCGGAAGGCCGACGACCCGCTGGCCGTGGTCCGCGCCGGCGCCGCCGACGTCGCGGTGCTCAAAGTAGCTCCCCTGGGCGGGATTTCGGCCATGCTCGACATCGCCGCGCAGATCGACATCCCCGTCGTGGTGTCGAGCGCGCTGGATTCGGCGGTCGGCATCGGCCACGGGCTCGCGGCGGCCGCGGCACTTCCGGAATTGCGCCACGCCTGCGGTCTGGGCACCGGCGGGCTGTTCGTCGAGGACGTCGCCGAGCAGGCGCCGCCGGCCGACGGCTTCTTGCGGGTGGGGCCCGTGTCGCCCGACCCGGCGCGGCTTACTGGTCTGGCCGCGCCGGCGCCGCGGCGGCAATGGTGGATCGACCGGGTCAGGGCCTGCTACCCGCTGCTGAACGCAAGCCGGCGCAGCTCAAGGCGGCGACGCTGATGGTCTGGGGCCGGGCGCTGGACGGTGTCCGCTCGCGGCGCAGGCGCAGGCTTGTACGGTCGTGACGTGACAAATCTGGCTTACGAAGATAAGGGCAGCGGCGAACCCGTCCTGTTCATCGCCGGCCGTGGCGGTCTCGGTCGCACCTGGCAGCCGCATCAGGTGCCCGCGTTCCTGGCGGCGGGATACCGCTGTATCACCTTCGACAACCGCGGGGTCGGCGCCACCGAGAACGCCGAGGGCTTCACCACGCAGACCATGGTCGCCGACACCGCCGCGCTGATCGAATCGCTGGACATCGCGCCCGTGCGCCTGGTCGGGGCGTCGATGGGTTCGTACATCGCGCAGGAATTGATGGTGGTCCGGCCGGAGCTGGTGCGTGCCGCCGTGCTGATGGCCACCCGCGGCCGCCTGGACCGCACCCGCCAGTTCTTTCGCGACTCGGAGGCCGAGCTCCACGACTCCGGCGTCCTGCTGCCCACCAAGTACGACGCGAGATCGCGCTTGCTGGAAAGCTTTTCCCGCAAAACCCTGAACGACGACGCCGCCATCGCGGACTGGATCGCGATGTTCAACATGTGGCCGATCAAGCCCACGCCGGGGTTGCGCTGCCAGCTGGATTGCTCCCCGGCGACCAATCGGCTGCCCGCCTACCGCAACATCGCCGCGCCGGTGCTGGTGATCGGCTTCGCCGACGACGTGGTGACCCCGCCGTACCTGGGGCGCGAGGTCGCCGACGCGATGCCCAACGGGCGGTATCTGCAGGTGCCCGACACCGGCCACCTCGGGTTCTTCGAGCGCCCGCAGACCGTCAACTCAGCGGCGCTGCAATTCTTCGCGGGTGCCAAGGCCTGAGCACGGGGCCGGTCAGACGGGGTCGAACTTGTTGATGAGCCACTTCCCGTGCACCTTGGCCAGGCTCACCCGCACCGCACTGGCCGAGTTTAGTGGTTCCGGCCTTTCCTTGCTGGTCGTGACCTGGTTGACGAAGACGAGGGTCGTCGCCTTGTCGCTGGTCAGCGATTCCACTCCGGCCCGCTGAACGGTCGCCTTCACGTTCAGCCCCTTCTGTTGAGCCGCCGGCCTGACTACCTGATCGGTGAATTGCTTGTAGTAGGCCAAGAAGTCGCCGGTGAGCATCGCAGTCGCGGCGCTGAGGTCCTGGTCGAGCGTCTCGGGAGAATAGCTCAGCAGTTTGACGGTGCCGTTGCTCGCGGCCTCGGTCGCCGCTCGACGGGCGGCGGGCTGGTCGGCGACCGGCGGAGGGTGGACGCTCTTGGTCACCAGTTGCCAGCCGCCCACGGCTGTGGCGGCAACCGTCGCGACAGCCAGTGCGACGACGAGCAGCCACCAGGCGGTGCGTCTGCCGGTCATGGGACGAACACCACCTCGGACACCTTGTAGGCGTCGCCCAGCTTCTCGACCTGCAGGGCAAGCCGCCACTTTCGTGGCTCTTCCGATGCGCCGGCGTTGTTGGTGACTTTCGATGTCACGGAGACCAGGACGTGGGCAGTCGGGCCGTTGATCGAGTCCAGGCCCGCGCCGGTGATCGTGCCCTCGGTCCTCACATTCGAATTCACGACCGTCTGCCTGAAGTTCGAGCTACTTCTGGAGAACTGCTCATGGCATTCGCCGGTCGAGCCGTCGATGATGCGCTGGATATCGCTGTCGGCGGATTGCGCGCTCAGACTGGTCAGCCACGTCGCGAACTGCTTGGCGTAGTCCACGTACGGCTGCCAGTACGGCGCCGCCGTGGACGGCGCCGGCCGCATGACCTGCGTGACCGCGAAGGCGGACGCGCCGAGCAGCAGCACCACCAGGACCAGCGGCACCACGATCGCCGGCCAGCGGCGACCACGTCCGGCCACCGGAGCGGGGTAATAGGGGACCGGCGGTCCTGGCGGCCAGGCAATTGCGGCTTGCGTCGGATACTGATGGCCACCGGGCCCGCTGAGCGCTGCGCCGAGCGCGTGCGCGAAGTCCAGGCAGCGCGGATAGCGGTACGCGGGATCCTTTGCCATGGCCTTCGACAGCACCGGGTCCAGCCGGGCCAGTTCCGGGCGGTGCTGTGCCAGCGGCGGCGGCGGCGCGGTCAGGTGCTTGCCGATCACCACGGCCGCGTTGGAATGCTCGAACGGCGGCGCGCCGGCCAGCAGGTGAAAAGCCGTGGCGGCCAGCGCATATTGATCCGCTCGGCCGTCTATCGCCTCGCCCATCAGCTGCTCGGCCGCCGCGTAAGCCAGCGAGCCGACCGTGACATTGGTCGCGGTCAGGCCGCCGAGGTCGTCGGCCTGGCGGGCAATGCCGAAGTCGGCCAACAGGATTCGGCGTCGTTCCGGATCGGATCTGCTCAGCAGGATGTTGGCCGGTTTGACGTCGCGATGCACCAAATTGCGCTGATGCGCGTAGTCGAGCGCGTCGGCGACGGCGGTGACGATCTCGAGCACGTCGGGTTCCGCGAGACGGCCGGCCGCGCGCAGGGCGTGGGCGGCGTCGGTGCCGTCCACGTAGTCCATCGTGATCCACAGCTGGCCGTCGAACTCGCCGCGGTCGTGCAGGCCGACGATGTTGGGATGCCACAGGGTGGCGGCCAGGTCGGCTTCCCGGTTGAAGCGCTCTCGGTAGTTGGCGTCTCCGGTCAGCGAGGCGGGCAGGATCTTCAGGGCGTCCAGGCGCGGTAGCCGCGGATGCTGGGCCAGGTAGACCTCGCCCATGCCGCCGGAACCGAGCAGTCGCTGCACCGTGTAGCCAGCGAAGACGGCCCCGTTTTCCAGCGGCATGCAGCGAATCCTACTGACTGCGCAGCCCTGCTTGCCGCATCGTTTCCGAGCTGCTTGCGGCGGTTGTGACACCCTGTAGTAGTGAACCCGTCGACGACACAGGCCCGCGTCGTCGTCGACGAGCTGATTCGCGGCGGCGTCCGTGACGTGGTGCTCTGCCCCGGGTCGCGGAACGCGCCGCTGGCATTCGCCCTGCAGGACGCCGACCGGTCCGGACGGCTGCGCCTGCACGTCCGCATCGACGAGCGCACCGCGGGTTTTCTGGCCATCGGGCTGTCGATCGCCGCGGGCGCGCCGGTCTGTGTCGCGATGACGTCGGGCACCGCCGTGGCCAACCTCGGGCCGGCCGTGGTGGAGGCCAACTACGCCCGGGTGCCGCTGATCGTGCTCTCGGCCAACCGCCCTTACGAACTGCTCGGCACCGGTGCCAACCAGACCATGGAGCAGCTGGGCTACTTCGGCACCCAGGTCCGCGAAACGATCAGCCTGGGCCTGGCCGAGGACGCCCCCGAGCGCCTGGATGCCCTGAACGCGACCTGGCGATCGGCCACGTGCCGAGTGCTGGTGGCCGCCACCGGCGCCCGCTCCGCCAACGCCGGTCCCGTGCACTTCGACGTTCCGTTGCGCGAGCCGCTGGTGCCGGACCGCGATCTGAAGGACGCGGTGATCCCGCCCGGGCGGCCCGGCGGCAAGTCCTGGACCCACACGCCGCCGGTCACCTTCGACCAGCCGCTGGACGTCGACCTTTCGGCCGACACCGTGGTCATCGCCGGGCACGGCGCGGGGGCGCAGCCCAACCTCGCCGAGCTGCCGACGGTCGCCGAACCGACGGCGCCCTGGACGCCGGGCGGGACAAACCCGCTGCACCCGCTCGCGTTGACGCTGCTGGAACCCAAGCAGGTCATCATGCTGGGCCGTCCGACACTGCACCGGCCGGTGTCGGCGCTGCTGGCCGACCCAAAGGTCCCCGTGTACGCGCTGACCACCGGTCCGCGCTGGCCGGACGTATCGGGCAATTCGCAGGCCACCGGGACGCGCGCGGTCACCACCGGGTCGCCGGATCCGGCGTGGCTGCAACGGTGCGCCGAGGCGAACCGGCACGCCGTCGCGGCGGTCCGCGACCAGCTCGCGGCGCACCCGCTGACCACCGGTCTGCACGTAGCGGCCGCGGTGGCCGACGCGCTGCGGCCCGGTGATCAGCTGGTGCTCGGCGCGTCCAACCCGGTGCGCGATGCGGCGCTGGTCGGCCTGTCGACGCACGGCATCCGGGTGCGGTCCAACCGCGGCGTCGCCGGTATCGACGGCACCGTCTCCACCGCGATCGGCGCCGCGTTGGCCCATGAGGGTCGCACCGTCGCGCTGATCGGGGACCTGACGTTCGTCCACGACAGTTCCGGGCTGCTGATCGGTCCCACCGAGCCGACGCCGACGAACCTGACGATCGTGGTTTCCAACGACAACGGCGGCGGCATCTTCGAGCTGCTCGAGCAGGGCGACCCGAGGTTCTCCGACGTGTCGTCGCGGGTCTTCGGCACCCCGCACGACGTCGACGTGGGAGCGCTGTGCCGCGCGTACCACGTGGAGAGCCGGCAGATCGAGGTCGGCGAGCTGCAGGCGGCGCTCGACGAACCCCCCGCCGGCCTGCGGGTGCTCGAGGTCAAGGCCGACCGGTCCTCGCTGCGCGGGCTGCACGCCGCCATCCGGGCGGCGCTGTGAGCGGTCCGGGATATCCGTGAAATCACCGAAATCGCTGCTGCGCATCCTGATTCACGGCCGCAGTGACGACGCGCCGAAAACCCGGGCGCGGGTCGCGCTGCGCTGGACGCGGATCGCTGTCCTGATCGTCACCGTCCTGGTCACCATGCAGTCGGTGTTGTTGGTGGCCGGCGCGTGGCGCAACGACCTGGCGATCAAGCGCAACATGGGGGTGGCGCAGGCGGAGGTGCTCAGCGCCGGGCCGCGACGCTCCACCATCGAGTTCGTCACGCCCGAGCGCGTCACCTACCGACCCGAACTCGGTGTGCTGTACCCGTCCGAATTGTCCACGGGGATGCGGATTTACGTCGAGTACAACAAGAACGATCCGAACCTGGTCCGGGTGCAGCACCGCAACGCCGGATTGGCGATCATCCCGGCGGGGTCCATCGCGGTGGCGTGCTGGCTGGCCGCGACGGTCGCGCTGATCCTGCTGGCCCTGCTGGACAAGCGGCTGGACCCGCGCCGCGAGGACGACACCCCGGCCGCCGCATCGACTTAGTAAACAGATTTCGCGCCCCGGACGCCCGTCCGCAACCTTGCCGACAGCTGGCGCTGCCACTGTGGTGTCGTGCGCGTTGCAATCGTCGCCGAGTCGTTCCTCCCGAATGTCAATGGCGTCAGCAACTCCGTGCTCCGGATACTCGAGCATCTGCGTAAAACGGGGCACGAGGCCCTGGTCGTTGCGCCCGACAATCCGCCGGGTGAAGCGCGCGCCGACAGGATTCACGACGGCGTCCGCGTCTACCGGGCACCCGCCCGGATGTTCCCCAAGGTGACCACGCTGCCGCTGGGCGTGCCCACGCCGCGAATGGTCGGTGTGCTGCGCGGTTTCGATCCCGACGTGGTGCATCTGGCGTCGCCTGCGCTGCTCGGCTACGGCGGGCTGCGCGCGGCGCGCCGGCTCGGTGTGCCGACGGTGGCGGTGTACCAGACCGACGTGCCGGGTTTCGCGGCGAGTTACGGCATTCCGATGACGGCGCGGGCGGCGTGGGCATGGTTCCGCCACCTGCACGGCCTCGCCGACCGTACCCTCGCGCCGTCCAGCGCGACGATGGAATCGTTGGTCGCCCAGAAGATTCCGCGGGTGCACCGCTGGGCCCGCGGGGTGGATGTCCTCCGATACGCGCCGTCGGCGCGCGACGAGGCGCTGCGCGGGCGGTGGTCGCCGGAAGGCAAGCCGATCGTCGGCTTCGTGGGCCGGCTCGCGCCGGAGAAACACGTCGAGCGGCTGGCCGTCCTCGCCGCGCGCGACGCGGTCCAGGTCGTCGTCGTCGGTGACGGCATCGACCAGAACAAGCTGCAAATGGCAATGCCCACAGCGGTTTTCACCGGAGCGCTATACGGTGCGGAGCTCGCCAGGGCCTATGCCAGCATGGACGTCTTCGTGCACACCGGCGAGCACGAGACGTTCTGCCAAGTCGTGCAGGAAGCGCTGGCGTCGGGGCTGCCGGTAATCGCCCCCGACGCCGGCGGACCGCGCGACCTCGTCGCCCCGCGCCGCACCGGACTGTTGTTGCCCGTCAATGAATTCGAGGCACAACTGCCCGCCGCGGTGGACCACCTGGTCGCCGAGCGGCACCGGTACGGGCAGGCGGCGCGCCGCAGCGTGCTGGGCCGCAGCTGGACGGTCATCTGCGACGAACTGCTGGGCCACTACGAGGCCGTCATGTCGCCGGAGCGGCGGATCCGGGTGTCCTGGCGCAACAGCGCCTAAGGGCTGCGCGTTACCCCTGCGCCAGCTCCGCTACCGGCTGCCACCGCTCCCAATTGCGCAGGCGCGACTCGTAGTCGGCTTTGGCCAGCTGCAACGGCAACGCCCCGAAGAAGACCCGCAGCGGCGGCTCCTCGGCGTCCACCACCTTCAGCAGCGCGGCAGCCGATGCCGTCGGATCACCCTGGACCGCGGCGCGCTTGCCGCGCTCGGCGTCGGCCGTGGCGTGCACCTGCTCGTAGGCGGGCAGCCGCTCGGCGCGCTTCGCCGACGGACCGGACCAGTCGGTGTCGAAGCCGCCCGGCTCCACCAGCGTGACGTGTATCCCGAAGGGGGCCACCTCCTGGGCCAGCGACTGGGACAAGCCCTCCAGCGCCCACTTCGAAGCGTGGTAGATGCCGAGGTTGGGGAACGCGACGATGCCACCGATCGAGGACACCTGGATGATGTGCCCGCTGCGCTGTTCGCGCAGGTAGGGCAGCGCGGCCTGGGTGATCCACAGCGCGCCGAACACGTTGGTCTCCAGCTGGTCACGAGCCGCCTGCTCGGAAAGCTCCTCGACGAACCCGAACTCGGCATAGCCGGCGTTGTTCACCACGACGTCGAGTCGTCCGAAGTGGTCGTGTGCCTGCTTGACCGCCGCGAAGTCCGCTGCCCGGTCGGTGACGTCCAACTTGATCGGCAGCAGCGCGTCACCGTATTTCTCGGCCAGGTCGTCCAGGGTCGCGGTGTTGCGCGCCGTGGCGGCCACCTTGTCGCCACGTTCCAGCGCAGCGGTCGTCCACTGGCGCCCGAATCCGCGGGAGGTACCGGTGATAAACCAGACTTTTTCGCTCACGACTGGTTGCAACGCGTTCGGGCGCGGCACATTCCCGCCGCCCGGGTCGGGTAGCGTCTGCATCGTGAGCCGCGCCGACCTGGATAAGGACCCTCGGGACGTCGCCTCGATGTTCGACGGCGTCGCCCGCCGATATGACCTGACCAACACCGTGCTGTCGCTCGGCCAGGACCGGTATTGGCGGCGCGCCACCCGGTCGGCGTTGCGGATCGGGCCGCGGGAGAAGGTGCTGGATCTGGCCGCGGGCACGGCGGTGTCGACCGTCGAGCTGGGCAAGTCCGGAGCATGGTGTGTGGCCGCCGATTTCTCAGTCGGCATGCTCGCCGCCGGCGCGGCGCGCAAGGTGCCGAAGGTCGCGGGCGACGCCACCGCGCTTCCGTTCGGCGACGACGTGTTCGACGCCGTGACCATCAGCTTCGGCCTGCGCAACGTCGTGGACCACGAAAAGGCGCTGCGTGAGATGGCGCGGGTCACCCGGCCGGGCGGGCGGCTGGTGGTGTGCGAGTTCTCCACCCCCACCAACGCGGCGTTCGCCACCGTCTACAAGGAGTATCTGATGCAGGCGCTGCCCCGGGTGGCCCGTGCGGTGTCGAGCAACCCCGAGGCGTATGTCTACCTGGCGGAATCGATTCGGGCCTGGCCCGACCAACCGGCGCTGGCGCATCAGATTTCGCGGGCGGGGTGGTCGGCGGTGCGGTGGCGAAACCTGACCGGCGGGATCGTGGCGCTGCACGCCGGTTACAAGCCGCAGCGCTGAGCGTTCAGAGCGGCGCAGGCGACCCGTCGGGCGATTACGCCCCGTTGCACACCGCCGAATCACGGATGGTCCGCCCGTAGACGGTGCCGGTGGCGATGTTGGCGTTGATGACTCCCGACGGGAACTTCTGTTTCATCTTGTCGCTGATTTGGGTCAGCTGATACCACAGGTGGAAAAACGAATCGCCGTTATAGAGCGGCGAATACTGGCTTTGATCCGGATAATTCGTGATGAACAAGGTGTGGGCACGGGGATTCAAGAAGTCTGCGGACTGGTCGAGGTTGGCGATGACGACGTCCGCCACGGGCTGAATTCCCGGGGCCGCCCATACGTCGTGCTGGTCGCCCAGCTGCCGCTGGAAGCCCAGGACCTGCCCCATCAGGGGGTCGTATTGGGCGTTGAACCACTGGCAGGATTCGCGTTCGGCGTCGATCTGCTCAGGAGTCACACGGGTTTGCCACAAGTTGTACGGAAACACCGTGTAGTCCGGGTTCCAGTCGGAGGAGTGGGGCACGAACAGAGGCAGTCTCACCGGGGCCGCGCCCGGTTCGGCGGCCACCGAAGCCCAGGGCAGAAACGCCGCGAAGACTGCGCCGGCGAATGCGACCCTGCTCCGGTTGAACGCTCGTCTGGACGTGTGAACCATTCTCACCTCAGAGCAGGGGACGCTCGCGCTTGACTCGCCGACGCACATCCGCCAGCAACAGGTGGCTGCCCCCCTGCCGCAGGAAACGGGGCACGAAGCGGTTCACGAAGGCCGTGAGCACAAACAGGCGCTCAAACCACGCCTGCTCGGTCTCGCTCCACGACACGCCGAGCGCCGTACGGAACACCGGGGCAAGAAAGCCGATCGTGAGAAACGACAACAGCGGCCGAAACATAAGCCGCAGTAGCGGATTCACCATTTTCAGGCCTATCAGGTCGAGCAGGTAGCCGCGGACCACGTCGTCGATCACCACGTGCCGGCAGGCGGCGTTCCAGTAGTCATCGAAGGCGGCGCGGGTCGGCGGCCACTGCTCAGGCCTGACCTGCAAAGTGGTTCCCAACGGCCAGGCCGATCGGTAGAACTGCTCGGCCTGCTCGTCGGTCATCTCGCCGCGCAGCAGCTGGTAGGTGTCCTCTAGTCCGACGAACAGGCAAGCGGCCACCCACATTTGCAGCTCACGATCAAATGCGTTGTAGGACAACGGGCTGGCCGGGGTCGACCGGACCTGGCGGTGCGCGGAGTCGACCGCCTTCCGGTAGGCCGCGCGATCCGTGTCGTTGCCGAACACCGCGACTGCCAGGTATTGGAAGGTGGTTCGGGCGCGCTTCCACGGATGCTTGAGCAGGTTGCCGGAATCGACCTTCGATTCCACGACGCCGTAGCCGACTTCCGGCCGCGACAGTTGCATGATCACATTGGCCGCTCCGGCGGCAAAGGCCCAAAAGTCCATCGCATTGGCGACGGTGACCGACCGGTCGGACCAGCGGGCGGTGCGTCGGCCGACGCTGATCCGCGTCCGGTCCGTCGTCAACATCCCGTCGGTCGCGGGTTCCGGGTTCGGTATGGACATTCGCTACCCCCCGGGTCATTGGTCAGCCTGTCGCAGGGAAATGCAACACCAGAATAAGTGAATCAACATTCGATGTCGAGACCGCCGAGGATGCGGACCCGCAAACCCGAGGCGGCACTGCAGTTCGGCGGGCTGAAATCTGCAATTAGGCAGTATATGTGCCGCGGTCGAGCAACGGAATATGTAGTAGGGTGAAGCAAAGTCGGGCTCTCGAAGTGATTGCTAATTCTAGGTGTGTGACACGGGTTGGGGGTTTCTCCGCTGTGCGACAACACCCATGGTCGAGGAAATTCTCCGTCCCGGCCCACCGGTCGCTAGCGTGGACGCTGTGAATGTCGATCGTCCGGTACCCGCACCCGCGGTGCGGCGGCGGCCCAAGGATCGTAAGGCACAGATCGCACGCGCTTCGGTCGATGCGTTCAGCGCGCAGGGTTATCACGCGGTCAGCATGGAGAACATCGCCGCGCGGGTCGGGATATCCCCGTCGGCGTTGTACCGCCATTCGGCAAGCAAATATGACCTGTTCCGTGAGGCGGTTCTCGCCTTGGGGCGTCAACTCGTCGACGCCACCGCATTTGCCGACGACGCGGACGACGCCGATCCGGCCGCGCTCCTGGACGCCCTGGTCGCCGCCCTCGTCGACACGACCATCGCCAACCGCACCACCGGGGGTCTGTACCGCTGGGAAGGCCGCCATTTGCGGGGCGCCGACCGGAGGGCGCTGCGGGACCAACTGGCGCTCACCAACAAACGATTGCAGCGCCCGCTGTCGTTGTTGCGTCCGAAGCTGAAACCGGCCGAGCTGTCCACATTGTCAGCCGCGACCCTGAGTGTGATCGGAAGCATCACCGATCATTCCGCACCGCTGGCGGCCGGCGAGATCCGCAGCGGCATATCGGCGATCGCCGCCGACGTGCTTGCCACCCGGTTGCCGGCGAGCCGAAGCAATGCCGTCGCGGCGGCCGTACAGCCCGTCGTCACCGCATCGGCGGGCGCCTACGAATTCGTCATGTACGAATCGATGCAGCTGTTCTACCAGCGGGGGTTCCGAGACACCAGCATGGACGACATCGCGGCGGCGGTGGGGATGCAGCCGTCGGGTATATACCGGTATTTTCCGGGCAAAGCCGACATACTCGCCGCGGCGTACCGCCGTGCTGCAGATCGGCTTTCGGAGGATGCGGGTGAAATCATCTCTCGCACAACAGAACCCGAGCAGGCGTTGGCCGCTGTGATCGAGGCCTACGTCGCGCGGTCCTTCACGCGTCCCGAGATTGCCTACGTTTACCACAGCGAGCGGCACAACCTGCTCGCGGGTGAGCTGCAGATGCTGGACACCATTCAGCAGTCCACCGTCGACGCGTGGGCGGGCCTGGCGACCGCGGTCCGCCCCGAATTGAGCCTGGGGCGAGCGCGTTACGCGGTGCACGCCGCTTATGCGGTCATCGTGGACTTGGGCCGGCTCGTGAAGCGCAGCGACACCACCCACGCGCGGGCGACGGCACGCCGGCTGCTGGAGACCGTCATGCTTGGTCTCCCGACATCGCGAAGGACGGGCGTTCGGTGATCACCAAAGTTCGTTGGCTGTTGAATTACCGGATGACCATCGCGGAATGGATCGGGCTGGCAGTGCTATTGGGCATCCCGTACTTCATCGTCGGACTGATCTGGTCGTCGACGCACACCGAGCATCTGCACCGGATGCACGGCGCGGATGTCGTCGTCTCGTTCCTCGGGGCGATCGTGTCGTGGCCGGTGCTGCTGTTCGCCAACGTCTGTATGACCTGAGGTCGGTCGCACCGGCCTATCCGCCCCCGTAGGCGGGTCGCAGGATCGAAGCGAGTGCCGCGAGGGGTATGTGCGCTTCGACGGCGCCGCCGTCCATCGACCATTGCATGACTTCCGGGGTGTAGTTGAGCGGGGAGTCGTGGCCGACGGGATAGTCCGGCATGTAGAGGATTAATTCGTCGGGGGTCAGGGCCCATGCCTTGTAGGCGCCGGAGTACACCTTGTCGGGGGTCCATCGGTCGGCGGTGAACGGGTAGCTGCCCGGACTGTGCGGCGGAGCGGCCCCGTCGAGCGCCTGCTCGATGAACGGCTGTGCGAGCGACGAGATCGCGGGTAGCGGGTCCACTCCCGGTTGCACCACATCGGCCAGCGCGAGCCGCGCGCCGCGTGCGGTGTCGAAAGTGAAGGTGCGGTAGGCGTTATTGGGCTTGGGTCCGTCGGCGTGGTAGTCCTCGTGGAAAACGATGCTGAGCGCGCTGCCGCGCCGGAACGTCGTGAAATTCTCTTCACCGAAGCTGTCCTGG
The DNA here is from genome assembly GCF_059812195.1 of Mycobacterium sp. NGS68. NCBI lineage: Bacteria > Bacillati > Actinomycetota > Actinomycetes > Mycobacteriales > Mycobacteriaceae > Mycobacterium > Mycobacterium sp. NGS68. Next base: position 20,352 of record NZ_JCALCE010000006.1, on the reverse strand, counting down.
ACCATGTGCGCGCCGACGGCCTTCCAGTTGAGGACCAGGTCGCGCAGGTAAGGCCGGATCGTCGGACCCGTCGTCGGGTCGTCCAGCCACTCGCCGGGCAGGGCGACCGTGATGTCGCGGACCGCCTTGCGTTCGGAAAGCACTCTCGTATGGCAATATTGCCCGTCCCACTCGCCGGACAATTCACCGCAGAACGTAGCCGCCGAGGCCGATGCCCTCGCCGGGGCGGTCAGCGCGACGGCCGTCATTGCGGCAGCCGTGAGCGCCAGGGCTTTGCCGGTCATCGGGGCTAGGGCAATTCGACTTTGCTTGCGCGCCAGTGTCCGTCGATGTTCTCCATCGTCATCTTGACTCGGCTGCGGTCGATGCGCGGATCGGGAACATTGGTGTTGCTGATGCTCTGGTCGACGAAGAGCAGGACCACGACCTTGTTCTTGGTGGCCGTCTGGATCGCCGAGTCGACCACGACTCCGCGGGCGGAGGCCTTGTTGTCGATGAGCAATTGCTTGAGTTGCCTGCTGGCCTGTGAGTACATGTCCTTGAACTCGCCGGTCGCCCCGTTGAGTACCTGGTTGAAATTCTCGTCGACCTTCCCGGAGTCGATACTGGTCAGTACCTGCGCGTAGGCCACCGCCGCTTGCTGTGCGGCCTGACCGGCGCGGGTGACCTCGCGCTGTTGCCACATCTGCCAGCCGAGGTCGCCCAGCCCGCCGGCGACCCCGGCGATGATCACGCCGACGACGATGGCGCGCGCATGCCGTCGGCATCGCCGGCCGAGGCGTGAACGCATCGTCGCGCCCGCAGTTTTGTCTGCTTCGCCTTTTCTGCGCACGCGTAACCGGTTACGCCGCAACGCCGTCGGGGCCTCGTCGGCGTCGTCGTCGGTCTTGTCGTCGATGTCGTCCGTCTCGTCGGTCTCGTCCGTCTCGTCGGCCTCGATGGCTATGGGCTCCTCTATCGGCTCCGGTTCCGGTGTCGGTTCCAGTTCCGCCGTGGCTTCGTGGTCTTCTGGGGGTTCGTGTTCGTCTGTGGGTTCGTGAGCGGCGCGGCGCCGAATGACGGTCCGGATGTCGTTGTGCGTGATCGCTGGCATTTCTTCTCTCCTTAGGCGTGAAAGGATGCGACTCAGTGGGGTGGCTCGATCGGCAAGGTGGGGCCGCCGTAGGGCGTCGGAATGGTGAACCGGCCTCTGGGCGTGGGATCGGTCGTGGCGCCGAGGTTCGCGCCGGGCGGTGGGCCGGCGGTGTCGTCGCCGGCCGGGCGCGGCGCGTTCTTGGCCCCGCGAATCAATACCGCGGGATCGTCGTCGCGGCAGTAGGTGTACAGGAACGGTTCGGGATAATCCGCGGATGACGGTGGGCGACGCGGGGTTCCGTAGTCGCACGAATAGCGGGGATAGATGTCTCCGGTGGCCCAGAGTCCGTGGTCGTGCATGACGCTGGCGAGAGCGTCGAGAACCGAGGTTCGGTAGTCCGGGAACAGCGAGTTCAGGGCCGGAACGCGGAGATACAGCAGTTGCGAGGTGGTGGACATGCTGGCCAGCAACGCGACCATGGCGTCCGAGTTATCGCTGAACTCGTTGTCGGCGGCGGTCAGGGTGTGCGGGGTCTGGTTGGTGAACCGCCGGTAACCGTTGAGCATTTTGTTGACGCCGGTGAAGGCATGCGCGAGGTTGCCCGACGCCGTGGCGATGCCCGCGTTCTTGTCGGCGGTCAACGTCAGCACGATTCGGCTGGAGCGCAACATGCTCGTCGTCTCGGGCAGCACCGAATCCAGTGTCGACAGCAGGAAACTGCCGCCGTCGATGATGTCGGTCAACTTGCGGGGGCCCTGATTGCTGAGGCTCAGTTCGCGTTTGATCAGCTCGAGCTTCTTGGGGTCGACCTGAGCGAGCATTCCGTCCGCATCGGCGAGTAGCTGGGCCAAAGTTATTGGTACGGTCGCCTTTCCGGCGGCGACGACGCTGCCGTTGTGCAGGTAGGGGCCCGCGTCGGCGGCGGGGGTGAAGTCGATGTACTGTTCGCCGGCCGGCGAGAGTCCGGATACGCGAACCGCGCTGGCGGAGGGAATACGGGCGGCGGAGTCAATATCCACGACCGCGGCCACGCCCTCACGCGTGATGTTGAGCCGCTTCACCCGACCGATCGGAACCCCGTGCAGTGTGACGTCCTGGTTGGGCAGCAGTCCGCCCGATTCGGGCAGCGCGATGGTGACGCGGTAGGTGGAGGCGAGGGGGTCGAGCCGCAGCGCCCCGAAGACCAGGTACGCGCCGCCCACGAACAGGGTGAGCAGCAGCCCAATCGCGGACAGCCATAGCCGGTGGCGGTGCCCGGCGCGGACCGCGCCGACGATGCGGCCGGCGAGCGCCTCGATCATCGTGGGCCCCGCTCCCCGGGCGGCGGGGGCACCGGCGGCTGCGGGCCCGGACCCGGGCCCGGGGGAACGACTTCGACCTGGCCGGGCACGTTCGGATCGGGGCGCACGGGGAGTTGCGGTACCCGCGGCCCCTGCCCGACGATGCGCTCCTGCACCCGGAACAGGGTGTACTTGAGCGTGCCGATCATCTGGCCCCAGTTGTAGCGCCGGGGGCCGTGCAGCCCGGGGTCGCCTTGAAAGCCAATGTCGGGTATCGAGCCGAGGATGAGTCGATCGATGCTCACCCGCGTCGAGATCGCGTTGCCCGGCGTGGCTTTGATGAGGACCGGAATGAGTCTGTTCAGCGCGGCCAGCGTGGCATCGGGGGTCAGCGCCACGTCGTTCCACGCCCGCGCGATGGCATTGGCGTCCATGATGACGCTGCGCCCGCTGGCATCCGTGCCGGCGATCGACGGGAACCTCGCCAACTGATTGCTGGTGGCGCCGAGCTGCTCGAGCACGTCGGCCACCAAGGAGGCGTTTTCGGCGAGCGTGTCAGTGGCCGGGGCGGCGGCGACCATCAAGTCGGTGAGTTGACCGTTCTTGGCTTCGAGTTCGCTGCTGAGCCGCGAAGTTTCGTCCAGGGCGGCCGATATCTGTCCGGACCGTGCACCCAGCTTTGCCAGCAGGACGTTGGACTTGCGGATCAGCTCGCCGAAGGCCTGGCCCTGATCGCCCGTCGCCTTGCCGAGCCCGTTGACGATGTTGGTGAAGTTGCGAACGGCCCCACCGTTGACCATCACCGCCGCCGAGCTCAGCACCGACTCCACCGTGGCGGCAGCGGCGGTGGCGTCCAGGCCGATGGTGTCGCCGTCGGTCAACAGCGGGGCGGCGGGATCGGCAGGCGTCGGTGGCTTGAGGGCGACGAAAACATCGCCAAGTGGTGTGGCCGAGCGCAATTCGGCGGTGCTGCCCTTGGGTAGCCGCACGCCTCTCATGATGCGCAGGGTGGTCACCGCCGTGTAGTCGCGCGCGACCATGGATTCCAGCTCACCGACGTCGGCGCCGGCGAGCTTCACCTTGGCGTTGGCGGGCAGATTCAGCGCGTTGGAGAACACCGCGGTCAGGTGGTACCCGCCCGATTCCACCGACGGCGCGGGCAGTGGCAGGCTGGCCAATCCTTCCGAGGAGCAACCCGAGACGGCCAGTGTCGCGGTGAGCGCGACGCACAGCGCGGACCGCCTGATCGTGATCGTCATTTCTGCCCCATCGCCGCTAGCCCGTCCAAGACGTAGGTGAGCCCGAAGTCGGGTCCGAAGTCCTGCAATGTTCCTGTGCTGCAACCGAGTTGCCGCAGCCCCATCAGATTGCACACTTCTTTGATGACCTGGTTGTCGAACAGGACCCGGTCGGTGAGAACCCGTACGCGGACTGCGCCGTTGGTCTGGTCGATCGTGTTGTAGAGGTTGTCCAGCGTCATGGGCGCCAGGTCGAGCAGCTCGGCGACGTCGCGTTGCCGGTCGACCGCGGTCTTCAGGGTGACATTGCCGTTGAGGATGGCGCGCTTGATGTTGTCGCGGTTGGCGTCGAGTATGTTGCCGACCTGGTCGATCACCTGGTTGAGTTGCTTACCGGTGGTGCCTGTACCCAAGTCCTCGTCGGCCAGGATCTGGCTCAGTTGCCTTACGACGGAACCGAATTGCCGAAGTTCGGCATCGTTTCTGGCCGCGGCGTCGAGCAGGCTGCTGACGTTTCTGATGATGGTGGTCAGCTGGTCGCGGGTCTGTGCGCCTCCGTCGGCGCTCAGGCGCAGCGCCTTCGAAAGTTCGGTCAGCGCGTCCTTGATCCTGGTGCCGTTGCCGTCGGCGATGGCGGCGCTGGCGTCGACGACGCCGGCGACCGGGCCGTTGCCCCTGCCGTCACCCTTGAGGGAAGCGGAGATCTTGTCGAGAACGTCCAGGACGCGGGCGAATTCGACGGGCGTCTTGGTGTGGGTCAACCCGATGGTGTCGTTGTTCGACAGTGCGGGTCCACCGCGGTAGGGCGGCGTGAGTTCGATCTGACGCTCGGTGAGGATGGACGTCGACACTGTGACCGCCTGGGCAGTGGCGGGAATCTTCACGTCGCGGTCGACGGTGAAACGGACTTCCACGTAACCGTTCCTCGGCGTGATCTTGGTGACCTGCCCGACGGGCATGCCCAGCACCGCGACCGTGTTCCCCGTGTAAAGGCCGGCGGCGCTATCGAATTGCGCGGTCAATGTGATCGTGTCGACCTTGGCCTTGACATACGGCCACGCCACGACGGCAACGGCTGCGAGCAGAACTGCCCCGGCGAGGCCGGAGATGAGCAGTTTGACGCGGAACCGGGTCATTTGCAGTCCTTGTAGTACTGGATCATGCCGAATTGCTTGGCGCGGCCGCTGATGGCGCACATCCAGGAATCGACGGCCACGCCGGTGGGCGCGTTCAAGTCTGCCGCGTTGCCGCTGCCCGTTGCGTTGGCCAGGCCGCGCAGGGCCAGCGGAGCGCTTTGCAGGGTGCTGCGCACCAGGTCATCGTGCTGGCCGAGCATGTCCGACAATTGGCGCAGGTTTTTCAGCGTCTGTTCGAGGTCGGGGCGATTGTCGACGAGGATGGGGCTCAGTGTCTGAACCAGGTCGGTCAGTGCCCGCATCATCGCGTGGAAAGTGGCACTGCGCGCGACGAATTGGCCGATCAGTTCATTTCCCTGCCTGATCATCGCGCCGATGTTGCCCTGTTGCCGGCGCAGGGTGGTGCTGATCTGCTGGGTGTTCTTGAGCAGTTCCCCCAACTGGTCGCGGCGAGTGGCGAGGATCGACGACAGGGTATGGACGTTTTGCACCGCTTGGGGCACCACCGGGGGCAGACCCTCGAGTTGCTTACCCAGAATGGCAAGCGACCGCGCGAACTTGTCGGTGTCGACTTGTTCATAAGTGGTGGTGACGTCGGCCAGGGCATCTTGCAGGTCGTAGGGCACCTCGGTGTGGGCCAGGTTGAACGTGCCGTTGGGCAGCGCCCCGGTGCCGTGCGGTTGCAGTGCCAGGTAACGGGAGCCGAGGATCGTGGTGATCTTGATGATCGCCTTGGAGTCCTTGCCCAGGGCCACGTCGGCGCGCACCTGCAGGCCGGCCTCGACGTGGTCGCCGGCGAGCCTGAGGCTGGTCACCTTCCCGACGGGGATGCCGGCCACCGTGATCGGGTTGCCGGCCTTGAGCGCACCGGCTTGCAGGAATTCGGCGGTGTAGTGGCGGTACCCGATATGGAGCAGGTTGACGATGAGCATCGTCGCGGTCACCACGGTCGCGACGCCCAGGGCGGCGAAGCCCAGCCAGACATTGTTGACGTCTTCCAGACGTCGCAACTTTCGCCGTGGTCGCTGCCCGAGATCAGCCATCGGCCATGTTCCTGCAGCGGGGGGTGTGCCAGGCCCTGTTTCCCGGTGTGGCCGCGTTCACGACGATAGGCACCACGTCGTTGAGGCCTGGGAAGAATCCGGTGGCATTGAGGTCGCACGCGTAGGCATTGGCGAACGCGCCCTCGTTGGTGATGCGCGCCAAGCCCTTCAGCATCAGCGGCAGGTTGTCTCCGACGAACGCCAGCTGCGGCTCGATCTGAACCAGATGGCTGCTGAATCCCGGTTGGCGGGTGACTATTTCGCGCAGCGACGGGGACACCGTGTTAGAAATCGCGGAGAGACTGCGGACCACTCTGGCGACCGAGCCCGTCGACGCCACCAGGGCGGGGCGGCGCCGGTCAAAGTCCGACACGACGCGCTTGGTCTGGCCGATCAGATTGTCGAGATTGGTGTTCTGCGTGGCGATATTTCCCATGACCGTGTTCAGGCTGTTGATCATCGCGCCGAGGGCCTCGTCTCTGCCGGCGAATGATTCGGTGAGAGTGGAAGTCTGGGTGATCAAGGTGGTGATCGCCGATTCGTCGCCCTGTAGCGATTGGATGACGCCTTGGGTGAGGTTGTCGGCGTCGCGTGGGTTGAGCACGCTGAAGAGCGGCTCGTAGCCGTTGAGCAGCATTCCCACATCGAAGGAGGGGTCGGTACGTTGCACGGGGATAACGCTGCCGGGAGGCAGCTTTCGCTTGTCGCCGAGCTTGCCCAGCGAGAGCTGCAGATAGCGCTGCCCGACGATGTTCTGGTAGGTCACCGCGGCGACCGTGTTGCCGAAAAGGTGCTGGTTGCCCTGCACCACAAACGACACCTTGGCCTGATCACCGTTGAGATCAACGGATTCCACCCGCCCCACACGTACGCCGGCCATGCGAACGTCGTCGCCGACACGCAGGCCGTACACGTCGGTGAACACCGCGCCGTACGGGCTGGTCGGCCCGGCCACGTCGCGACGCAGGGTGGAATAGACGAGCCAGGTCACCGTCACTGCGACGACCGTGAACAGCGAAAGCCCGATCAGTGAGCCCCGAGACCTCATGGCCGCCCCCCTCCGGCGGGGCGAGCCGCCAGCGTGACGTTCGTCCCGCGGGCTATCGGGCCGAGCAGCAGTTGGACAGCGGGTGTGGCGCGCTGACCCGTGATGAGGCTCAGAGCGGCGCGTTCCTGCGGTGAGCCGACGGGCCCCACGTTGCCGCCGAACGACGATGGCGCCACCTCGGCGGGCAGGCGTGGCCCCGGAGGCGGAGGCGGTTGCGGCACAGGGGGGTTGGGCGACGGTGGCGCCGCATCCGGGTTGGCGGTGCCCGGAACCGGGGGAGCGGGGGTCAGCAGGGGCGGCAGCGGTGGGTTGGGGTCACGCAGGTCAGGGTTGGGGTTGATCAGGGGAGGGCCGACCGCGACGAGATTGCCGTCGGGGCCGACGACAGTACCCGGCGGCGGCGCCAGATCCTTGGGGGGTTGATAGTTCTGCGGCAGTAGGACTTCCGGAAGATCCGGCCGGACCTGCACCAGAGGCGCCGTGTAGCAGCTCGGCCCCTTCAGCTGGGAGTAACGGGGGCAGTCGGCGCGGGTGTACATGTAGCTGGGTGTCAGGGACAGATTGACCCGCATGTTGGGAGTGTCGAGTTCGGGCATCCACACTTCCTGGAGGAACTTGTCGGAAAGGTTGTTGAGTTTGGTGAAGGCCGGCACCCACTTGCCGGAGTTGATCGCGAGCACCCCGAGCGCCGGCGTCAGATGGGTGGTGATGCCGATCAATTGGTCGATGTGGTTGGCGATCGCGTCATGGGCGGTGCCCATGGTGTGGGCGCCACCGGTGACCAGGGTGGTGAGCTGAGCGCGTTGCTCGGCGAACACCCGCATGGGCTGCACGGCCTGATGCAGTGAGTCAAGAAGGTCCGGCGCGGTAGCGGCCAATCCGTGGGTGGCATCGATCAACGCCGCGACCGTGGACGGACCGGCGTCGTTGACAACCAACGAGTTGAGTTGGTCCAGTAGGCGATTGAGCTGTGCGCCGCTGGTGAGAAGTCTTGCGCGCCGATTCTCGGTGGCGGCGTTGACCGCGGCCAAGATCCCCAGCGTCGTGTCCTCACGGCCCCGCCCGGTGGCGGCCAGGACGTCGCGCAGCTTGCTGATCGTGGTCTGAAACAGCACGGTCGGCAGCTGGTCGTCTTCGCGGATGTGGGCGCCGGCGCGGATGGCGCCGCCCGCGCCGCGGTCGACCAGTTGGACCGATGACACCGCGAACACGTTGCTGGGCACCACACGCGCCGTGATTCCGGCTGGGACGGAGGATGCGTAGTCGGCCTTGAGGTTGATGTGGACATAGTTGGGGTGGCCGTCGGCGGCGGGCACCACGCTGTCCACCGCGCCCACCAACACGCCGTGGTACTTGACGTCCGACTTCTGTGGCAGCCCGTCACCGACGTTGGACAGTTCGGCAACGACGGGCACGTAGTCGTCCAGGCGTCCCGTGGACTTGACCAGCAGGGCGCTGGTGATCACCGCCGCCAGCAGCAGCACTGTGATGCCGTATCCCAGCAGCTGGCGTTCGGAGGGTCCGCGCCCGTCTAGTTCAATGGAATTGGGCATTCATCCACCAAACCGCGCACCGGCGTCGACGCTCCACAACGCCATCGTGAGCAGCATGTTGACCATGATCACGACGGTGATGCTGGCCCGCATGCCGTGGCCCGCCGCGACGCCGACGCCTTCAGGGCCGCCGGTCGCGTAGAAACCGTAGTAGCACTGGACGGTCGAGGCGATCCACACGAAGATGACGGCCTTCAATAGCGAGAAGGCGATGTCCTTTCCGGCCAGCATCAGCGAAAAGTAGTGCAGGTAGCCTCCGGTCGACGCGCCACCGACGACCTGAACCACCACCTGCGTCGACACGTAGCTGACCGCCAGGCACAACACATACAGCGGGATGGCCGCCACGGTCGAGGCGAGCAATCGGGTGGTCACCAGAAACGGGATTGGCCTTATCGCAATGGATTCGAGGGCGTCGATCTCTTCGGCGATACGCATCGCACCCAGCTGCGCGGTGAATCGGCAGCCACCTTGGGTCGCGAACGCCAACGACGCCATGATGGGCGCCAGTTCGCGGGTGTTGACCAACGAGGAGATGATGCCCGTCGCCGGCCCCAATCCCAGCAGATCGAGGAAGTTGTAACCCTCGATCCCGACCAGCGCACCCACGGTAAGCCCGAGAACGAGCGCCACCCCCGCGGTTCCGCCGCCGACGACGATCGAGCCGTTGCCCCAAGCGATGTCGGAAAGCAACGAGGCGAACTCCTTGCGGTACTGGCGCAGCGCAACCGGTACCGCAACCAGGGCGCGCACGAAGAACACGAGCATGTGCCCGAGCCGGACGACCGGGGCCGCCATCCTCCGGTAGAGACGCGAAATCGGTTCCGGTATCACCGAATAGGCTGCGACGGTCATCTCACAATCCCGTCCTGGGCACCAGCATGTTGTATAGCTGGCTGATGCCGACATTCACGATCATCAGCACCAGGATCGATTCCACGACAGCGGCATTCACGGAGTTGGCCACACCCGTGGGACCGCCCTTGGTGGACAGGCCTTTCTGGCAGGAGACCACCGCGACGATCGCGCCGTAGACGACGGCCTTGAGCAGCGCCAAGAGCATGTCGCCGGTAGTCGCGAAGGACGCGAAGGTGGCGACGAAGCTGCCGGGCGCGCCGTTCTGGAAGTACACGTTGAACAGGTAGCTGGCCAAGAAGCCCACGAAGCAGACCACACCGGTCAGCCCGACTCCGATCATGATCGCCGCAACGAAGCGGGGTACCACCAGCCGCCGGATCACCGAGACACCCATGACTTCCATGGCGTCGGTCTCTTCCCGCATCGTTCGCGAACCGAGGTCGGCGGTGATTGCTGACCCGACGGCCGCGGCCATCAGGACCGCAGCGACCAGGGACGCGCCCTGCCTGATGACGGCAAGTCCGCTGGCGGCGCCGGCCAGCGAGGTGGCGCCGACTTGCCCGGCCAGAAGGGCGAATTGGATCGACAGGGTGACGCCGATCGGGAGTGCCACCAGCACGGTGGGCAGCACGGCGGTACCGGCCATGAAGGCGCCCTGGCGGATGAACTCGCGCAACTGAAATCGGCCGGTGAACAAATCGATGAACAGATATTGGATGACACGCACGCCCAGCACGAATTGATCGCCCACGGTCGCCACGGACGCCATCGGATGGCGGCGGACGTAACCGGTGGACCATTGTTGGATTGCGTCGAGATTCTCGTGTGTACCGCCGCCGCGGGGCGGTGGTGTGGTTACCGTGCTCATCGCGGGCGGCCCGCGGTCGAATTGGTCATTGCCGTGCGCGCCGCGCGAAAGTCGTTCCGCTAGTCGCGCATCGAATCGGCCACAGGGAAGAACGGCTGTTCGCTTGCGGGTGCGACGCCATCGTTTCCTCCCCGGTTGAGTTCCCAGCTCAGCCGCGCCGGCAACAACAAGGATGTTATCGCCGACACACTATGGTGGACGGCCTATAGCAGTCAACGGTTCCGGAGAATTTCGGTTCACATTTGCGCCGCTGTCGACGCGCCAACGTCGGGCAGGGCAGGGCGTCAGCTAGGCGACGCGCGCCGGAACTGCACGTCCGGTAGGCTGCAATAGATTGCAGGACAGTGTATTTCAAGGAATTGTGCGCCAAGTCGAATCCGATATCACTTTGCATTCAGCGTTGTCCACCCGACTGGAGCGGACAGTCACATTGCACATTTGTTTAGTAACAGTCGGTAACTTCGTACGCCCAGGCGTCATCGACTGCGCGCCCTGGGACGGGGGGCGCCTAGGCCGGCCCCTCGGTGGCGACCACCGCGTCGCGGCGCGAGCATCGTCGCGACGCTGCGGCTGAGTACCAAGAACTGGTATTCACTTAAATCGCATCACTGCGAGGAGGGGGCCCGTCACCGTGCCATCGGCCGACGACGGGTACGCCGCTTCGGCACCCTCTCTCGACATGGATTCGCCGCGCGCCGCATATCCGTTAACGGCGTGTCAGCGCGGCGTCGGGACGTGGAGGACGTCGCTCCAGGGTGAATCGGCTCCGGTCGAACGGGCCAGAACCGCGGTGGCGAGACGGCGGGGAGCCGTGCCTCTAAGTGCCTCTAAGTGCCTTTAAGTGCCCACGCGCTGCAGGGCGCCCACGTGCTCGGGGCAGTAGTGGTCGATCGCGGCGCCCAAGAACTGGAACGCCTGGCCCTGCGTGGTGCCCAGCGGCAGGTTGCGCTGGATGAATCGCGCCGACTTGTACGCGTCGGTGTCCACGCCCTTGTCCATCCGCTGGCAGCTGATCTTGGCCAGCCAGGCGTTGAAGTCCTGGGGACCGTAGATGCCGTAGGTGTGGAGTTGCGCGTTGAACGGAGCGTCGTAGTCGTCAGCCTGCGCCGGAGCGGCCAGTGCGATCGCAGCGGCCGCCGCGGCGCCGAGGGTAGCCAGCTTCATGCACTTCATTAGCTGGACTATACACCTAGCGGATCAGCCCAGGTGGGCCGAGAGCAGCCAGGCGCCCACGGACTTGCGGCCGCCCGGCTCGTCGCGGACGTTCTCGAACGGCGACCCGGGCGCATTCAGCGGAAGTTGGGCGTAGATGCGGGCCGGACGGATGTCGTCGACCACCCAGTGCTTGGAGACCGCCTCACGCAGCTCCTCCTCGGTCACCGCGAACGGCGGGCCCTCGGGAATGTCGGCCTTGTCGAAGACCAGCACGAAGTAGCGGGCACCGGGCGCCGCGGCGCGCACGATCGAGCGCTGGTAACCCTCGCGCAACTCGACCGGCATCGAGTGGAACAGCGTGCTGTCCACGATGGTGTTGAAGCGGCCGTCATAGCCAGTGAAGTTGCTGATGTCCGCGACGTCGAAGCTCGCGTTGGTCAGGCCGCGTCGCTGTGCCTCCGCCCGGGCCAGCTCGATGGCCGTCGGCGCCGCGTCCAGGCCCACCGTGGTGTGCCCGCGTTCGGCCAGCGCCAGCGAGATGGCGCCCTCGCCGCAGCCCGCGTCGAGGACGTCGCCGCTGAACTTGCCCTGCTCGATCAGGGCGGCCAGCTCCGGCTGCGGTTCGCCGAGGCTCCACGGAGCTTTGGCGCCTTCGCCGAGTCGGGTGGATTCGCCGCGATAGACCGATTCAAACTCGAATTCCGTTGCTGAAGACATGCCATCATGTATATCAACCATGTTGATACATGTCAACGCGCCTGATATGTGCGGTTCTCGGGCGAGCAGACGCAAAAGCCCCCAAAAACGGTGGTCTCCAGGGGCTTTTGTGTCTGCTCGCCACACTCAGGTGAACGGCGGCCGGCGGTCGATCAGCCGCGAAGCCCGGCCGCCGCCGCGCCACACCCGGGCCAGCCAGTCGGTGTCGTCGTCGGTAACCAGGTTGGCCATCACGCGCACGGCAATGGTCATCAGCCTGTTCGAGCGCATCGCGATCGGACCCGTCGCGGGCAAGAATCGTTGGAACGTCAGCAACAGCGCCAGCCGGCGCGCCACCGAGAACCCCCGGGCGTAGTGGTGCTGCAACACCGCGGGCCATTCCTGCGACAGGTCGCGCGTGTGCAGCAGCTCGGCGGCCAGCCGACCCGTCTCCAGCCCGTAGTCGATGCCCTCGCCGTTGAGCGGGTTGACGCAGGCCGCGGCGTCGCCGATCAGCATCCAGTTCGGCCCGGCCACCCCGGACACCGCGCCGCCCATCGGCAGCAACGCCGACGAGATCGCCCGCGGCGGCCCCGTGAAGCCCCACTCCTGGCGGCGCAGGTCAGTGTAGTACGAGATCAGCGGCCGAAGCGCCAGGTCGGCCTGCCGTTTGGTGGTCGACAGGGCGCCGACGCCGATGTTCACCTCGCCGTTGCCCAGCGGGAAGATCCAGCCGTAACCGGGGAGCACGGCGCCGTCGGGGGAGCGCAGCTCCAGGTGTGACGTCAGCCACGGGTCGTCGCCGAGCGGGGTGGTCAGGTAGCCGCGGGCGGCGACGCCGTAGACGGTCTCCTGATGCCAGCGCCGGCCCAGCTTGCGGCCCAGCGAGGACCGCGCCCCGTCGGCGACGATCAGCTGCCGGCAGCCCACCTCGGTGCCGTCGGCCAGCGTCAGCGATGTCACCCGGCGCGACGAGTCATGATGCACGGCAACAGCTTTAGACCCGAGCATCATGCGTGCCCCGGACTCCTCGGCGACCTTGCGGATCCGGTCGTCCAGCTCGAGTCGGGCCACCGCACTGCTGTACGACGGGAACGCCGGGCCGGGCCACTCGATTTCCACCTCCCCGCCGAACCCGCTCATCCGCAGCCCGCGATGCCGGATGCGGCCGTTCAGCCAGTCGCCCAGTCCCAGGCGCTCCAGCTCGGCCACCGCGCGCGGGGTCAGGCCGTCGCCACAGGGTTTGTCGCGGGGGAAGCTGGCCGAATCGATGACGAGCACGTCGGCGCCGGCACGGGCGGCCCAGGCGGCCGCCGCCGACCCGGCCGGGCCGGCGCCCACGACAACCACGTCCGCTGTGCTGTTCACGCTCACCAGTATGTTGGTCGGATGAAGACTCCGGCGACGGTGGTGGCGGGCGTTGACTTCGGCGACGCCGCCTTCGCCGCTACCGTGCGCGACGGTGTGGCGCGGATCGAGCAGCTCATGGATACCGAGCTGCGCAGCGCCGACGAGGTGATGATCGATTCACTGCTGCATCTGTTCAAGGCCGGCGGCAAACGGTTCCGGCCGCTGTTCACCGTCCTGTCTGCGCAGACGGGCCCCAATCCCGAGGCGCCGGAGGTGACGGTCGCCGGTGCCGTCGTCGAGATCATCCACCTGGCGACGCTGTACCACGACGACGTGATGGACGAGGCCGAAGTGCGCCGGGGGGCGCCGACGGCCAACGTGCGGTGGGGCAACAACGTCGCCATCCTGGCCGGCGACTACCTGCTGGCGACGTCGTCGCGGCTGGTGTCCCAGCTGGGTCCGGCCGCGGTGCGGATCGTCGCGGACACCTTCGCCCAGCTGGTGACCGGCCAGATGCGCGAGACCCGGGGCGTGGCGGAGGGGCTGGAGTCCGTCGAGCAGTACCTGACGGTGATCTACGAGAAGACCGCCTGCCTGATCGCCGCGGCGGGCAGGTTCGGCGGCATGTTCTCCGGCGCCGATGACGAGCAGGTCGAGCGGCTCAGCCGGCTCGGCGGCTTCGTGGGCACGGCGTTTCAAATCTCCGACGACATCATCGACATCGACAGCGACTCCGACGCGTCGGGCAAGATACCCGGCACCGACGTGCGCGAGGGTGTGCACACGCTGCCGATGCTCTTTGCCCTGACCGAAACCGGGTCCGACGGCGAGCGGCTGCGCTCGCTGCTGGCCGGGCCCGTCACCGACGACGCCGAGGTGGCCGAGGCGCTGGGGCTGCTGCGGGCATCGTCCGGCATGGCCAAGGCCAAGGAGGTGTTGGCCGAGTATGCGGCCAAGGCGCGCCACGAGCTGGCTCTGCTGCCCGACGGTCCGGGGCGCGACGCGCTGGAAGCCCTGGTCGAGTACACGATCAGCCGGCACGGCTGACCGCGGAACCTCACCGGTCATCCCGGGCGTTGGACTAGCTAGACAAGCTCTAGTCCAATTCCCAGGTGTTCGTAGGAGGACACACCGATGACCTGGCATCCCCATGCCAACAAGCTGAAGACGTTCGCCCTGCTGTTCGGAATGTCGGCGATGATCGTGCTCGCCGGTCGGCTGTTCGGTCCGACGATGATGTGGCTTGCCGTGCTCTTCGCCGTCGGCATGAACGTCTACGTCTACTTCAACAGCGACAAGCTGGCGCTGCGGGCGATGCACGCGCAGCCGGTTTCCGAGCTGCAGGCACCGGAGATGCATCGCATCGTGCGCGAGCTGGCCACCAGCGCCCGCCAGCCGATGCCCCGGCTGTACATCAGCGATACCAACGCACCGAACGCCTTCGCCACCGGACGCAACCCGCGCAACGCCGCCGTGTGCTGCACCACCGGCATCCTGCGGATTCTCGACGAGCGCGAGCTGCGCGCCGTGCTGGGCCACGAGCTGTCGCACGTCTACAACCGCGACATCCTGATCTCCTGCATCGCCGGTGCCATGGCGTCGGTGATCACCGCGCTGTCCTACGCGGCGATGTTCTTCGGCGGCAACGACCGCGACGGCGAGAATCCCTTTGCGCTGCTTCTGGTTTCGTTGCTAGGCCCGATCGCCGCGACGGTGGTGAAGCTGGCCGTCTCGCGATCGCGCGAGTACCAGGCCGACGAGTCCGGTGCCGTGCTGACCGGCGATCCGCTGGCTTTGGCCTCGGCGCTGCGCAAGATCTCCGGCGGCGTGCAATTGGCCCCGCTGCCGCCCGAGCCGCAGCTGGCCAGCCAGGCCCACCTGATGATCGCCAACCCGTTCCGTGCGGGGGAGCGGATGGGATCGCTGTTCTCGACGCATCCGCCGATCGAGGACCGCATCCGCCGCCTGGAAGCGATGGCGCGCGGATAGGCGCTGGGCCGGCCGTGGTACTAAATGCTGTGCGTTGATTCTGCGGTGAGTGCGGCGTCTACTCGTACTTTGCCGCGCTACGCGCAGAGTCAACGCCGCGGTCAACGCCGCGAGGACTAGAACCCGGACCCGTGCACCTCGTGCCCCGGCGTCTCGGCGATCAGGCCGGCGTAGGCCTGCTCGACGGTCGAGCCGTGGTTGATCACCGCATCGACTTCGCGTGCGATCGGCATGTTCAGCCCGAATTCGCTGGCGAACTCCATGATCACGCTGGCGGCCTTGACGCCCTCGGCGACCTGGTTCATCGATGAGATGATCTCGTCGATCGGCTTGCCCGCGCCGAGTTGCTCGCCGACGTGGCGGTTGCGGCTGCGCTGGCTGGTGCAGGTGACGATCAGGTCGCCCAGCCCGGCCAGGCCGGGGAACGTCTCGGCGTTGCCGCCCAGCGCCACGCCCAGCTTTGTCATCTCGCGCAGCGCCCGCGCGATGATCAGTGCCCGGGTGTTTTCGCCGATCCCCAGCGAGTAGCCCATCCCGACGGAGATGGCATAGACGTTCTTGAGTGCCCCCGCCATCTCCACGCCGACGACGTCGTCGGTGGTGTAGACGCGGAAGCGCCGGGTGCGGAAGAACGCCGCGAGCCGGGTCGCCAGGTGCTGGTCGGGCATGGCCAGCACGGCCGCGGCGGCGTAGCCTTCGGCGACCTCGCGGGCGATGTTCGGCCCGGCCAGGATGCCGGCGGGGTGCCCCGGCAGCACCTCCTCGATGATCTGCGACATCCGCATGTTGGTGCCCTGCTCGAGCCCCTTGACCAGTGACACCACCGGCACCCACGGCCGCAGTTCCTTGGCCAGCTCGGTGAGCACTCCCCGGAACCCGTGCGACGGCACACCCATGACGAGCACGTCGGCGCAGTTGGCGGCCTCGGCGAAGTCGGTGGTGGCGCGCAGCGTGTCGCTCAGGTCGACGTCGTTGCCGAGGTAACGCGAGTTGCGGTGGTTTTCGTTGATGTCCTTGGCCGTCGACTCGGAACGCACCCACTGCAGCGTCGGTCCGCGACGGGCGCAGATGGATGCCACTGTGGTTCCCCAGGAACCGCCACCAAGGACAACGACTTTGGGTTCGCGTTTCTCAGCTGCCATGGAGCTCAGCGTATTGCCGAACGTGGCCGAATACCATCGCCTCCTCGATGCGGTCGAACCGGTAGTCGATGGCGTCGGCGAAGTAGTTCTGCCGCACGTTCCACGGCCGTCTGGTGCCCGACTTGGGCAGCGCGTGCAGCGCGCGTTTGACGTAGTTGGCCTGAATGTCCCAGGCCGGCTTTTCGCTCATGGGCTCGTCGCCGAGGTGCGGGTAGGCGTGGGTATAGCCGTGAGAGGCCATGTGCGCCAGCAGCTTTGCCGTGGCGCGCGCGGTCATGTCGGCGCGCAGCGTCCATGACGCGTTGGTGTAGCCCACGCACCAGAACAGGTTGGGCACGTCTTCGAGCATGTGCGCCTTGTAGACGAAGCGGTCGGTGGGGTTGATCCCCACGCCGTCCAGACTGATCGCGACGCCGCCGAGCGCCTGCAACTGCAGGCCGGTCGCGGTGACGACGATGTCGGCGTCGAGGTGCTTGCCGGACTTGAGTGCGATGCCGGCGGCGTCGAAGTGATCGATCTGGTCGGTGACCACCTCGGCGCGGCCCTCGGCGATCGCGGCGTACAGGTCGGCGTCGGGGATCAGGCACATCCGCTGGTCCCACGGGTTGTACCGCGGCTTGAAGTGCGTATCGACGTCATACCCGTCGGGCAAGTTGTTGATTGCCGTGCGCCGCAGCAGCCACTTCACGAAGCTCGGTATCCTGCGGGACAGGAACCAGATCAGTGCCTCGCTCAGCGCGTAGTACATCCGGACGACCAGGTGAGAAGCCCTGCGGGGCAGCAGTTTACGAATGACGGCGATGAGCGTGCTGTATTTGGATGCGGAGATCAGGTAGGTCGGCGAGCGCTGCAGCATGGTCACCTTTTCGGCCCGGTCCGTCAGCGACGGGATCAGCGTGGCCGCCGTGGCTCCGCTGCCGATCACCACGACCTTCTTGCCGTCGTAGTCCAGATCCTTCGGCCAGTGCTGCGGATGGACGACGGTGCCGCCGAACTGCTCGATGCCGGGGAAGTCCGGGGTGTAGCCCTCGTCGTAGTTGTAGTAGCCGCTGCCGAAGAACAGGAACCGGCTGCGGATCTGCTTTGTGACGCCGTGCTGTTCCAGGGTGACCGTCCAGGTGTCGGTGGACGAATCCCAGTCCGCGCCGCGCACGTAGCTGTCGAACTGGATGTGGCGGTCGATGCCGTGCTTGTGCGCCATCGCGCTCAAGTATTCGCGGATGTGGGCGCCGTCGGCGACGCTCTCCCTCCGGGTCCACGGCTCGTACGGGAAGCTCAGCGTGAAGATGCTGCTGTCCGAGCGCACGCCGGGGTACCGGAACAGGTCCCAGGTGCCGCCGATCCGCTCGCGGCGCTCCAGGATGGTGTAGCTGAGGCCCGGGTTGCGCTCGCTGATTCGGTAGGCGGCGCCAAGGCCGGAGATGCCGGCGCCGACGATGACGACGTCGACGTAGCCGTCGGTTCCTTGGTGAGTCACGTCACCCAGCCTAGGCACCCACCGGTTGGTTGGGCCAGGGGCCTTAAGGCCTTAGTGCGGCTTACGCCCGCGACTGTAACGGGGCCGCGATATCGCGGCCCAGATTTCGCAGTGTGGTTACGCTGGCGGCCCGATCAGCGGTAGTTCACGAACTGCAGCGCCACGTCCAGGTCGGCCTGCTTCAGCAGCGCTTGAACGGCCTGCAGGTCGTCGCGCTTCTTGCCGCTGACGCGGATCTCGTCGCCCTGGATCTGCGTCTTGACGGCCTTGGGTCCGTCGTCGCGGATCAGCTTGGTGATCTTCTTGGCGTGCTCGCTGCTGATGCCCTGCTGCAGGGTTCCGGTGACTTTATAGGTCTTGCCGGAAGCCTGCGGCTCGCCAGCGTCGAAGGCCTTCAGCGAGATGTCGCGGCGGATCAGTTTCTCCTTGAACACGTCAACGGCGGCCTTGACGCGCTCTTCGGTGGACGACGTCAGCTCGATCGCCTCGTCGCCCTTCCACGCGATCTTGGTGTCCGTTCCGCGGAAGTCAAACCGCGTCGAGAGCTCCTTGGCGGCCTGGTTGAGCGCGTTGTCGACCTCCTGGCGGTCGATCTTGCTGACGATGTCGAACGATGAGTCCGCCATTGCGTCCGTCCTCCTTGGGTGATAGCCGTTTGTGCTCTGTCTACTCGCTCGTTGTAACCTGCTAGGCGGCAGGTTGCCCGAGCGGCCAATGGGAGCGGACTGTAAATCCGTCGCGAAAGCTTCACAGGTTCGAATCCTGTACCTGCCACCAACAGGTCAGAGCGATTTTCTGATGACCGTGAGCGGCTCGCCGGGCTGTAGTTTTCGCCAGTCCGCAGCCAGTCCGCAGCGGTCTGGGCAGCCACGTCGGACGGTTGTCATGGATTGTCCAGCCGAGCCGGTACGGCATCCCGAACTGATAGAAGGTCGGGATGACCGCGTCCGTCGCTAGCGAAGGTCTTCCGTGTATACCTGCGTCGCATCGGGGCCAATGCGACTGGTGGCGGCAAGGCTTTCCGCCGCTGCGCCAAGAGGCGGGCTCAACCGCCGTTCCCGCCGTTTCCGCCGGTGGCAGTCGCTGAGGGGTCGCTTGATATGACGATTGCCGAACCACCGCCACCGCCACCGCCACTGCTGGGGATGCCAGGCTCGCCTGCTGTGGCGGTTCCGACGCCGTTGGTGATGGCGAGGCCCGGATTCCCGGTCGTCCCCGGTCCGCCGCCACTGCCGCCCGTTGCCACAGCTTCGCCGGTAGCGCTGGCTGTGCCGCCATCGCCCCCGGAACCGCCGGTAACTCCGCCGCCTCCACCGCCGCCACCGCCGCTCGCAATGACAACGTTAGGGTTCTGCGGGTACAACGGGTCGAGAACGGTGCCGCCGATCCCGACGGAACCACCTCCGTAGATTCCGGTCGCGCTGCCGCCGGATCCCGACAGCGGGGTAACGATGAGGGCGGTAATGGTGGGGTTGGCAATAATCGAGCTACCGCCGCCGCCGCCGCCACCGGCACCGCCCCCGGTTCCGCCGGCTCCGCCTGAGCCGCCTTCCGCGCTATAGGTAGCTCCTGTGGCCGGGTCCGTGACGGTCGTGCTCCCCCCGCTGCCGCCGCTGCCGCCAGTGCCGCCGGTCCCGCCGACGCCGCCGCTGGCCCCGCCGAAGCCGCCGCCGCCGCCACCACCCGCCACAGCGACGATAGCCCCGCCGGCATTCACTCCGAGCTGGTTAGCGCCGTTGCCGCCGTTGCCGCCGTTGCCGCCGTTGCCGGCCGGGCCACCGCCGTTAGCTGCGCCGCCGGCGCCTCCGTTGCCTCCCTGGCCACCTCCTTCGTGTATGTTGACTAAATTCGACTCCGCGCCCCCGGCGCCTCCGCCGCCGCCCTTGCCGCCGGTGCCGCCGGTGCCCGCCCCACCCGCGCTGGCGCCGCCGCCGCCAGGGTTGCCGCCCACGCCGGCGATCCCTCCAGTCCCGCCGTTGCCGCCGTTCCCTCCGTTGCCTAAGGATGGGGCTGTTCCACCGACAGCGCCCTGGCCGCCTTGGCCGCCCTGACCCCCGTTGCCGCCGACTCCACCATTGCCGTTTTGGCCGAGCACCGCCGAACCCTGGCCACCTACCCCGCCGACCCCGCCGTGACCGCCGTCGCCCCCATCGGTGGCGGCGCCGGGGGTACCGCCGGGGAAGCTCACATTCGTCACACCGTTGCCCCCAGCCCCGCCGACCCCGCCGGTGCCTCCGGCACCGCCAACGCCGCCGTGACCGCCGGTGCCCGCGCCCGGCGAGCCACCCGTACCGCCGTTGCCCCCGTCTCCGCCGTTCGCGCCGTTCACGCCAGCGCTCGCACTGACGCTGCCGGTGCTTCCGGTGCCGCCGTTGCCGCCGTTGCCGCCGGTGCCGCCGTTGCCGGCGGTGCCGGAGGCGGCGATGCCGCCGAAGCCGGTGCCG
>NZ_JCALCE010000059.1:0-17211 GCF_059812195.1 Mycobacterium sp. NGS68 | reverse complement strand
AATTGGGGACCTTTACGTCTGCTCGCGCAACCTGGCGACCTCGTGGCGCCAGGCCGCGTCGATGTTGAACGCGGACCCCAGGTCGGGCAATTCGTCCCAGTCGGCGTCGGCGATCTCGCGCAGGGTGCCGCCGGCCGCGCTCACGCGCAACGACATTCGGGCCAGCTCGTCGACGCCGATCGCCTGCAGCACCGCCTGCTGTACGGTCGGCGCGGCGCTGGTGATCCCGTGTCCGCGGCAGATCACCACCGGCCGGCCGCGCATCGCCGCCACCATCTCCTTGCCGAGCCGCGAGTTGCGGATCAGTACCGCGCGTTCGTAGACCGGCACGCCGTCCCGGGCCAGGCGCGCGCCCGGAATGTCGTACGCCCCGTAGATCGGCCGCAGCGCGATGCCGGCCAGATCGGCCGCGACGACGGCGGCAGGGTGCAGGTGCGCGACGGCCCGGTGCCGCGAGTCGGACAGCATGGTTTCGACGTGGATGGGCAGCTCGTTGGGGACGCGATAGCCGTCGAGTTCCCCGTCGGCGCCCGCGCTGCCGTCGAACCGGACCAGGCGGACGTCGCTGGGCCGGGTGAACGCAACCCCGGTGTCGGCATCGCTGCGGCAGCGGACGAGCAGATGGTGCTCGTCGACCCGCAGGCTCAGGTGGCCGAGGGTGCCGTCGACCAGGCCGCGGGAGGCTGCGACCCGGCAGGCCTGCGCCACCAGAGCGCGTTCGGAGTCCAGCGTCATGTCGGTTTCGCCGTGCCGAGGCGGAATCCGCCGTCGGGGTGGACGGTCTCGCCGGTGATCCCGTGCGAGCGGTCCGACGCCAGGAACACGTAACTCCACGCGTGGTCCTCGGCGGACAGCGCGACGTTGAGCGGGGTGCGGGCCGCCATGTCGCGGGCGCGGTCCGGGGTGTCGTCCAGGCGGACGTCGTCCAGGCCCAGGCTGGCCAAGCCGCGCAGGTCGGTGTTCAGCGTGCCGCCGGGGGCCACCCCGTTGACGCGTATCTCCGGCGCCAGCTCGTGTGCCAGCGCGGTGACCAGTCCGCGGACGGCGAACTTCGACGAAACGTACAGCACGCCACCGCGTCCGGGATAGAACGACGACGTCGACTCGGTCAGCACGATCGACGGCCCGGTGCCCGTGCGCAGCCACGGCACCGCCGCCTTGACCGACTGCAGGTGGCTCAGCACGTTGGTCCGGAACATCTCGTCGAACGCGGGGGAGAGGTCGTCGGCGTCGATATCGCCGATGCCGCGGTAGAAGTCGAACACCCCGACGCAGTTGACCAGGGTGTCCAGGCCGCCGTAACTGTCCACCGCGACGTTGACGGCCTGGTCGTTGGCGTGCCGGGTGACGGCGTCGCCTTCGACCACCGGCACCCCGGGAAGCTCGCGGCGCAGCGCGTCGCACTTCTGCCGATCCAGTTCCAGCACAGTGATTCTGGCGTCCTCGGCGAGGTAGGCGTCGATGACGGCCCGGCCGATTCCGGAGCCGCCGCCCACGATCAGCGCCCGCTTGCCGTGCAGCCACCCGGTCATGGCTCTTGCTCGTCGGGCAGCAGCGGGCCGTAAGCGTTGGCGACCATGTCCGTCAGCGTACGGGTGTTCTGCCGGGTCAGGGCCTCGACTTCGAGCGCGTCCAGGCTGATCCACTGACCCGTCCGGGGCACGGTGATCAGCAGCCGCGAGCCGTTGCGGGTGTCGACCCGGCGCACCTGAACCTCGGCGAATTCGTTTGCGACGGTGAGGGGCTCACCGACGGCTCCGGCCAGCAACCGCTCGTACTCCGGGTTCACAGGAACACCGCCAGGTTCTGCATGCGCAGCACCGACTCGTCGGCAATGATCCTGCGGCGGGCCAATTTCCACGTCTGCCCACCGTCACTGGAGCGGAGCAGGTCCTCGCGGCCGCAGGACACCAGGGCGCTCTCGTTGACGTCCCCGCGGCTGCGGAACAGCAACTCGGCGGATTCGACCTCCAGGCAGTCCGGGTCGGCGCATTCGAAAGTGCGCACGTTGGTGATGAAGTGACGCAGCCGCGACGGCGGGTCCTCGGTCCAGGCGTGTTCGGTTTCCAGCCGCGCGACGCGCTGGGTCAGCGAGTACTTGTCTTCGTCGAAATGGGCCATGCCAGGGGAGGTGTCGAAGCCGGCGCCGCGGGCGGTGGTCACGCGGACCGGCATCACGTAGTGAATGTCGTCGGTCAGGGTGTCCAGCCAGGGCCGGTAGTCCTGGGCGTCCAGCAGGTAGGCCTCGTCGACCAGGAATTCGTACGCCCGCAGATGCCGGGCGTCGTCAAATGGCAGCGCTTTTCTCATTGCAGGTAGTCCGCCCACAGTTTGAGCAATTCGCGCTGGTTGTGTTCGTTGTAGCCGACCTGGGCGCGTCCGGGGCCGTGGAACGCCGTGGCGGGCAGCGCGTCGATGACCGGGCGGTCGTCGGCGAGCAGGCCCATCCGGCTGTTCAGCAGCAGCCGTCGGGCCATCGTGCCGCCGGCGGTGGTGGTCAGCGACACCCAGTTCTCCACGTCGTCCTGTTCGAACATGCCGGTGGACCCGAAGCACATCAGATACGCCTTGTACGAGTCCCGCTTGAAGTCCTCGGGAGCGGCGGCGTCCACCGCGAACCACGAGCACACCTCGGTTTCGTTCTCGCTGATCGGCTGCCAGAGCCGAATCGAGATGAACGGCAGCACTTCTCGGTCACCACGATCGTGGACCTTGGGCCAGTTGTGCACGAAGCTCAGATTCGGAAAGCAGGTAGCCGCCGAGATCATGAAGCCGTCCTCGCCGACGACCCGCTGTTGCCTGGGCGACCAGACGTCCTTGATCCGCCCGATCATCTCGTCGGGGTAGCCGACGTAGCGCATCCGCTCCTCGAAGCCGCCCGGCGGCAGCTTGTAGGTGGTGCCGCCGCCGCGGTGTGCCCAGTAAGTGGCGCCGTCCTTGCGCTTCTGGGCCTTGGGCTCGCGGAACAGGCCGATGTCGACGATCGAGGCGTGCGTGTGCGGCGTGTGGTACATGTCGCCGGAGAAATTCTCCGCGCCGATCTTCCAGTTCGCCTTGATCCGCCAGCGCTGGGGCCCGCGCAGCTCGATGCCGTGGGCGCTCTGCTTGGTGTAGAAGTCCAGGTAGAACCGGAAGTCGCCGAGGTAGTCGGACAGCGACTCCGCGGCGGGGTCCAGGTTGATGAACATCAGGCCGTTGTAACTCGCGAAATTGGGTGCGGGCAAAAGGGTTTGGCCGGCCTTGTCGAAGCCCTCGTCGCCGCCGTAGGCGTCGCGGTGGAACGGCAGTCCGGTGAGCCGTCCGTCGTTGCGGTAGCTCCAGCCGTGGTAGGGGCAGCGGAAGTTGGAGGCGTTGCCCAGCTCCGCGCGACACACCTGCATCCCGCGGTGCAGGCACATATTGAAAAAGGCTCGTACATCGCGCGTCGAGCCGCGGGCGATGATGAACGAGTCGTCGAGGACGCGGCGCACCACATAATCGCCGTCCTGTGGGATCTCCGACTCGTGCCCGACGAACATCCACGCCCGGCTGAACAGACGCTCCTTCTCGCGCGCGAACAACTCCCCGTCGTTGTAGATGTGGGCGGGGATCATGCCCTGCCGGATGTTCTCGAAAAGGCTCTCTTCGATGGTGGCCACCGCCTTTCTTCTTGAAAGAAGAATACTCTGCTGTACAGAGATTGCGTGCACTATTGCCGTGGTCAACAGTTGCGGTGGGGTGCTAGGGTTTTTCCAACGGCTATTGAGCTAATTCACAGGTAGCTCACAAGCGCAGATCAGGGGTGACGAGGGGAGCCGAAGTTACGGTGGTCAGGTCGTGATTACCCCCGCGTTCCTTGCCGTGTTCTGGCCCGGTAATCGAGGAAGGATTCGCCATGGTTGATCGGTCACCGCGTGCCGGCGCCCGACTGCAGAATTTCGGGTCGCGGCTGGTGTCGACCATCGGTCGGCAGGAGTGGCTGGATCGCCCCAGCTATCGGCTGGAGCACATGCTGAGCTACGCCTACAACAGCCTGGGCAGTGCGCGTAACCGCGTCACCAATGCGCTGCACGGTGTCTGGCTCGGACATCCGGTGCATCCGCCGCTGGCGTCGCTGACCAGCGGGGCGCTGGGTACGACGGTGGCGTTGGACGCCCTCAGCCTGCTGCCCGGGCGGCCCGCCACCGAGGTCATCGACGCGTCGAGGTTCGCATCCCGCGCCCTCGGGGTGGGGATCCTGGCGAGCGTCGGCTCGGCCGTCACCGGAGTCACCGACTGGCAGCACACCCACGAGAAAGATCGCCGGGTGGGGTTGGTGCACGGCGTGGTGAACCTGCTCGCGACGGCGTTGTACGGGGCGTCGTGGTGGGAACGGCGCCGGGGCCGCCATCGCCGCGGGATCGCGCTGACCGCGCTCGGCTACGGGATCACCGTGGGCGGCAGTTACTTGGGCGGGGCCCTGGTGTTCGAGTCTGGGATCGGGATCGACCAGTCGGGTGAGCGGCTGCGCACCAACGAGTGGACGCCGGTGCTGCCCGCGAGCTCACTGAACGGCAAGCCGGTGCGGGTGGAGGTCGACGGCGTGGGGCTCGTGGTGTGCCAGACCAGGCCCGGTGAGGTCGCGGCGTTCGGCGAGTTCTGTCCGCACCTGGCGGCGCCGATGGCCGACGGCTGGGTCGACCGCGGCCGGATCGTATGCCCTTGGCACGGTTCGTGGTTCGAGGCCGAGTCGGGCGACGTGATCCGTGGCCCCGCCGCGGCGGCGCTGCCGTGCTACGAGGCCCGGCTGGTCGACGGCATTGTCGAGGTCCGCGGCGAGGAGCCGGCCGCAGCAGCGAAAGGAACAGCGAAGTGAACGCCTACGACGTCCTGAAAGACCATCACGTCGTGATCAAGGGGCTGGGCCGCAAGGTCAGTGAGGCGCCGGTAAACAGCGAAGAACGCCACGCCCTGTTCGACGAGATGCTGATCGAGCTCGACATCCATTTCCGCATCGAGGACGACCTGTACTACCCGGCGCTGGGCGCGGCCAGCAAGCTGATCGCCGTCGCGCATGCCGAGCACCGCCAGGTGATCGACCAGCTTTCGGTCCTGCTGAGGACGCCGCAGAGCGCGCCCGGCTACACCGACGAGTGGAACTCGTTCAAGACCGTGCTGGAGGCGCATGCCGACGAGGAGGAGCGCGACATGATTCCCGCTCCGCCAGAGGTGAAGATCACCGACGAGGAGCTCGAGGAGCTGGGCAACAAGATGGCCGCCAAGATCGAGCAGTATCGCGGGTCGGCGGTGCACAAGCTGCGCACGCGGGGGCGGGCGGCGCTGGTCCGCGCGCTGTAGGGGCCGCGCGCCGCACCGACTGCTCCGCGCGTCTCGACTGCTCCGCGTTCCTCGAGTGTGGCGCGCTCCTCGACTGTGGGGGTTATGTACGGATTTGGCTTTCGTCCATATCCCCCACACTCGACGCGGGCTGGTGAGCTCCTAGCCGGGACGACGGCCGATGCCGGCCATCATGACTGGCGTGAAGAGGCGGACATCGTCGCCGAACCGGGCCTCGGCGGCGTTCGCGTCCTCGCGCGTCAGCAGGCCGGCCTCGACGACGGGGTCGCGCAGGCTCACCAGCGACAACCGGAAGAAGTCGAAACCCGGTGAGCTGGAATCGATTATCCGGGCCCGGCCCTCACCGCGGACGTCGGCAAGTCCGACGTCGGCCAGGTCGGCGACGACGTGACGGCCGTAATACCGCTCGAAGCCTGCGCGCCCCATGAACGACAGCACCGCCTCTGTCACCCGCAGCAGTTGCGCGTCTACCCCGTCCATCCCGAACGCGGTCCAGTCGTAGTCCTCGATGACCATCCAGCCGCCCGGGCGCAGCGCGCCGACTAGCCGCCGCAGGATTTCCCGGCGGTCCGAGAGGTGCTCGAACACCAGCCGGGAGTGGATCAGGTCGAACTCGTCGCGGGGGAGTTCTGCGGTGCGAATGTCGGCACGGCGGATCTCGACGTTGTCGCTCGCCAGCGACTCGACGAAGCGCGTGTCGATGTCGACCGCCACCACGTGGGCGCCACGGGAGGCCATCCACTGCACCAGCGACCCGCCGCCCGCGCCGACTTCCAAGCAGCGCCAAGGCTTTTCGGATTCGCCGATGCCGAGCTCGTCGAGCAGCGCCTGAGTGCCGGGGTCCCACAGGCTTTCCATGCCGGTCAGCCGCGTGCGTTCTTCCGCGAAGCCTTGGTCATAGACGTAATCGCGTGTCATGGCTAGACGGTATTCGGCCGTCTGCGGGCGGCTCCAAGGTAGCCTCAATTTTCGTGGACGCCGCGTCGCAAGCCGAGATCAGCGCGGAGATCGCCGCCATATCCGACACAGTGGTCGCCGGCCACGCAGAGCCTCAGCCGCGGCTCGACTACCCGCCGTACCGCAGCAGCGTGCTGCGCCACCCGAAAAGCCCGCTGCTCGTCGTCGACCCGGACGAGATCGAACGCTGGTCGCCGTGCTTCGGGCACCGGGACGTCGCCGCGGCCGAGGCCGACCTGACGGCCGGGCATCCCGGCGAGCCGATCGGGGAGCGCATCATCGTGACCGGGCGGGTGCTCGACGGCTCCGGGCGGCCGGTGGCGGGCCAGCTGGTCGAGGTCTGGCAGGCCAACGCCGCCGGCCGATACCGCCACCAGCTCGACCAGCATCCGGCGCCGCTGGACCCGAACTTCACCGGCGCCGGCCGCTGCCTGACCGGGCCCGACGGCAGCTACCGCTTCCTGACCGTCAAGCCCGGCCCGTACCCATGGCGAAATCATCGAAATGCCTGGCGGCCGGCGCACATTCACTTCTCGGTGTTCGGCACCGCGTTCACGCAGCGGCTGGTCACGCAGATGTACTTTCCAGCCGACCCATTGTTCGGCCTGGACCCGATCTTCCAGTCCGTCGTCGACCCCGCCGCCCGCCGGCGGCTGATCGCCCGATACGACCACGACCTCACCGAGCCCGAGTACGCCACCGGCTACCGGTGGGACATCGTGCTGTCGGGCGGCGGCCGGACCCCGACCGAGGATGGCCCTGGTGAGTGAATTGCCTTGCACCCCAGGTCAAACGGTCGGGCCGTTCTTCGGGATGGTGCTGCCCTACGACGGTGGCGCCGCCCTGGTCGACG
Source organism: Mycobacterium sp. NGS68 (assembly GCF_059812195.1). Lineage (NCBI taxonomy): Bacteria > Bacillati > Actinomycetota > Actinomycetes > Mycobacteriales > Mycobacteriaceae > Mycobacterium > Mycobacterium sp. NGS68. The sequence continues at coordinate 10,085 of NZ_JCALCE010000059.1, read as the reverse complement.
ACGCCCACCCCGACGCCGTCGCGCTGCACGGGACCGTGTACGACGGTGCGGGTCGACCGGTTCCCGACGCGCTGGTCGAGCTGTGGCAGCCCGACGGCGCCGGTCACGTTGTGCGACAAGCCCGTGACGGCTTCACCGGCTGGGGCCGCGCCGCCACCGACGCCGAGGGTCGTTACGCCTTCACCACGGTGCGGCCCGGTGCTGCTCGCGCACCATTCTGGGCCCTCACGATCTTCGCGCGCGGCCTGCTGAACCGGCTGTTCACCCGCGCCTACCTGCCGGACGCCTGGACCGCGGACCCGCTGCTGTCCGCCCTCGACGCCGCCCGACGGGCCACCCTGCTGTGCGTCGCCGACAACGGCTACCGTTTCGACATCCACCTCCAGGGACCCAACGAGACGGTATTTCTGGCCTACCGAGACGATCCGCGATGACGAACCTGCTGTGGCCCGGCGACGAACGCGCGGGCGACCTCATGACGGACCAGGCGCTGCTGCGATCGATGATCGCCGTGGAATCCGCCTGGCTGGACGCCCTGGCCGGCGCCGGCTTGGCGCCGGCCGACGGCGCGGACCTGCGGCACCTGATCGTCGACCGCGACTGCGAGCCGCTCGCGGTCGCCGCGGAGGACGGCGGCAACCCCGTCATCGGCCTGGTCGCGCTGCTGCGCCAGCGGGCCACCCCAGCGGTCGCGCCGTGGATCCACCGCGGTCTGACCAGCCAGGACGTCCTGGACACCGGACTGATGCTGGCGTTGCGCGACGTCCTGGACCGCTTGACATCGCTGCTCGCCGAACAGATCTCGGCGCTATCGTCGCTCGCGACCGAGCACCGGGTCACGCCCATGGTGGCCCGCACGCTGACCCAGCACGCGGCCCCGACGACGTTCGGCGCCAAGGCCGCGACCTGGCTCGACGGCGTGGTCGATGCCTACCGGCAGCTCACCGCGCTGGACACCCCGGCGCAGCTCGGCGGGGCCGTCGGGACTTGGGCCGCCACCACGGAATTGGCGACCTTACTGGGCGCCGCGGACGCGCCGGCAATCGCCGAGAACGTGATGCGCAGGGCCGCAGCCACGTTGGGACTGGACGCCCGCCCGCCGTGGCACACCGCCCGGGCGCCGGTCACCGCCGCGGCCGACGCCCTCACCGGCTGCACCGACAGCTGGGGCCGCATCGCCAACGACGTCGTGACCTTGTCCCGCCCGGAGATCGGCGAGCTGAGCGAGCCCACCACCGAGACGCGCGGCGGCTCGTCGTCGATGCCGCACAAGCGCAATCCGGTGTTGTCCATCCTGATTCGGCGCGCCGCCGTCGCCGCGCCGCCGTTGGCCGCGACGCTGCACACCGCCGCCGCCCTGGCCGACGACGAACGTCCCGACGGCGCGTGGCACGCGGAATGGGACACGCTGCGCACGCTGGCCCGCCGGACCGTCGTCGCCGGCTCGCAGTGCGCCGAACTCCTGGCCGGCCTGCGGGTGCATCCCGACCGGATGGCCGAAAACCTGCGCGCCACCGATGTTCTCGGCGAGCAGCGCGCGGTGGCCGAATTGGTGGGCAAGGCCCCGTCGGCAACCTACATCGGCGCCGTCGACCGGCTGATCGACCAGAGCCTCGAACGCGCCCGTCGGGCGGTCGATTAGCGGTCGATGCTGCGCAGGATGTCGGTCTTCGCGGACACGGTTTCGTCGCCCAGCACCTCGTACACCCGCAGCGCCCGCTTGCGGCCCTTGACCTTTACCGGCGGCAGCTCGCGCACCACGAAGATCCTGCCGCAGGCGTCGTAGCACTCCTGGGTGATCAGCACCTGCGTCTTCATCTCCCGATTGAGCGACTCGACGCGGCTCGCCGCGTTGACCGTATCGCCGATCACGGTGTACTCCATCTTGCGGTCGGAGCCGATGTTCCCCGCGATCAGCGGGCCGGTGTGCAGGCCGATGCCGATCGCGATCTCTACGCCGCGGCGCTTGCGCTGCTGCTCGTTGAAGCGCTCGACCTCCTCGATCATCCGCAGCGCCGAACGCACGGCGCGGGCAGCGTCGTCGGGCTTGGGCACCGGCGCCCCGAAGACGGCCATGACGGCGTCGCCGATGAACTTATCGACGATCCCGCCCTCGTCGAAGACGATGTCGACCATGCGCTGCAGGTAGTCGTTGAGGAAGCCGACCACCGCCTCCGGCGGCAGGCTCTCGCTGATCGACGTGAAGCCGCGAATGTCGCTGAACAGCACGGTGGCCTCGATCTTGGCGGAAAGCCGTCCGCCGTCCTTCATCTTCAGCGCCTCGCGCACGACATCGGCGGGCACGTACTTCTGGAACATCTGGCGGACGCTCTTCTCGGCCTCGCGCGACTCGGCCACCTCGTCGAACAGCCGGGCGTTCTCGATGGCGATGGCCGCCTGGTCGGCGAAGGCGTGTAACAGATTCTGCGACTCCTCGTTGAACTTGGCCTCGGCGACCTTGCTGTCCACGTAGAGCGCGCCGAGGATGCGCTCCTTCAGGCGCAGCGGCACGCAGATCAGCGAGCGCACCTCGAGCGCCATGATGGACCGCGAGCTGGACAGCGCGGACGGCGCATCGATCGTCAGCACCGGTTCGCCCGTCGTGGTCACGCTGTCGAGCACCGAGCGCGAGATCAGCTGTGCCGGGTTGGCGATGTCTGTCTTGTCGCGGTTGCGCGCCACCCGGAAGTCGAGCAGGCCGTCCTGCACCAGGATCAGGAACCCGCGCTCGGCCCCGATCAGCTCGACGCCCTTGTCGACGATCGTCCCGAGGACGCTGGCCATGTCGAGCTCGCTGTTGACGGCCTTGGTGATCTCGATCAGCGCCGAGAATTTGCGCAGCTTGTGGCTGGTGGCGCCCTGGTTGTCCGCGCCCTGGCCGGGCGCCGTCCTGGGCCGCGCGCTGAGCTGGCCGGGAGCGCGGTCGTCGGGCACAAAGTAGAGCACCGTCGCGCCGAGCTGGACGCGATCACCCGCGCGCAGCGTGTGCTCGGTCACCAGCATGTTGTTCACGAACGATCCGTTGAAACTGCCCAGGTCCAACAGTCGCCAGTTCGCGCCGCTGCGCCGGAACTCGCAGTGGCGCCGCGACAGGCCGGGGTCGTCGAGCCACAGGGTGTTGTCCGGCGCGCGGCCGACACTGGTCGCGTCATCACTCAGCTCGAAGACCTGGTGCTGGTCTCCACGCAGGATGATCAACTTGGCCAACGGAGTCCTTCGGACATGCGCCCAGGTTATTGCCTTGACGCCGGCGTGCGTAGCGCCGGGCGCGCGGGGTGAGCCAGATTTCGGCGTCGAGTCTGATGCCAGCGTCACGTTCGGCGCCGAGTGTGATGCCAGCGGCACGTTGGGCTTCCCCTGATTTTTGCCCTCGCGCCGCTGGCTAATCGCTGGCTATATTGGGCCACGGGGGTTTGGCTCTAGTTCATTTGTGGGTAATACCTAGCTCACTGTGATCCTGCATGGGCAAGGGGGGGTTCTAGTGACCGCGGGATACTTAACCGACGCGAACGACATCGATACGACGGCGGATTGGTCGCAGACAGCCGCCGAGCCGCTGGGGGGCGAGCAACGGTCGGGCAGTTCGCTGGATCAAAGTGAAGTGCACCGGACGTACTACGGCATCGTGTCGCTGATGCACGACGCGCTGAGCGGCGGCGAGCGGATCGCCGACCCAATCCGCCTGGCCGAGCAGCAACGGGCGGTTCGCCAACTGCTGGGTGACTAGCCGGGTTTGTGGGCGACGATCGCGACGGCCGTCAGCCGGTCGCGATGCTTGCGGAATGTCCGGCGCATCGCCAGCACCCGCTTGCGCGCGTCGGGCTGAGTAAGCACATTGCGGGCAAACCGCAGCGCACCGAACAGGCCCTCGTCGGCGATCACCCGACGTGGTTCCAGCAGCGCCATCGGGGCGGTCGCGACATGGTCGACGACGAGCCCGTGCCCGGCCAGCAGCTGCGACCATTCCGCCACCGTGAGCGGGCGCGCGTTGACCTTGATCGACCGGGCCAGCGACTGGCGGATGTCGGTGCTGATCTCCTCGTCGACGTCGTCGGGCGTCAGCGCCAGCTCGTGGATCGCGTAGCGGCCGTTGGGCCGAAGCACCCGGGCGGCCTCGGCGACGATCGCGTGCTTGGCGGCATCGCCCTGCATTGTCAGCATCGCCTCGCCGATGACGACGTCGGAGCTGGCCTCGGGCAATCCGGTGTCCGACGCGTCCGCGACCCTGACCTCACCGTGCCCGGCCACGACGTTGCGGACCAGCGCGGCCGCGTCGGCGTCGGCTTCCGCGCCGACGTAGGACTTCGGGCGCCGGGACAGGATCTCGGTGGCGGTGCGGCCCAGGCCGGGCGCCAACTCGACCACGTCGGCGCCGGTCACCTCCGCACGGGCCAGCAGGGTGCGGGTGAGCTCGACGCCGCCGGGACGCAGCACCCGCTTGCCCAGGCGTGCCAGCAGCCAGTGACCCTGGACGTTCTCGTCGGCGCGATTCGACGCCGGCAGGGGCGACTTCCGGTCGGTCATCCGTGTGCCTTCCCGAGCGGTGCTTCCAATACCAGCGCCTGGCGCCGCTGATGCACGGTGATGTAGCGCAAACCCTCGGGGCCGGCGTCGATCTGACGGCGTGAGCGTCGCGGCAGCCACACCAACGCGCCGGGGGAGAGATCGATTGTGCGCATTTCGGTCGTCAGTCTGCCACTGCCGGACAGCACCTGGATCAACACATCGACGTCGGGGCCGTAGTGCGCGCCGATTCCGCCGTCGGACGGCAAGGCGATGACGTTGAGGTCCAGATCGCGCTCGCTGCCCTGCAGCTTCCACACCGCGCCCGTCACGTCCGGCTCCCGCTGGGCGCTGGCGATCAGATCTTTCGTGTCGGCCAGGATCCGCGGCAGGGGGGTGGAGGTGAGCTTGGTGATGCGGATCCGCCACACCTCGGGACCGTCGTCGAGGTACTCCCAGCCGTAGCTGCCGGGGTGGTCCACGTCGAACTCGGCGCGCAGGTGCTTGGGGTCGTGGTTGTTCACCAGCACGAACGAGTCGCCGACCTCCAGTGCGGCATACGTCGCGAAGATCGTCGGGTGCTTGTCTGGCTTGCGCAGCTGACGGACGTCAAGTTCGCTGTGGGCCACGGAGTTTCTCCCGGTCAGTAGTTTTCACAACGTATATTGTGTAAACTTTAGCGCATGGTAAACGCGGTCGGAAGCCTGGCATCTACCTGGCAAATGCATCGGCTGATGCGCATGTGAACCCGGGTGCGGGCTCGATGCGATTTACTACGAGGAACACCCGCCCGACGCGTCATAACCGGGGGCCAGGACGCAGCGACGATGCCGAAGGAGCGTGACCGACATTAAGGTCAACGGAGAGAACCCGGGTCGCCGTCGTGGTGTGCTGCGGATCCTGCGCGCGTCGTCGGCTCCGATGAGCATCATCGAAATCGCCGACAAGCTGAGCGTGCATCCCAACACCGTGCGCTTCCATCTCGACGGCCTGGTCGCGGACGGGCAAGTGGAGCAGGTCGAGCCGGGCCGCCGCGGTCCGGGCCGCCCGCCGCTGATGTTCCGCGCGGTCCGACAGATGGATCGTGGCGGGACGCGGCACTACAAGCTGCTCGCCGAGATCCTCAGCCTGAGCTTGGCCGCCGACGACGACGCGAGCGCCAAGGCGCAGGCCGCCGGGCGCGCCTGGGGGCTTAAGACGGAATCGGAGCTGGAACCGGTGGCCAGCGCCGCGGATGCCGTCGAGCGACTCGTCGACGTGCTCGACGACCTCGGTTTCGCCCCCGAGGTCCGGACGTCCGACGGCGAGCAACAGGTCGGCCTGCGACACTGTCCGTTCCTGGAGCTGGCCGAGGCCGGCAGCCGCATCGTGTGCCCCGTCCACCTCGGGCTGATGCAGGGCACCCTGGAAACCTGGGCGGCGCCCGTCACGGTCGACCGGCTCGAACCGTTCGTCGAACCGGATCTGTGCCTGGCCCACCTCAAGCCGGTCGGGGCCGGCAGGTGACTGCCGGACCGGCGATCGCGGTGGCGGTGACCTTCGTCTGGCTGGGCATGGTGCTGGCCATCTCGTTCCTCGAGGCGCCGCTGAAGTTTCGGGCGCCGGGCGTCACCCTGCAGGTCGGGCTGGGGATCGGGCGGCTGGTCTTTCGTGCGCTCAACACCGTCGAGGTCGCGTTCGCCCTGGTCATCCTCGCGGTCGTGGTGTCCGGCCCGGCGCCGCTGCGGATCACGGTCGCGTTCGCCGTCGCGTTCTTCGCGCTGGCCGTCCAGCTGATTGCGGTGCGTCCGCGCCTGACCCGCCGCTCCGACGAGGTGCTGGCCGGCACCGAGGGGCCCCGCTCCCGCGGTCACCACGCATACATCGCGCTGGAGACGGTCAAGGTCGTGGCGGTCCTCGTCGCGGGGATACTGCTACTAACCGCGTGAGAGGACCGTCCAATGGAATCTGTTTCGCTAACCGCCCTGGCCGCCGACAAGCTGGCGGAGGCGAAGAAGTCGCATAGCGGGCGGGCCGCACACACCATCCACGGCGGCCACACCCACGAGCTGCGCCAGACGGTGCTCGCGCTGCTGGCCGGCCACGAGCTCGCCGAACACGAAAGCCCGGGCGAGGCGACGCTGCAGGTGTTGCAGGGGCACGTGCGCCTGACCGCCGGCGACGACGCGTGGGACGGCAAGGCCGGTGACTACGTGGCGATTCCGCCGCGGCGGCACGCGCTGCACGCCGTCGAGGATTCCGTGGTGATGTTGACCGTGCTGAAGTCGCAGCCCGGCGCATCGCATTAGTGGCGATCGCGACGGCGTGGTCAAGCGGCTTCGGCCTGCGGGTGCCGATCGTCAACGCGCCGATGGGCGGCGTGGCGGGGGGCCGGCTGGCCGCCGCGGTGACCGCAGCTGGTGGTCTGGGCATGGTCGGCATGGGCAGCGTCGCGACCAGGACGACGCTGGCGGGCGAGCTGCGGCAGGTGAGCGGCCGGTTCGGCATCGGGCTGGTGGACTGGGTGATGCGCCGCGAGGCCGGGCTGCTCGAGGACGCCCTGGCCGCGCGGCCGGCGCTGCTGTCGGTCAGCTTCGGCACCGACTGGTCCTGGGTCGCTGCGGCGCATGACGCCGGAATCCCTACTGTCACACAGGTTTACGACGCCCGCGGCGCGCTAGAGGCGGCCGACGCCGGCGTCGACGTCCTGGTTGCGCGCGGGGCCGAAGGCGGGGGACACGGTGACGTGCGGCTCGCGACGCTGCCGCTGCTGGACGCTGTGTTGGATGCCGTGTCGGTGCCGGTGCTGGCCGGCGGCGGGATCGCCTCGCCGCGCAGCCTGGCCGCGGTGCTGGCCGCGGGCGCCGCGGGGGCGTGGGTCGGCACCCGGCTGGCGGCCTGCCCCGAGGCGCTGACCGGCGACGACGGGCGTCGGGCCTTGATCGCGGCGCAGGGCGCCGACACCCGGGTGACGCGCGTCGTCGACGTCGCCAACGGGCTGCCCTGGCCGCGCCGGTACCCGTCGCGCGTGCTGGACAACGAGTTCGTCGCGCGCTGGACGGGACGCGAAGAGGCACTGGCCGCTGACCCGTCGGCCCGCGCGGAGGTGGCGGCCGCGGGTGCCGTCGACGCCGGTCAGGGCGTCGGGATGATCGGCGACGCGGCGACGGTCGGCGAGGTCATCGCGTCGATGTGCGCGGGCGCGCAGCGGTTGCTCGCCGCGTGGAGCGCCTCGGGGCCGTGACGGCTCGCCGCGATTGGTCTCGTCCGGAATTCGGCCGTAACAGGGTGAACCTGCGTCCGGCCTGCGATGCTTTCTCGCATCCACGCGAGCTTTAATGGGTGACCCAGGAGCTAGGAATGTCGGTTCGATTCGATACCAGCGCGCTTATCGAAGTCAGCGTGGACGGAATCGTGGGCTGGTGGCATCCGCACTACGGCGAGCAGGTGACCATCTGGGCGTTTGACAGGGTCCTCGACTTGCCGGCGAGGGTACGAGACGTCGGACACCTGTACCACGACCTTGCCGTGAGATCGGCGCATGTCGGCTGTCTGATCGAGGCGGACTTAACGACGATTGGCGGCGTCCTAGCTGTCTACCGATTGTTGAAATTGCCGCTGCCCGACGCGCCGTCCGGCCAAGCGTTTCTCGGGCACTTCTGCATCCCCAAGGCCGACAGGTGCATGGTGATCAAGATTCAGGCCGCCGAGCACGGCACCACCGGTTTTCGGGAAGCGGTGTTGATGGACCAGATCGGCTTTGAGCGGTGGGTCATGCCACATCCCTACGCGCCAGAAATAAACGGACGCTTGCCTTTTCACGCCGGGGATGATCCCAGGTTCGACTCACTGTTTCCCGAGCATCCCTTGACCCGGGTGCGCGCTTGTTCGCAGCACGTCGCCCGCACTGCATCGGTAGATCCGGACTTCGCCGCGCTACCCGATTTTCCGCTGTTCGCAACATAGGTGCGTGACGCTCGGCTTCAGACCGCGCGCAGGTACCGCTTGGCCGCGTAGCGCTGCAGCACGGGCACCACCGGGCCCCCGAGCCTGGTCAGCCAGCCCCCGGGCCGGGAGAACGCCGACACCTCCGCGTAAACCGCGGAGGTGTTCGGGTCCCGGCGCACCGAGAACCGCTCCTCGCCGCATTCCGGATGGCCGGGCAGGGTGCCGTAGGCGAAGCCGCGTTCGTCGGGCTCGTCGACGACGTACACCACGCGGCACGGCGCGTGCAGCACGCCCAGCATTGTGACCACGACGATCGCCGAGACGACGACCTCCTCCGAGCTGGCCTGCACCCCCAGGCCGGCGCCGCGCTGCATGCCCCAGTGCATGACGGCATCGGCGGCGCGCTCGAAACGCTCGTCGCCGGTGCCGATCTGCGCGGACGCGCTGAGGTGCTTGTAGCCCGCGGGGAGTTGGGCGGCCGCGGTGGCGCCCACTTCTTGGTAGGTCAGCGGCTTCTCGGCGAGCGCATCCAGGTCCACAGCCACAGCTTGCCACGCGTACCGTCGTACAGGTGACCGCGCAAGCATCCGGAACATTTACCCTCGGCGGCGATTTGACCGTCAACCGGCTCGGTTTCGGCGCGATGCGCCTGACCGGCAAGGGCGTGTGGGGGCCGCCGGCCGACCGCGACGAATGTGTGCGGGTGCTGCGGCGTGCCGCCGAACTCGGCGTGAACTTCATCGACACCGCGGACTCCTACGGGCCGTACATCTCCGAGGACATAATCCGCGAGGCGCTCTACCCGTATGACGGGCTGGTGATCGCGACCAAGGCCGGGCTGCTGCGGACCGGTCCCGACGTGTGGATCCCGCTGGGCAACCCGAGCTATCTGCGACAGGAGCTGGAGATGAGCCTGCGGCGGCTGGCCGTCGAGACCATCGACCTCTTCCAGCTGCACCGCGTCGACCCGAACTTCCCGCTGGCCGATCAGGTCGGCGAGCTGCTGACGCTGAAGAACGAGGGCAAGATCCGTCATATCGGGCTGTCCGAGGTCGACGTCGATCAGCTCAAGGCGGCCCAGCAGATCGCGCCGATCGTCTCGGTGCAGAACATGTACAACCTCGCGGCGCGGGGCTCCGAGCCGTTGCTGGACTTCGCGACCGACGAGGGCATCGGCTTCATTCCGTGGTTCCCGCTGGCCGCCGGGCCGCTGGCCGCCCCCGACGGACCCCTGCAGCGGGTGGCCGGCGAGCACGACGCCACGGCGGGGCAGCTGGCGCTGGCCTGGCTGCTAAAGCGCTCTCCGGTGATGCTGCCGATTCCCGGCACGTCGAAGGTGGCGCACCTCGAGGAGAACGTCGCCGCAGCCGAGATCTCGCTCAGCGACGCTGAATTCGACGAGCTGTCGCTCGCAGGTACGCAGCAGACCGTGTAGCGCGGTCGGGTCAGGGGTCTGCGCGCCGATGTCGCGTGGCCGTCGCCGAATGTCGGATTACTGCACGGGAACCGCGGGTGAGCGTGGCTCAACCCGACACTGCACGGCGGGACATTGCGTGGCCGGGGCTCCGCTTGGCCGAGTGTGGGGTTGAGGCACGGGAAACAGCGCACTTGCGGCCGCTCGCCCGGGGCTGATCCTGCATTTTGCGGCCGCTCGC
>NZ_JCALCE010000058.1:0-21260 GCF_059812195.1 Mycobacterium sp. NGS68 | reverse complement strand
TGCGGATTAAAAGTCCGTAGCTCTACCAACTGAGCTATAGGGGCGCGGAGACCTAGGATACTGGTTAGCTGTGGGCACCTCGTTTGAGGATTAGGCCTGCGGTGACCTAAGCTGGCGTGGCTCCCAACGGTGATCAACGTTGCGAGTACCCCGGAGAGATTCGGTTCTGGCCCCCTTCGTCTAGCGGCCTAGGACGCCGCCCTTTCAAGGCGGTAGCGCGGGTTCGAATCCCGTAGGGGGTACGCGCGGCGCGGTATCCGTGGAGCGCAACAACAGCAAGGCCCTGTGGCGCAGTTGGTTAGCGCGCCGCCCTGTCACGGCGGAGGTCGCGGGTTCGAGTCCCGTCAGGGTCGCCAGCACGGCGAGGCACATGTTGCCTTCCGGCCAGGTAGCTCAGTCGGTACGAGCGTCCGCCTGAAAAGCGGAAGGTCGGCGGTTCGATCCCGCCCCTGGCCACCAATCTTGAGCTGCACGGACGCGGGGACAGCACTCTATGGATGTTTCGGTGTGTCCGGTTCCTGTCCGTTCGCCTGGTCTTTGGCGACGTCATTGAGCCGGTCGAGATTCGTAGCGACGTGGTCGAGTTCGTCTGAGTAGAGGTCGCTGTAGATGTTGGCGGTGACGGTCGGCGTCGAGTGCCCCATGGTCTTCTGGACGTAGCGGAGGTCGGCCCCGGATTTGCGGGCGAGGCTGGCGTACGTGTGGCGGAGGTCGTGGATCGTCAGCGGCGCCAGGCCGGTTTTCTTGAGGGCTTTGTTCCAGTGCGTGTGTCTGCGCCAGTTGTTTGATCTCAGGAAGCCGCCATTTGGTGACGTGATCGCTTGCTCTTTAGTCGAGCGGTTTTCGATTCGTGGCTTCAGCGCGTCGATGACGATTCGGGGGAGTGGGACGGTTCGGACGGCTGCGCGAGTTTTCGGCGGCCCGACGATGATCCGCCCTTCTACTTCCGGGGCGGCTTGGCGGACGTAGAGGCGGCGTGCTTTGAGGTCGATGTCGCCGACGCGCAGGCCGACGAGTTCGGACCAGCGCAGACCGGTAAAGGCCAGGATTGTGACGATGTCGCCTTGGTCGCCGCAGGCGTTTGCCAGGGCGGCGACTTCCGTGGCGGAGAGGTAGCGGTGACGTTCCCGCGCCGGAATCCGACCGGATGACACAGCCTGGGCCGGGTTGATGTGAATTCGGCCGTCCTCGCGAGCCATGTCGAGAATCGAGCGCAGCAGCCGGAGCGTGGCGAGTTTGGCCCACGGGCCCACGGTGAGGCCGCCGATGAACTGCTGCACGTCCTTCCGGCTGATCTCGTCAACCGGGACATGGCCGAAGCGCGGGCTGATACGTAGCTCCCAATGCTGCGCGTAGCCGCTCCACGTCTTGGGGGAAACGGCCGGCTGCTTCGATGCGCTGTATTGCGTCCAGATAGCGGAGAGGCTGGCGCGGCCAAGTCTGGGGTCGAATCGTCGGGCGCCGATCGCCGCCTCGCCGTCGCGATCGGCCTTGAACGCGCGCGCTTCCCGCATGGTGGCAAACGTCGATGACGTCTCGACCCATCCTGACGGGGAGTTTGGATCGCGCACCAGGTAGCGCACTTGGTAGCGCGCCTGGCCGGCTGAATTCGTCCGCTTTCGGATGCCGCGCGGTACTGATCCGGCCACTTAGCGGCGCACCTGCTTGAGCCACGCGCGGACTTCCGCTGCGTCCCAACGTCTTACGCGATCGGATAGCGTGTAGCAGGGTGGTCCCACGTCTTCGCCATGTTCGCGTAACGCGCCCCATCGGCTCATGGTCGCAGCGGATACACCAAGCAGCTCGGCCACCTGCTCCGCTGTCAGAAGCTGTGGAAAAGTCGCTATCGCGGGAGCGGTGGTGTTGATGCCGAGAGTTGCCATGGCGATTTCCTCAGCTATCTGCGGGACCAGCGGGTCTTTGGCAAGTGAGACCGTATTCTTGTGCAACAGAACGGATTAACGAATCTGGCCAGTAGTCGGCACGTACTCGCATCGTTGATCCGTCTTCGGCGATGACGTATCCGGTCCCAGGTTCACTTTGGTTGATGCGGTGCGCGGGTGCGGCATCAGCGAGGCCATCACCCAGAACCATCGCGACTTCGTCGCGTGAACGCAGCCGCAACGCAACGGTCTGGGTGAACAACCCGCGCATGGGCAGAATCTCCTTGCGAGGGTCCTGCATGAAGGCGGCGACCACGATGCCGACGGCCCTGCCCTTCGTCAGAATGCGTGAGAGCGAGCCCGCAACTTGCTTCCTCAGGGCGGCGTCCGTCATGTAGGCGGTCAACCCCGCCAATTCATCTATAAGCAGCACGACGAGCGGTTCGGCGGCGCTCGGTGTGTGCGAACGTGCTCGGCCGGCCATCCTGCGGCCGCGGCTATCCAGCAGCTCCTCCAACTTGTTAAGCAGGCTCGCGGCCTCGACCTCGGTTGTCGCAATCTTGCTGAATAGGGCGGAGCCGACTGACACTTCGATCCCGTACTTGAGGTCGACGGCGAACAGCCGGACGGTTCCTGACTTGACGGCTGGGCCCAGTCCGCCTGCGATGCCCCAGAAAATGGAGCCTTTGCCCGCCCCTGAGCACCCAACAGTGAGGGTGTGGAGGCCAGCGACGCGGAGAATCCAAGCCGAGCCGTTCTCGCGTCGGCCAATCTTAACGGCAGTTGCCTCGGTGCAGGTTGGCCGTCTAGCAGTTTCGATGGCCGACAGCTGTTGTCGCATAACCAATTCCATGCGAACCGTCCCGGGTGCAACCACCGTGGAACGGGCGGAATGTGCCCCGACAGCGTCGCGGATTGCGGGGACCGCGGTTTCGAGATCATCGACTGTCTGGCCCGTTCGTGTGCGGACGGTCATGTGCAGACAGTGATCGGAGATGCTCACTCCGAGAAGGCGAGGGTGGGTCCAAACCGTCTTCGTCGTGGTCTTGCCCTGCGAGTCCGTACCTGCCACGCGCTCGGAAGTCGACAGCCCGCAGGCCTTGGCAACTCGTGGCCAGGAAATCAACGCCCATAGCAGCCATCGGGCCCGCCGCGCAGGGGTTGCGACATAGCGCCTGAATGTGGCGGGCGAACGCAGTCTCCAAACGACGAGCGAAAGGGTGACCACGCCGGTCACCGCGGTGAGCCACGTGGCGCCGACCGTCAGCAGGTGCGTGAGGTCAAAGAGGTCCGTCCCGGCGTCGGGATCTGGAATCGAATACGGATCGCTAGGTACTACGGGGTCGTACTGACTCATGCTGACGCCCGGTCTGCCGCTGAGGACTCCGCCTTGCCGGTGTCCGCGGTCATGCCCGAGGCCCGAAACGACCACGCAATGCGGCCGGATTCGCTCGAACGGTCTACGTACGGCAACACGCACAGCCCCTCGAAAATCACTGGTGTGAAAGGCATTCCGGTAGTGTTCGGTGGGCACACAGGCTGCTTGGGCGTTGCGAACTTGACGGTCAGGGTGCGTGCCCGTTTGCTCGCGGCCGGATCGCCGTCGAGGACTTCCACCTGCCACAACGGCAGGCCTGATTCTCGATCAGTCGCCTGAACCTTGTTGTCTTTCGTTGACCGCTCGTAATCGATCACCGGCGTCACGTCGGACACCACGAACGCTTTGTGTGGGAAGACCTGCTGGTGAGACAACGTGAGCCACTTCGGCACAGACATTTTGTCGACCTTTCGTAGAACTGCTCTAGACAAGTTGAGGTTACATAGTCGTCTAGAGGAGTGCAACGGCCGACACGTGATTCGTGTGAGACTTTGCGCTCAGCGGGCCGGGAACTCGTATTCGAGCAGGTAGGCGGAGGCCACCTTCACGGTGTCGCAGACCTCCACCGCCACGTCATTGGTGTCGTAAGCGGTTCGCAGCACCGTCAGCACCGGAACTCCCGAGTCGAGCTCCAGCTGCCGCCGTTCTTCAGGAGTGGGCATCCGAGCGGCGACTTCTTCAGTGAAGCGAGCAAGCACATGACCGTGCTCTTCTAAGCGCGCGTAGATACCACCGGGTCCGGTATCCACCTGCTCGATCCTCGTGCCTTCGGCAAATGCCGCCGGAATGTACGAGACGGCCGTCTCAACGGGTCGTCCATTCGCCAGGTAACGCCTCGATCGCACGACGATGTCATCGTCGGCTGATATTCGAAGTTGTTCCGCTATAAACGAATTCGGCTTCTCGCGGCTGACGGCGATATTGTCGACTTGCGGCGAGTAGCCAGATTTCTCTGCCTCGACGGAAAAAGCCGCCTTTCCTTCGGCGCGATGCTGTCGTGCGAATCTATCCGACGCCAGCCTGCGGATTGGTGGCGTCGGCCGGACGAACACTCCGCGGCCGTGTTGCGAGATGACGAGTCCGTCGGAACGAAGCTCCTGCATGGCCTGTCTTACGGTCATGCGGGCCACACCGAAATGCTCGATCAGTTCCGCCTCGGACGGCAGTCGTTCCCCAGGCGGGAACCGACTGGAACTGATCGCCTCCCGCAACATGCTCGCGATCTGCCGATACGGTGGTTTGTCATCGGTGCGATCGATTTGTCCAAGTTGCAGCACCCGGCAGCCTTCCATTACATGTCTAGACGACTAGTCTAGGAAGCCAGTCAACCGGTGTCACGTCTGCCGGCGTCGAACAATGGAGACCAACGATGGGAACTACGCCAAAGCACTCGGTCAGTGTCGCCGGGGTCGTTGTACGGGATGACGGTCGGGTTCTCGTCATCCGGCGAGAGGACAACGGCCGCTGGGAGGCTCCCGGCGGAGTACTCGAACTGCACGAGTCCTTCGAGGACGGCGTTCGACGCGAAGTGCTCGAAGAAACTGGATTGAAGGTCACAGTGCAACGTCTCACCGGGGTCTACAAGAACCTTACTCAGGGCATTGTCGCGCTGGTTTACCGGTGCGGTCCTGCCGCCGGCGACACGCACCCGACTGCCGAAGCTCGGGAAGTCCGTTGGATGACGAAAGAACAAGTTGAGGGTGAGATGAGCCCTGCCTTCGCAGTGCGGGTTCTAGATGCATTCGATGAAGATCCGCACTCCCGCGCCCATGATGGAGTAAATGTCGTTTCAGGTTAAAGGTTATGACGGACCAGATTGCCGGGCAGTTGGCCAACCGTACGGCCCGGACTTCCAAAGCGGTCTGCACTCAGTCGAATCCAGCCAACGTAACCCTCAAGGCCCGTTCCAACTCAACGTGGAGCGGTGGTCTCGTTTTAGTGTCTTCACTCAGCCGGCGTCGAAGTATGAATTGTGCGGTGGCCAAGGCCGTGTGGACAAGCAGCGAGGGACGAATGTCCAACCCTGCATCGACGCCCATCCGTGCAGCGACGAGTTCGATGAACTTGCGGCCATCGTTATCGCTGATCAGTGCCGATTTGCTCAGTAGGTGGGGGGCGGTCAGTATGGCTTGTTGCCAGTAGTGCGGCTTCGGATTGGTTTTGTCCCACGCGGTTTCGGCGAACAACGCGATCAGCGCGTCGGCTGCTGATTGGTCCGATGGCTGAGTGCCATAGGCGGCAACGATTTCAGCGACCGTTTGCCGCAAGGGGGCGATCAGCAGATCTTCCTTCGTAGGCGCGTAGCGGAAGTACGTGCTGATGGATATCCCGGAAGCGGCAGCGATGTCCTCGGTGGTCACCGCAGCAAATCCACGTTCGGCAAAAAGTTGATGTGCGGTTCCCTGGATCTGCGAGAGCAACTCGGCGCGGCGTCGGTCCCTTAACGAGCCAGTGTTTGCGGAGGGCATGACATCGCCTTCGTCAATCCGACATTCCAGGCTTCCTTCTGCGCTATGGTACGAACAGTAGCGTAGCGAAACCAACAGTACTAGGGGTTGTTTTGCTGGTGTCGCGATGTCGGGGACCGAGGCAGGCGACGCGGATTGCACGGGAATGGCGGTCGCCTCACGAATATTCGCGAGTAGCCGCGGCCACAGGTGCCCGCCAATCGGGCTCAGGTTTCACACCGGCTCGGCATGGCGCAAATTCGGCGCTGGCTATATCGGTCGCCAAACAGTGCGCTCGTGCCTGCCGTTCTCGGTGCTGTCCGGGTTGTCGACATTCCGCTGAGAAGTGGCGCTCCGCAAGCCTCAGGTTGCTAGGTCCATCCCCCAGTAGAGGTCTGTGTCTTGTTGGCTGAGGTAGAGGCCGCGATGTCTCGTCCAGGGGCACACACCGCGAGCAGCGCAGCAGTCCTCGACGCCACCCGGGCGGTCGCAACGTTGGGCGGCTTCAAGGCGGTCCACTTCAAATCGGTCGCCAAGCAAGCCGGCGTCACGGTCGGGTCGGTGTATGACCATTTCACGTCGAAGACCCACCTGCTGGTGACGCTGCTCGCCCGCGAGTTCGTGCGCCTGGATGAAGAACGCGACTGGAGCACGTGTGCGGCGTCCCCGATTCGGCGAGTGGAATCCTTGACTCGGCGGCTTCACGACGAATGGCAGCAAAATGTGAAGCTCACCGAGGCCGTGGTTCGCGCATTCGTTACTGCTGGCACCGATGAAGCTCTGGCGGCCCAACATGCCGCCGATCTGATCGAAAGCATGCTGGCGCGGGCACTGAGTGGCGGTACGGAAGGAATCCACGAGCGACAGATCGCAGGGCTCATCGCTGATATCTGGCTGGCCAACTTGATGGCCTTCGTCGGCGGCCGGGCAACAGCGGAGCAGACACGCGAGTGCATCGACGGAGCTATGCGACTTGTTCTTGATGTGGGCGGGCGCCAACGATCTCTAGCAATACCGACAGTATCGCTGCGATACTAGAAGTCTTATAAGTGTGGCTCCGCTGACGTGTCGAAGGGAGCGGCTATGCCTGCACAATGGATCGAGCAGTGCACTGTTCAGCGAGTCTCACTGCAAGGTGGCCTGGTACTCGACCTCGACGATTACAGCGAGCTCGTAATCTCCCGTCCGATGCGGCTGACGCTTCCTGCAGTAGGAGCCTGGCCCGAGGAAGAGGTGTTGATCGACCCCGCCCACCTTTCGCCGGAAGAGCGGACGTTGTTGGACCTTGCCGGAGCGGTATGCACGCGGGCCTGGTTCGACGATGACGGGTCGCTCCATCTCGGGTTCTCCCGCGGACACCGCATCGATGTCCTCCCAGATGCAGCAGCGACCGCGTGGGAACTCTATGGCAAAGGCCATGGCTACATGGCGTGTCTGCCTCGGGGCCGAGTCCGAGCGGTTCGGCACGACCTTTCTGCCGAAGACGACGACTTAGATACTACGTAAATCACTACATGCGGGGCGTAGGGAACAATCTGGAGCGCTTAGTCGTAATGGCAGCCGGATTCGTCGAATTCAACGAGATCAATAGCAGGGCGGGCCGTGTCCATTGATTGGATCTTCATGTCATCCCCATTGTGCGGTCGAGGAAGTCGGTGACCGCGGCGGTGAACGCGTCGTTGTTGTCGCCGGCAACCATGTGACCGGTCCCGGTGACGTCCGTCGTTTCGGCGTGTGGGACGAGCTGGAGGAATTCGTTGACGGTGTCCTGGGAGACGACGTCTGACAGTGCGCCGCGTACTAGCAGCGTTGGGGCCGTGATTCGACGTGCTGCGTCGGCGAGAAATCCACTGATGGCGTCGAACTCCTCGCTGCCGGTCATGAGATTGCCTTGCAGGACATCGAAGTTGGAGCTGATGAAGGCGGGGTCCCAGCGCCAGATCCATCGCCCGTCGCTCCGTTGGCGCAGAACCTTGTGCAGGCCGTCGAGATTTTCGGGTCGCGCGCGGCGTGGGTTGTATTCGGCGATGACATCGGCGGCGTCATCGAGCGTGCCGAATCCGTCGGGGTGTGCGGCCATGAATGACACGATGCGATGGGCCCCATCAAATTCCATTCGTGGGGTGATGTCGACCAGGACAACGGCTGCCCAGAGGTCGGGTGGGGCCAGCAGGTGGGTAGCGAGGATGATCAGCCCGCCCAGCGACGCGCCGACGACGGCGGGGGGACTGTCGGGGCTGACGTGGTCTCGTACCGAGATCAGATCGGATACGAACCGTTCGACGTCGTATTGTCCGCTGGGGTCCCAGTCGCTGTCGCCGTGACCTCGTGTGTCGTAGGCGACGACGGTGTAGCCGTGGGAATGGAGTCGGCGAGCGGTGGTGGCCCATGCGTGACGGTTCTGACCGCCGCCGTGGAGCAGCAACACGACGGGGCGAGTCGCGGCGTGGCGGTAGCAATCGGCCACGAGGGTGATCCCGTCGCTGGTGCGGATGCGCCCCTGGCTAATCGTCATGTGGTCCGATGTGGTCAGCCGTTGTGAGTCAGGGGTTTCCGTTGCGGCCACCAGCTCGCTTCGCGCAGCAGGGTGGCGATCGCGGGAACGGTGAGGGTGCGAACGACGAAGGTATCCAGTAGTAGGCCGCAGCCGATGATGAATCCGGCTTGGATCATGATCGCGATGGAGCCGGCGATCAGGCCGAACATGCTGGCGGCGAAGATGAGCCCGGCCGAAGTGATGACTGAGCCGGTGTTTGCGACGGTTCGCAGGACGCCGACGCGAATGTTGTGGGCAGATTCTTCGCGTAGTCGCGAGATGAGCAGCATGTTGTAGTCGGCGCCGACGGCGACCAGGATGATGAACGCCAGAAGCGGTACGGGCCAGGCGATTTCCTTGCCAAGGCCATATTGAAAGACGAGGGTTCCCAGTCCGAGCGCGGCGCCGTAGTTGAGCACGACGGTACCCAACAGGTAGAGCGGGGCGACCAGGGCGCGCAGCAATACGACCAAGATGAGGCCGACGATGACGAGGGTCGCAAAGGCCAGCTGATGAAAGTCGGCGGAAAGCAGGCGTTGGATGTCGGAGTTGACGGCGGGGAATCCGGCCATCGACACCGTGGCGTTGGCCAGCGAGGTGTTGGGTCGTGCGGCATCGGCGACCTCGGTGATTTTGTGGGCGAGGTTCATCGCGTCGCTGCTGTAGGGGTCGTAACTGGATTCGATGGCGAAACGTGCGGTTTTTCCGTCGGGTGACAGGAAATGCTTTGCAACGTCGGCGAATTGGCGGTTCTCGAAGGCATTGGTGGGCAGGTAGAAGCCGCTGGCGTTGTCGGAGCCGGCGGTGGTTCGTGCGGAATTCTGCAGTTGGGTGGCGATTTGGCTCATGCCTGACAGCATTTCGATGTTGCTGTCGGCGAGTGTATGCACGCCGGTGGCGAGCGCCTGTGCGCCGGAGGCGAGTTGGCTGATGCCGCTTTGGAGGCGGCGGATGTTGCCGGCCAGGTCGGCGGGGTCGCCGAGCGCTCCGAAAGTCTTGTCCAGCGACGTGATTGTGTTTTGGACGTCGGCCACGGTGCCGGCCGCGGTGTCGCTGCCGGGCTGGTACAGGTCGCCGAGGTTGGCGAGCTGGTTGAAGAAGCCGGTATGGCGCAGGGTCACCAGGATCTGGACCTGGTCGCGGAGTTGGGTGCATTCCGGTGTGGTCGCACACCACGGGGAGGTGTTGAGCGCACCGACGAGCGGGTCGATGGCGGCGATCGCGTTTTGGGCCTGGTCGGCTTGCTGGCGCAGTCCCGGACCGGTTCGGATGGCTTGGTCGACGGCCGGGGCGGTAGCCGAAAGCTGCTGTAGCAGCGGACGGAACCGCTGGACTTGGGATCCACTGGATTGGGCTTGGGTGAGGAGTCCGGTCAACGGGGTCAACGCGGTGCGCAAGGTGGTGTCCAGTTGCGCGAGACCGCCGGCGAGTTGGTCGGCGCCGTGGGTGAGTTTGGCCAGGTCATCCTTGTGTGCGTCGCCCTTGGCGACCGCGCCGGCCATCTTGTCGCCAATCTCGCCGTTTTGCCACGACAGTTGAGCCTGGTCCAGACGCGCGCCCGTCGGCCGGGTGACACCGGAGACCTTGGTGACGCCGGGCAGTTGCGAGACCCGAGAGGCCATTTCATCCAGGTCGGCCAGGGCCTTGCTGGTGCGCATATCGGTGGGCGATTCGACGACCATGAATTCGGTGACGATGGCGTCCTTGCGAAAGTGCCTGTCCAGCAGTCGATATCCCTCATTGCTGGCCGTGGTCGCCGGCTGTCCTCGGCGATCGTCGTAGCTGATGTGCATAGTCAGCGCGACGGCTGCCAGGCCTAGCACCAGCGCCAGACTGGCGACCAATAGCGGCACGGGTCGACGGACCACCGCCACGGCGATCCAGTTCCAGTAGCGGCGAGTGCGATCTGCCTTGGGTTCACCGATGCCGCGTTTGGCCGCCAGCGCCAACACCGGGGGAAATAACGTCACCGTGGCCGCGAATCCGACAAAGACGGCGATAGCGCACGCCGGACCCAACGCGGCGAACACGCTCAACTTCGCGAACACCATGGCCAGAAACGCAAACGCCACGGTGGCGGCCGAAGCCAAAATCACGCGCCCGATGGTGGCGGTCGCGTTGATCACCGACAGATCCGGCGGAACGTTTTGGCGTCGCTGCTCGTGATATCGGCTGATCAAAAACACCGAATAATCGGTGCCGGCACCCAGCAGGATCACCGTCATGAAGGCGATGGTGAACTGCGATACCGGCATGCCCGATTCGCCCAACGCCGATAGCACTCCGCGCCCCACTGCCAGGCTTACACCGATGACCAGCAGTGGCAGCAAGGCGGTAAACACCGACCGATACACGACCAGCAAGATCATTGCGATCAGGCCTGCCGTCGCGATCGAGATGACAACCAAATCCTCTTCGGCCGAGGCGATTTGATCGTGGAAGGTGGCTGGGGGCCCGGTGACGCGAACATTGGTGGGTGAGCCGCTGAATGCTTGGGCGGCGATCGTGCGGACCGCCTGGACCGATTCGGCAGCTTTGACATCGCCCAACGTTCCGGCCACTCCCACCGGTACATACCAGGCTTTGCCGTCTTGGCTGACTGCCTGGCTTGCGGTGACGGGGTCGGCCAACAAGTCTTGAACCAGGCGTACGTGCTCCGAGTCGGCACGCAATCGCGAAATCATGGTGTTGTAGCGCTGGCGCACCGGCGCAGTCAGGCCCGCCGGATCCTCCATCGCGACAAATATCGTTGTCTTGGATCCCTGCTCGCCGAAGGCCGCGCCCATGCGGTCTACCGTCTGCAGCGATGGCGCATCGCGCGGTATGAGATTCACCGACTGCTGTCTAACAACGGTTTCCAGCTGCGGGAACAGCACCGCCAGGGCGGCGGCGGTCACCACCCACATGCCGATGATCAGCACCTTATGCCGGATGCTGAAACCCGCCAGGCGGGCCAGCCGATCGCTGTATGCGCCCTCACCGGCCGCCACTTTTTGCAGTCGCTCCCGAACGGGGCGACTCAAGGTCGCCACACCCGAAGAAACCCACCCGTAATCCGCCATCCCCCGCCCCGCTACCTCAAAAGAAACCAACGGTATCGCAACAGTACTACTAGTACCCTTCCGCCTGCCCGGCAAAACTGCCACCGGTGACCGAATCACTCCGATCGCCGCCGCGCAACCAGCAGCTTCGGGCGGTGGCCAACGCGCCGTCGACTGTCCAGCATGTCCGGTATAGCGATACGTGATCCCTTTGCGCACAGTTGATTTGGCAATAACGATGCACTCCGCACTGTGATAGTTTCATCAACGGCGCAGGCGAAATCCCAGCCGGGATATCAACCTGATTGGCTCCTCGCGCACGTGGTCATACATTTCCCGGTTCATCAACTCGTCGTCCAAGTAAGAGCACGAGCGAGGGGGGTAGTGACGGGGACGAACGCGGCCTTGGTCGTCGACCGGCGGCCGTGGGTGTAGGCGCCGGGTGATAGCGCGGCGGGCCAGCCTGAAATCGCGAACCCCGAGCGCCCACACATGCGTCTTGGTTAGCGCAAGCGCGACATTCATCGCCGACCAGCCCCGCCCGAGTGCACGATTCCCCCTCGCGCCCGCCGGCAGAGTTCGTTCGTCCGCCACACGAATCGGCCTGTGGTAGCCACGCCCTGGGGCTGCTCAACCCGGGATTGTCCGACCCACTGCCCGATCATGCTCCCTCCTTCCCCGCACAGACCCCTACAAGAAAGGGTACTAGTAGTAGCGCTACGCTACTATAGGTAGCATTAGTTGCCTAGAGTCCAGATCAATCGACCGATGCAGGGGCGATTCGGTGCGGGCTGGGTACGCGTGAGGTTTACGGTGACTACGTGGAGCGTGACACCCTGGAATTCCCGGTCGACGACGATGACGACGTTGACCCGCGCCGGCTGCGCTCACGAACCCGGCTCTTGGATGCGGCCACCAAACTCCTGAGCGCCGGCGGCATCGAAGCCGTCACCATCGATGCCGTCACCAAGGCCTCCAAAGTCGCGCGGACGACCCTGTACCGCCACTTCAGCAGCTCCACCCAACTGCTGGCCGCCACATTTGAGCGGCTCCTGCCGCAAGTCCACCCGCCACCGGCGACGGGATCTATGCGCGACCAACTCATCGAACTGTTGAGCCGACAGGCCACGCTGTTCCAGGAAGCCCCGCTGCATGTCACCACCCTGGCTTGGGTCGCGCTTGGCCCAACACCCGACGGCACCCAGGAAACCCAGGACCGACACGCGCTGCGCGCGCGGATCATCGACCAATATCGACAACCGTTCGTTGCCCTGTTGCAAAGCCCCGAAGCTCGCGCCGACCTGGATGACTTCGACATGGAGCTGATCCTGTGTCAACTCATCGGGCCTGTGGCGTTCGCCCGCCTCACCGGGCTGCGTGCCATCGATCGTCAAGACTGCGAGCGCATCGTCGATGACTTCCTCGTCGCGCACCGCCGCCAGGCAGATAAACCCGCACAGCGGGCCGTCAGCCGTAAACCAGTTTCGCGCCGCAGCGGCTCCGACTAGCCTGCAGCGCGGCTAATTCGCCGACCACGAGATCGGCAACGACAGATAACCTCGGATGGGGCCCGACCGCAGGCGTTGCGCGCGCTCTAGGTCGACCTCCCAGTTGGGCACCCGGGCCAGCAGGGCACGCAACGCAATCCGGGCCTCCATCCGCGCTAACGACGCGCCGAGGCAGAAGTGAATGCCCCTGCCGAATGCCACTTGGTGTTCGGGTTTGCGCCCGATATCAAATACGTCGGGATCGGCGAACACGCGTTCGTCACGATTAGCCGAGCCGAACAACAACAGCACCGATTCACCGGCGGACATCCTGACGCCATGCACTGTGACGTCGCGGGTCAACGTTCGCGAAAGTCCTTGCGCCGGTGAGTCATACCGCAGCAACTCCTCAACGGCTGCCCCGAGCAAGCTCTCATCGCCAGCCAGCTGGCGGCGGGTGTCGCGATAGTCGGCCAGTACCACCGCGGCGTTGGCCAGCAGATTCGACGTCGTCTCATGACCCGCGATCAGCAGCAGCAGGCAAAAGCCAAGCAGTTCGTCGTCACTGAGGTGCTTTCCGTCGATCTCGGCACACACCAACGCTGACATCAAGTCGTCGCGCGGTTGGCGGCGGCGGTCGGCGAGGAAATCGGTGAAGTACCCATAGATCGCGGCCGCGGCTGCCAAAGCCTCGCCGGTCTCGCCGTGGGTGGGATTGGATTGCACCAGCGCGTTCGACCATTGCCGAAATTGTGTGCGGTCCTCGCGCGGCACACCGAGCAAATCAGCGATCACCATCGCTGGTAGTACAGCTGCGAAGTCGGCGACGAAATCGGCCGAACCTGCTTCCTGTATTAGGCCGCCCGTCAAGTGATCAGCGAGGTCCTCGATCGCGGACGTCAGCGCCGCGATTCGGCGTGGTGTGAAGGCTTTGCTCACCAATGCCCGCAGCTGATCGTGTCGCGGGGGATCCATCAAAATCATCATCGGCAGCAGCGATTCGCGAAAAGTCGAGCCCGGCGGAGTCGGAAATACTCCGTCGACCGACGAGTAGCTGTGATGGTCCAGCAGCGCGCTGATGACATCTGCGTGGCGACTCAGTACCCACGTGTTGGTATCGGTGGCGTGGTAGACGGGTGCGTCGTCGCGTAGCTGCCGGTAGACGGGGTAGGGGTCATCCTGAATTTCCGGGTCAAAGGGGTCGTAGCGAAGTTGTACGGTCGACATGAGCGTCTCCTGCCACATTGCAGAACACCGGTTTAGACTGAGAGTTTAAACCGAGGGGAGGACTTTATGCGTAAGATTCCCGCTCAGATTTCCGAACGGTTGCCGGCTGCGGCCGAACTCTTTGCCGAGCGCGGACTCAACGACACAAAGATCGAAGACGTGGCCGCGACCACGGGCATCGCCAAGGCCACGCTCTACTACTACTTCGCCGGTAAAGAAGAAATACTCGCCTTCCTGCTCGAAGACGTCCTACAACACGTCGCGGACGAGGTCACCGCGATCGTCGAGGCAGACGGCACCGCCGCCCAACGCCTGCACACCGTCATCAATGCTCAACTGCGCGTGATGGCCCAGCGGCCCGCGGTCTGTCGCGCCCTCATCGGGGAACTGGGCCGCGCCGCCCGCATGCCCGCCATCGCGGACATGATCACCACTGCCTACTTCGAACCCGTCGAGACCTTGCTTCGGGCGGGTGCCGCCGACGGCTCACTCGTGGCACTCGACAAACCCAGAGCTGCCGCCATCGCCCTATTCGGTGCGGTCACGATCAGCGCACTGACCTACCTCATCACCGACGATGCGCTCAACGAAGAGCTAATCGCGCGAACAATCCACGACGTCGCGTTTATCGGCTTACGGCCACGCTAACTGCCCCCGCAGACGTGTCACCGTCGTCTCGTATGTGAATACCTCGCCTCGACGGCCCTGCGGCTTGTGGAAATGCGTGTTGGGTCGTCATCGCCCGGGTGAGAAGGACTAGCAGGTAAGGAGTTCGCGCCATCGTGCAGCGGTGCTGCCCCCGTCCTATAGTCTGCGCACAAAATGTGTCGGCACCATCGCCGACCGACGCAGAGGTCCACCGAGTGAACGAATCATCCGATATCCCGGGTAACGCCGGCAAACCCGGCGACTTCATAGTTCTCCGCGCAGAATTGGCTGAGTTAGTAGATGAATTCGTGCCAGTTGTAGCCGACCTATGGCCACGCTTGGAAGATCATAAATACCGTTGGCAACTCTATGACTACGGGCTGTCAGACGGCGAAGACAAACTCGTCGTCTCGGACATCATTGCTGCGCTGCTCGAAGCGCTGAAGGGCATGGGCATTGCGCGCAATAGACTCGTTCATGCTCAGCTCAAAGCCGACGACCACGAGCCAGGGCCCTCAGGCACGACATGAAGCGGCAGGTCGCGGTTGGGTCCGGATGAGCCTTTCTCTACCGATAACGCCTTCGCAAGCTGGGATGCGAACGCCGGTCCGTCATTCACAAGCACGTAGCCGCCAGCAATTCCGCCTTGGTTACAAAGAAGCCGTCGCCGGCGGACCCTCCGATGGCGTACTTTGCCAGTCTGACTGTCCACTCGTCGAACTACGAAGCGCGCCATTCGCGGAACGACCGCGGTGGGGAAGCGTTGCGTGGAATTACCGTAGCTGGTTTGTGAACGAGACCAGCGACGGATGATCCTTCTTGCGGTCAGGTACGCATCCTTATTGATCTCCACAATCGCGGTCGCTCGTCGCAACCCGTGGACCCCCCAAAAGCGACCCGGCCCGTAGCCCGGCCGCCGCCAGGCTTCGGGGACAATGTGCTGATATTCCTTATCGCCCAATTTATTCGGCGACGAGTGCTTGGTGAAGTAAACCGCCAAGCGCTTGGGATCGCAGGCACGTAATCCGTTGAGGATGTCGATCCCCGTGCCAGCGGCCAAGTGGCGCGCGCGTTGCTCCGGATCTGGATGGCCGACGACTTCCGCCCATTCCTGTGACAACCAGTCTCGGAATTTGCGCCCTGATCGGCCGACCGTATGCGGGGGAGCCATCCATAGGTGAATGTGCGGTGCGCCACGGCGTTGAAATTCCAACTTCCAGATGTAGCGGGCCGGTTCACCCCACTCGCGTTGAAATCGTTTGCGCCACAGAGCCATATGTCGTTTCACGCTGGCCCCGTGAGGCGCGACGGCTTCCCAGTCGCCTGGGTAGGTCAGGGTCACCATCGCTGGCACACGGCCGCATTCCACCAGCGGTGTGTAGTCGAGCTCGGCGAAGGTGCGGCACATCGCGGCCCTCGACTTGCGAGACCATTCGGTGATCGTGCGGTCAGATGGGTTGGACCGGTCACGGCCCGTCTTGATCCGGTCCTCCTCGGCCGCTACATCCACCCGGTGGCGTTTAACTGCCCGCTCCGATGCCTTCTCCGCACGAGCAGGACTGGTCCAACCGAGGCGCACCACGCCAGGGCCCACCGTGATCCGGAACCGGCCGGACTCCGGTTCCACCCCGAGACGGTCTTGCCCGTCTGCCCATGGCTGTGCCGGCTCAAACAGCGCTGCCGCCGAGGCCACCAAGTCGGAGCTCGGGAACCGCAGCCCCAGCGCATCTGCGGCCGACAGTTCCGCATCGGCGCCGCCCTCGATGCTGTCGCGGACACTTTTGGCACATATAACAAGCCCGTTGGTCCCAGCCGGAACACCGTCTACGTCGCTCCCACCGTCCGACCGACCGCTACCGCTCTCGCGCCCTCCGGCCGTGCCGGCCTCGGGCCCTCGCGGTCTACCGGCGTCCGCGACTCCGTCCGTGTTCCGGCTGGCCGTTCGGGTCGTGCCCGGGCGAAGAGTGGGTCGCTGCGCAATCGCGCTCGTTGAATGCGCGCTCGACCTCGTGATGCTGGGCATCGGGTGCCTGCTCCCCGGGAGCCCGCGGCGCGCGTCCCTGGGTGACGGGCGATGATGGGTTCCCTGACGGGAGTGCTGTCACCGTGTCCGGTTTGTGTCCGATCGTCGGACGAGCACCCTGCGTCAGACGCGCTCAGCGCGCCGTATTTGACGTATGGGTGTCGTTAAGCCGCAGGCCAGCGGCCGTTCCGCCCACCTGAAAAGCGGAAGGTCGGCGGTTCGATCCCGCCCCTGGCCACCATTCTCTACCTGCATAGACACGGTTCTTGCACTCGGTTGCCAGTTTTCTCTCTTTGTCCGGTTCTTGTCCGGTCTCGGTTGTTCGGGTTTCCGTGGCGTGAAGCTGGTCGAGCTTGGTCGCCACCTAGTCCAGTTCATCCGAGTAGAGATCGCTGTAGATGTGGGCCGTAACGGTCGGTGTGGAGTGGACGGTTGGTGTGGAGTGGCCCATTGTCTTCTGCACGTAGCGCAGGTCGGCGCCGGACTTTCTGGCTAGGCTGCCATAGGTATGGCGCAACTCATGGATCGTCGGCGGTGCCAAGTTGGTTTTCTTGAGTGGGTTCTTCCAGTGCGTATGGCGACGCCAGTTGTTCGATCGCAGCATTTTTCCTCTGGGGGAGGCAACGGCCGGTTCGTCCCAAGCTATCCTGGAGTGCACCGTCGGCCGAACTAGCTGCGTGGACGGCGGTGTCCGCACTGGTTGCCTCGGCCATGTAGCGTTGGCGCTCGCCCGTGACACCGACGATACGGCCGTACTCTGGCAGCGTGCCACCGGCGGAGACATCAGCCAGTTGGCAATACTCGCAAGGCTTTTCGTCGACCCCGACCACCGCGACGTCGGCGCCGGCTCTCTGCTTATGGAAGCTGCGCGCCGGTTCGCCGACGAACATCATCTGGCGGTTGCCGTCGACGTGATGCTCAAGGACCGTGACGCAATCCGACTGCATGAAAAACTCGGCTGCCAGAGGCTCGGGACGATTGTCCACGAGCACAGCCGTAGCCAGACTGAGCCAGCGGCCGTCTACGTTGTGCCTCCCCGACCGCTCACGGATTCAAAGCAAGGTAGCCCTGCAAGTTGCAGGGAGCCATCCAATCCGACAGCGGCCCTGCGACTGGACCCGCTGTGTTGAGTCGCAGGTAACGAGCGTTGCAGCGCTGCACTGTCGGAGGTGTCGTCTACATTTGGATTGAAGCGAACAAAGGGAGCCTCGCGTGACCGCAGCACATGCGACAGGCCTGGTCAGGCAACTGCTGGCCGAACTCGGCGACGACAACTGTGGCCTGGTCTTGTACGGAAGCCAGGCGCGAGGCACATCTCGAGACGACAGCGACATCGATGTCCTTCAGCTTGTTGAGGACAACCCGCGTTCGTATGCTGTTGGCTCGATGAACGTGACGGTCTACACGACCGCCCATCTCACGGCGTTGGCCGAGCGCGGCAGTCTTTTCGTCCGCCACCTTATTGACGAAGGCATCATCCTGTCGGACCCGTATGATCTGGTCTCTGCCGCGTTGGGCGCCTATCGTGAACCGGCGACTTATCTCCGATTGAAGACGGAGTTGCGTGTACTCCTCGAAGCGATGTCGAAACCTGATGCGGCACAATATCGCCCGCTGCTGGATAACTTGGCGCGATTCACTGTTCGTTCCGCGTTATACGTTCAGACGGCGGAACTTGGCAAGCCAGTCTTCGACGTGGAGGCTGCGGCGCAAGTAGCTGGTATCCCGGATGTCGCGGCCCAGCTTCGGAGTTCAATTGTTGAAAATCTCGCCACTCTTCTTGGTAGTGGGGTGCAATTGCTGGACGTGCCGTTGCCGACAGGCATACCGAACACGCTTCAAGCGATCACGGTATGGTCCATCGGCCGCTATCCGCTTGTGTCCAAACAGCTGGAGCATGCAATCGCCGGCAATGCCCAGATTGACTACTCCCTCTTGACGCTCCCGCCGTCCTAGCCGTATGGACCGTTTTGCAACTGCGATCGTCGCGGGCGATGTCCACGGCGAGGTCGCGCCATTGGAGGCATTGCTCGCGCTAGTTCGTGCACGAAGGCAACCAATGGTACTCCTCGGCGATTATGTGAATCGTGGGCCGCACAGCCGACTGGTGCTCGAAGCTCTGGCTAATGCGCCCGAATATATGGACGGGCGGTTCGTATTCCTTCGTGGAAACCACGAGCATGAACTTCTGAAGTTTCTCGATGGTGGATCTCTAGAGGAATTCGCAGCCCATGGAGGCCTTGCCACCATCAAGTCTTATCTGATGGAAGACATCACGGATGATCCGACACGGGCCTTCCGTGAGCGATTCGACCCTCGTCACCGAAAGCTGCTTGAATCGCTGCCGTCGTTCTTCGAAACCCATGACTACCTCTTCTCCCACACCGGGTTCGACCCACTTGATGTATCGCTTCGCACAGATGCCGCGGTGGCTGGGCGCGGCAAT
Source organism: Mycobacterium sp. NGS68 (assembly GCF_059812195.1). Taxonomy (NCBI): domain Bacteria; kingdom Bacillati; phylum Actinomycetota; class Actinomycetes; order Mycobacteriales; family Mycobacteriaceae; genus Mycobacterium; species Mycobacterium sp. NGS68. The sequence goes on along the minus strand of NZ_JCALCE010000058.1, from coordinate 2,144 downwards.
CCAAAGATCTTCCTCCACGGCGGTCCGTGGCCGCGACGGCGCACATTCTTCGGCCACTTCGTTCAACCGACTAGTAAGCCTTATGTTTCGCAGCATCTCGTATGCCTGGACACCGGGTGCGGCACTCTGCGGGGGCGACCGTTGACAGCGTTCGACATCGCTAGCGAGCAAATCCTGCAATTTGAGTCGAGCACCGACGTCGGAGATGGGATTGACTAGACCGCAACATTCCCTGGAGCAGCTTGCACGGGCTGTCGAAACGAACGAAACCATCGTTGCAGTCCACTACGCATGCGAATCAATCATTACTCCGAAGGACTACCCGCCAGGCGTTGCGAGCATCGCGATCTACGACCTTGGCAGCGGTGAGGTCTCCGCGTTCAGCCGTACCGATGCGCCGAAGGGTGTGGCTACGGCCGACCTCGAACTCGACCTCTTACGCCGGTTCTTCGTACGGCTGGGGTCCTACCAAGAGGCGCTGGCTATTCATTGGAACATGAATCGGCCAGAGTACGGGTTCGATGCCCCCCTAACGGCTCGACTTCGCTATCTAACGGACCAGCCAGAAGTCACCTCGATTCCCACGCGGCGAATCGACATCGACAATCTGTTCGTCGAGCATTTCGGCGACAAATACGCGCCGCATGGTCGACTTCTCAATATGGCAATGTTGAACCAGCTCGACACTCGATCCGCCCTCAAGGGTAAGGACGAGGCCGACCGATTCACCGTGGGAGACTGGTCGGCCGCATCGAGGTCATGTGCGAGCAAAGCGAAGATCATCGGCGAGCTTTTTCTGAAGCTGATCAACGGAACGGTGAAGACGGCTTCCTCTCCCGGCGTTGTCGGCTTCGCGGGTGCGCGGCTGGAAGCTGTGAAGGTTATTGAGAGCATCGCAGAAAAATTCGTCCTCGTTCAGCGAAGCCTGCGTAAACACCCCCGGGGCAAGCAGACGATTGACTTCTCTGACGAGTGGGACGATCAGTACCTTTTCAAGGCGCTTCTGAAACTTTTCTTCGACGACATCCGGGACGAGGAATACGTACCTTCGTATGCGGGCTCGAACAGCCGCATTGACTATCTTCTCCCCGCGTACGCCATCGGGATCGAACTGAAGCACGCTTCCAAATCGCTGACGCACAAACAAGTTGGCGAGCAATTGATCGTCGACCGCGACCGTTACAAGGGCATCGGGAACATCGGCCACCTGATCTGCATTGTGTTTGACTTGGACGGGTGGGTCGATAATCCGCGAGGGCTTGAGAGTGATCTGAGAATCGATGTGTCGCAGCCCGGAATGACGGTCACAGTTGTTGTTGTCGATCGGTAGTCGCAGTCGCGAACAGATCCCATTTGCGACTGCCGCCGCTACCCGTACGTGTCGGCGTGATGGCACAGTCGATGAGATGGCGGTGTGCCGCCAACGGAATTCACTGGAGGTGGTCGGTGCAACTCCGTCAGACTTGTACAGATGGGATACAAGGACGACCCGGTTGGATACGAACGACGACTTCGCGCGAAACTGACGCCGAACGTCATTCGAGGAACGCTGGCTTTCGCCGGCCTCTACCAGATCACGCACGAGATGATCAAACACGCGGTGCTCGTTAAGGTTCGCGAATTCTTTTGTCTGGACTGGAGCTTGGACGGCAATTCGATGACCGCCGAGGGAGAGGCACAGTACCGCCACCACGTTCTATCCTTAACGCCGAACAGGTTTCGTGCATCCTTGATGTGGCTGGTCAGAAACGACGCAATCGCACAGATTCAGGCGGATCGACTTGAGTTGATCCGTACTCATCGTGATGACCTCGTTCACGAATTGGTCAAGTACGTCATCGACCCCGACGAGGACCCGGATGTTGAGCTCTTGGTCGACGCGCTGGCTACTTTAAAAGATCTGCACCGTTTCTGGATCAACATCGAGCTCAGCACAGGCGGCTTCTATCGTCCTGACGAGTCGGACGTCGGCGACGTTGACGCCGATGAGGTCATGCCGCTTTCGCTCATGATCCTCCAGCAGTGCCTGGATGCTTACCTTGAAGGTGTCGCGCCACCTAGTCCGAGGGAAGACTGCTCGGAGTAGCGCTCGAGTCGCAAACGATCCGCTTGTCCTGCTGTCGAGGCACGAGAGTCCTACGGCG
>NZ_JCALCE010000057.1:0-26270 GCF_059812195.1 Mycobacterium sp. NGS68 | reverse complement strand
CGGTGATCGCGAGCGCGGCGTAGCCGGGCGAAGCGGGTCGGCGCCGTCGAATCAGCGGCGATCGCGAGCGCGGCGTAGCCGGGCGAAGCGGGTCGCCGCCCTCTAACCTAGAGTCGACGGGAGACGGGTGGCCACCGCTTTGACCTGCCAGACCGCTGGCGGGTATTGTGGTAGCTCGTGCCTGGCGGCTTGCGGCGCCTGACGTAAGGGCGTAAATGCCGGGCCAATTCGCATGTCCACGATGCAACGGAAAAATCCGGGCAGACGCATGCGGCGCGCAGACGTAGATACAACGAGAAACGAAGAAGAAAGCCGGTAGATGCCAACCATTCAGCAGCTGGTCCGCAAGGGTCGTCGGGACAAGATCGGCAAGGTCAAGACCGCGGCTCTGAAGGGCAGCCCGCAGCGCCGTGGTGTTTGCACCCGCGTGTACACCACCACCCCGAAGAAGCCGAACTCGGCGCTTCGCAAGGTTGCGCGTGTGAAGCTGACGAGCCAGGTCGAGGTCACCGCCTACATCCCCGGCGAGGGCCACAACCTGCAGGAGCACTCGATGGTGCTGGTGCGCGGTGGTCGTGTGAAGGACCTGCCCGGCGTGCGGTACAAGATCATCCGCGGTTCGCTCGACACCCAGGGCGTCAAGAACCGCAAGCAGGCTCGTAGCCGCTACGGCGCCAAGAAGGAGAAGAGCTAATGCCGCGCAAGGGGCCCGCACCCAAGCGTCCGCTGGTCAACGACCCGGTCTACGGGTCGCAGCTGGTCACCCAGTTGGTGAATAAAGTTCTGCTCAAGGGGAAGAAATCGCTGGCCGAGCGCATTGTGTATGGAGCGCTCGAAAACGCCCGGGAGAAGACCGGCACCGACCCGGTGATCACTCTCAAGCGTGCCCTGGACAACGTCAAGCCGGCCCTCGAGGTGCGCAGCCGCCGCGTCGGTGGTGCGACCTACCAGGTGCCCGTCGAGGTGCGTCCGGACCGGTCGACCACGCTGGCGCTGCGCTGGCTGGTCAGCTTCTCGCGGCAACGTCGGGAAAAGACCATGATCGAGCGGCTGGCGAACGAGATCCTGGATGCCAGCAACGGCCTCGGGGCCTCCGTCAAGCGGCGCGAGGACACCCACAAGATGGCCGAGGCCAACCGCGCCTTCGCGCACTATCGCTGGTGACAAGCCACCGGTGAAGCCGGGGCGCGACCGTTAGCGAACTACCAAGCAACGAAAGAGTGGGAAGACTTCTGTGGCACAGAAGGACGTGCTGACCGACCTCACCAAGGTCCGCAATATCGGCATCATGGCGCACATCGACGCCGGCAAGACCACGACGACTGAGCGCATCCTCTACTACACCGGCATCAGCTACAAGATCGGTGAGGTGCACGACGGCGCCGCCACCATGGACTGGATGGAGCAGGAGCAGGAGCGGGGGATCACCATCACCTCCGCGGCCACCACCTGCTTCTGGAACGACAACCAGATCAACATCATCGACACCCCCGGCCACGTCGACTTCACCGTCGAGGTGGAGCGCAGCCTGCGCGTCCTGGACGGCGCCGTTGCCGTGTTCGACGGCAAGGAAGGTGTCGAGCCGCAGTCCGAGCAGGTCTGGCGGCAGGCCGACAAGTACGACGTACCGCGCATCTGCTTCGTCAACAAAATGGACAAGATCGGCGCCGACTTCTACTTCTCCGTGCGGACGATGGAGGAGCGGCTGGGCGCCAACGTCATCCCGATCCAGCTGCCCGTCGGCTCCGAGGGTGACTTCGAGGGCGTCGTCGACCTGGTCGAGATGAAGGCCAAGGTATGGCGCGGCGAGACCAAGCTGGGCGAGACCTACGAGACCATCGATATCCCCGCGGAGCTGCAGGAGAAGGCCGACGAGTACCGCACCAAGCTGGTCGAGGCCGTCGCCGAGACCGACGAGGAGCTGCTGGAGAAGTACCTCGGCGGCGAGGAGCTCACGGTCGCCGAGATCAAGGGCGCGATCCGCAAGCTGACCATCAGCTCGGAGGCGTACCCGGTGCTGTGCGGCAGCGCGTTCAAGAACAAGGGCGTGCAGCCCATGCTCGACGCCGTCATCGACTACCTGCCGTCGCCGCTGGACGTGCCGCCGGCCATCGGCCACCCGCCCGGCAAGGAGGACGAGGAGATCGTCCGCAAGCCGTCGACCGACGAGCCGTTCTCGGCGCTCGCGTTCAAGGTGGCGTCGCACCCGTTCTTCGGCAAGCTCACCTACGTCCGGGTGTACTCGGGCAAGGTCGACTCCGGCAGCCAGGTCATCAACGCGACCAAGGGCAAGAAGGAGCGTCTGGGCAAGCTGTTCCAGATGCACTCCAACAAGGAGAACCCGGTGGAGACCGCATCGGCGGGTCACATCTACGCCGTGATCGGCCTGAAGGACACCACCACCGGCGACACGCTGGCCGACCCGAACAACCAGATCGTGCTGGAGTCGATGACCTTCCCCGACCCGGTGATCGAGGTGGCCATCGAGCCCAAGACCAAGAGCGACCAGGAGAAGCTGAGCCTGTCGATCCAGAAGCTCGCCGAGGAGGACCCCACCTTCAAGGTGCACCAGGACGCCGAGACCGGCCAGACCGTGATCGGCGGCATGGGCGAGCTGCACCTGGACATCCTGGTGGACCGCATGCGCCGCGAGTTCAAGGTCGAAGCCAACGTCGGCAAGCCGCAGGTCGCCTACAAGGAGACGATCAAGCGGATGGTCGAGAAGGTCGAGTTCACACACAAGAAGCAGACCGGTGGTTCCGGCCAGTTCGCCAAGGTGCTGATCAGCATCGAGCCGTTCACCAGCGAGGACGGCGCCACCTACGAGTTCGAGAGCAAAGTCACCGGTGGGCGCATTCCGCGCGAGTACATCCCGTCGGTGGACGCCGGTGCCCAGGACGCGATGCAGTACGGCGTGCTGGCCGGCTACCCGTTGGTGAACCTGAAGGTAACCCTGCTCGACGGCGCGTTCCACGAGGTCGACTCGTCCGAGATGGCCTTCAAGATCGCCGGTTCACAGGTGCTGAAAAAGGCGGCGCAGCAGGCGCAGCCGGTGATCCTGGAACCGATCATGGCCGTCGAGGTCACTACACCCGAGGACTACATGGGTGATGTGATCGGCGACCTGAACTCCCGCCGTGGCCAGATCCAGGCCATGGAGGAGCGGGCGGGTGCGCGCGTCGTAAGGGCGCACGTGCCGCTGTCGGAGATGTTCGGCTACGTCGGCGACCTGCGGTCTAAGACTCAAGGCCGGGCTAACTACTCCATGGTGTTCGACTCGTACGCCGAAGTGCCGGCGAACGTGTCGAAGGAGATCATCGCCAAGGCGACGGGCGAGTGAATTTCGACAGGGAGTAACCTGACCCGGTTACAACCGCGGCAAATCCAAGAAAAATCAACACTGCTTTTTTAAGCACCAACAGTCCAGGAGGACACAGAAGTGGCGAAGGCGAAGTTCCAGCGGACCAAGCCCCACGTCAACATCGGGACCATCGGTCACGTTGACCACGGCAAGACCACCCTGACCGCGGCTATCACCAAGGTCCTGCACGACAAGTTTCCGGACCTGAACGAGTCCAAGGCGTTCGACCAGATCGACAACGCTCCCGAGGAGCGTCAGCGCGGTATCACGATCAACATCGCGCACGTCGAGTACCAGACCGACAAGCGCCACTACGCGCACGTCGACGCCCCGGGCCACGCCGACTACATCAAGAACATGATCACCGGTGCCGCCCAGATGGACGGCGCGATCCTGGTGGTCGCCGCTACGGACGGCCCCATGCCGCAGACCCGCGAGCACGTGCTGCTGGCCCGTCAGGTGGGCGTGCCCTACATCCTGGTGGCGCTGAACAAGGCCGACGCCGTCGACGACGAGGAGCTGTTGGAGCTCGTCGAGATGGAGGTCCGCGAGCTGCTGGCCGCCCAAGAGTTCGACGAGGAGGCCCCGGTCATCCGGGTCTCGGCGCTCAAGGCGCTCGAGGGCGACGCCAAGTGGGTGGAGTCCGTCGAGGAGCTGATGAACGCCGTCGACGAGTCGATCCCGGACCCGGTCCGCGAGACCGACAAGCCGTTCCTGATGCCCGTCGAGGACGTCTTCACCATTACCGGCCGCGGCACCGTGGTCACCGGTCGTGTGGAGCGCGGCGTGGTCAACGTGAACGAGGAAGTCGAGATCGTCGGCATCCGTCCGACCACCACCAAGACCACGGTCACCGGTGTGGAGATGTTCCGCAAGCTGCTCGACCAGGGGCAGGCCGGTGACAACGTCGGTCTGCTGCTGCGTGGTGTCAAGCGTGAGGACGTCGAGCGTGGCCAGGTCGTCATCAAGCCCGGCACCACCACGCCGCACACCGAGTTCGAGGGCCAGGTCTACATCCTGTCCAAGGACGAGGGTGGCCGGCACACGCCGTTCTTCAACAACTACCGTCCGCAGTTCTACTTCCGCACCACCGACGTGACCGGTGTGGTGACGCTGCCGGAGGGTACGGAGATGGTGATGCCCGGTGACAACACCGTCATCTCGGTCAAGTTGATCCAGCCCGTCGCCATGGACGAGGGTCTGCGGTTCGCCATCCGTGAGGGTGGCCGCACCGTCGGCGCCGGCCGGGTTACCAAGATCATCAAGTAGCGTTTCTTCCGCGAACAGACGCAAAAGCACCCGCACGCATGGCGTGTCGGGTGCTTTTGCGTCTGTTCGGCAGTTTGCCAAACCTGGGATCGGTAGCGGTGACGCAGCGCTAATCTGACACGACCTACCGGCGGAAGTGAGGAGCGATACGTGTTGGGGCGCTATATCAAGGCTCAGTTGCTGGTTTTGCTGTGCGGCGGGTTGGTCGGCCCGATCTTTCTGGTCGTCTACTTCGCTACGGGCCAGGATGAGATCCTGCAGTGGATGCTCTACGCGGGCGGGCTCGTCACCGTGCTCGACGTGGTGATCGCGATCTGGCTGGCCAACTTCGGCAAGAACGCGGCCATCCGGTCGGCCGAACTCGAGCAGCACGGGGTGCTGGCGCTGGCCCAGATCACCGGAATGCGCGAGACCGGTACCCGCATCAACGAGCAGCCGGTGGTGAACCTGAACCTGCATATTGCCGGTCCGGGCCTGGTGCCGTTCGACGCCCAGGACCGGGTGATCTTCAACGTCACGCGGATGGGCAACCTCAACGCGCGCAAGGTCGTCGTATTGGTCAATCCGACCACGCAGCAGTTCCAGATCGACTGGGAGCGCAGCGCTTTGGTCAACGGACTGATGCCCGCCCAGTTCACCTCGCAGAAGCTGGGCAAAACCGTCGACCTCACCGGGCAGGCCGGTCCGCTGATGGAGATCCTGCAGATCCTCAAGGCCAACAACGTCGCGTTGAGCAGCACGCTCGACATCCGGTCCAATCCGGGGCTGGCGGCGCAGATCCAGGCGGTGGTGGACCGGGCCTTCGACGGGCAGGCAGGGCAGGCGCAGGGCGCGCCGACGCCCGCGGCGGCCCCGCAGGTCTCGATCGCCGAGCGGCTGCAGCAACTCGAGACGTTGCGCGCCACCGGTGCCCTGAACGACCAGGAGTACAACGCCCAACGCGCCCAGATCATCTCCGAGATCTAGCGTCCCCCTGCGCTCGGCAGAGCCCGGCCCCAACTAGAACACGTTTCAATTTCGCTGCTAGCCTGTCTGGGTGACTGGACAGGCTGGATCACTGCAAGGCCGGGTTGCGTTCATCACCGGCGCCGCCCGCGCCCAGGGCCGGTCGCACGCGGTGCGGCTGGCCCGCGAGGGCGCCGACATCATCGCCCTCGATATCTGCGCGCCGGTATCCGACACCCTGACGTACACGCCGGCCACCCCGGAAGACCTCAACGAGACCGTCCGCCTGGTGGAGGCCGAGGGACGCAAGGTGCTCGCCCGCGAGGCCGACATCCGCGACGACGCCGCCCTGCGGCAACTGGTCGCCGACGGCGTCGAGCAACTCGGCCGGCTCGACATCCTGGTGGCCAACGCCGGGGTGCTGGGCTGGGGGCGGGTTTGGGAACTCACCGACGAGCAGTGGGACACCGTCATCGGCGTGAACCTGACCGGCACCTGGCGCACCCTGCGCGCCACGATCCCCGCGATGATCGACGCCGGCAACGGTGGGTCGATCGTGGTGGTCAGCTCGTCGGCGGGCCTGAAGGCGACACCGGGCAACGGGCACTATGCGGCCAGCAAGCATGGGCTCACCGCGCTGACCAACACGTTGGCGATCGAGCTCGGCGAATACGGCATCCGGGTCAACTCCATCCACCCGTACTCGGTCGACACCCCGATGATCGAGCCGGAGGCGATGATGGAGATCTTTGCCAAGCATCCCCGGTTCGTGCACAGTTTCCCGCCAATGCCGATGCAGTACAAGGGCTTCATGACGGCCGACGAGGTCGCCGACGTCGTCGCCTGGTTGGCCGGCGACGGCTCGGGCACGTTGTCGGGCACGCAGATCCCGGTGGATAAGGGTGCCCTAAAGTACTGATCGGCCGTCGTGCTATGAACTCCAACGTGACCAATAACGGAATCGTGATCGTCGGCGGGGGTCTTGGCGCCGCCCGCACCGCCGAGCAATTGCGCCGTGCGGAGTATCCCGGGCCCGTCACGATCGTCAGCGACGAGGTGCATCTCCCGTACGACCGGCCGCCACTCTCCAAGGAGGTGCTGCGCAGCGAGGTCGACGACACCTTCCTCAAGCCGCGCGAGTGGTACGACGAGAAGGACATCACCCTGCGGCTGGGCTCGGCGGCCACCGCGCTGGACACGGAAGCGCAAACGGTGACGCTGGCCGACGGATCCGTGCTCGGCTACGACGAGCTCGTCATTACCACCGGCCTGGTGCCGCGGCGCATCCCGTCGTTCCCCGACCTCGAGGGCATTCGGGTGCTCCGGTCGTTCGACGAGAGCATGGCGCTGCGCACCCACGCCTTAGCCGCGAAGCGGGCCGTGGTCGTCGGCGCCGGGTTCATCGGCTGCGAGGTGGCGGCCAGCCTGCGCAGCCTGGGCGTGGACGTGGTGCTGGTGGAGCCCCAGCCGCAACCGCTGGCGACCGTGCTGGGCGAGCAGATTGGCGAGCTGGTGACGCGGCTGCATCGCGCCGAGGGCGTGGACGTCCGGCTTGGCCTCGGGGTGTCCGAGGTCCGCGGCGACGGCCACGTCGACACGGTGGTGCTGAGCGACGGCAGCGAGGTGCCGGCCGACCTGGTGGTCGTCGGCATCGGGTCGCGGCCGGCAACCGAGTGGCTGGACGGCAGCGGCGTGCGGGTCGACAACGGCGTGATCTGCGACGAAGCCGGACGCACCAGTGCGCCCCACGTGTGGGCGCTGGGCGACGTCGCGTCCTGGCGTGATCCGACGGGACACCAAGCGCGCGTTGAACATTGGAGCAACGTGGCCGACCAGGCCCGCGTCGTGGTGCCGGCGATGCTGGGCCAGGACGTGCCGTCGGTCGTCGTCGTCCCGTACTTCTGGAGCGATCAGTACGACGTCAAAATCCAGTGCCTGGGCGAGCCGGAGGCCACCGACATCGTGCACCTGGTCGAGGACGACGGCCGCAAGTTCCTGGCCTATTACGAGCGCGACGGCGTGCTGGTCGGCGTGGTCGGCGGCGGACTGCCGGGCAAGGTGATGAAGATCCGCGGCAAGATCGCCGCCGCCACACCGATTTCGGAGGTGCTCGGCTAGCCCGTCTGCTCGCGCAACCTAGAACTGGCCCAGGTAGAAGCGGACGCCCTGGTCGTCAGTGCACTCGGCGCTCAGGCCGTACGGCTGCCGGGACGGTTCGGCCAGCACGGTGCCACCGGCCTCGCGGACCCGCGCGACCGCGGCGTCGATGTCCGCGACGGTCCACATCGGCACCGTCACCGAGCCGGAGCCGCCGCCGGCGGCGCCGGCCATCGGGTGGGTGGCCTGCACCTGCCAACCGTCAGCTACCCGGCCGGGCTCGAAAGTCCATCCAAACACCCGGCCGTAGAAGTCGCGGAACACCGCCGAGTCGGGCACTTCGTAGGTGACATACGAGACCTCACCCGGCCCGGATCCGTTGAGCTGCGGGCGTTTCTGGCCGTCGGCCGGCTTGTAGACCGCGAATGCCGCACCCTGCGGGTCGGTGGCATCGAGCAGGGTGCCGAAGTCCCTTTCCTCGATCTCGCCCGGCGCGCCGCCCGCGGCGGCGATCGCGTCCCGCGTGGCGTGGACGTCGTCGACCGCGTAGCAGCAGAACAGGGTCGCGGCGCCGTCTGACGCCGAAATGCCGGTCGGCAGATCGGTATTCGTCACTTGATGGGACTCACGGTCGTAGGTCCAGCCCAGCACATGCCCGTAGAAGGCGGCTGCCCGGTCGGCGTCGGGTACCCACACCGACACGTAACCGATGTCACCGTGCCGAATGGGTTCGCGCACTGGGCCACTGAGCATCCAGCGATGGCCGAAGGGATCGACGATCGCCGCGTTGCGGGCACCGTACCCCTCGTAGCTCTCCCGCACGACGGTGGCGCCCTGCTCCCGCACGCGCCGCAACGCCGCATCGGTGTCGGCGACGTGCAACATCAGGCTGACCGAGACCGCCTCCGGTGCAGGCGCTTTCAGGCCGAGCTCCGGATACTCGTCGGCGAGGTACAGCACGCCGTCGCCGATCGCGATCTCCGCGTGCCCAATTCGCCCGTCGTCCATGACGATTGGCTCGCCGACCACGACGGCACCGAACGCGTCGGTGTACCAGGACAGCGCCGCGCGCGCGTCGGCCACGCAGAGATAGGGCAGTGCGGCGGGGCGCGGGGCTGCAGCGGCGGCTGCAGGCTCGGACAATTCGGAAAGGGCTGTGGCCGTGCCACTCATGAGAACTCCTTCGGGTAGTGACAGTGCGGATTCCAGACGCCGGCGCAGTCGCGCGGCGAAGGCCGCATCGGGTTGGACCGGAAGGTCATCGGTGTGCAGCACGCTGAGCGGATCGTGCTGGCTCATGACGTGCCTCCTTCCGGATACTCACTTCGGAACGCCTTCTTGGCGCGGACCAGCAGCGCCTCGGTGGCGTGCACGGTGCGCCCGATCAGCTGGGCGCATTCGCCGACGCTGCAGTCGTCCATGTAGCGCAGAACCAGGACCGCGCGGTGCGGCTCGCTCAGCCGGGCCAGCACGCTCTCGGCGACCAGGCGATCGAGCTCCGCGTCCCAGTCGTCGATAGCGTCCTCCGGCGGATCGGCGACGGGCAGCGGGTCATGCCGACGCCGATAGTGATCCGCCAGTTTGTGCCGCGCCACCCCCAGCAGCCACGGCACCGCGATCGGCGGTGGATCAGGCTTCCGCGCCGCGTCGCGAGCTGTTTGGAAGGCGGCCAGAAACGTCTCCGACGTCAGATCCTCGGCCGTACCGCGGTCCGGACACCGCCGGACGAAGTACCCGTACACCACCGGCAACGCGTCGTCGTACAACTCGAGCAGCGCACGTCGAGCGTCGCGATGGCGGTCCGGTTGGGCGCTCACATTCCTATCGTCGCCGCGGCTGCCCGAAATCCAACGCTCCAGCGTCGATTTATTTCACGGGGTGGGACTGGATTCGCATAAGCCATCAATCGTGCGCTCTCTTGGTGCGTCGACTGTGGGGGTTATGGACGGCAAGGGGGCCGTGCACAAGCCCCACACTCGTGTGGCGGGGGAGGGGCCTGCGGGCCAGACGTCTACTGCCAGTGCACCGGCGGTCCGTGCGGGTGACATGCTGCCAGCACTCGCAGCTCGCCGCCCGGCCACAGGCGCGCGCGCACCAGGAACTTCAGCGCGGCCCCGTCGCGTGCGGGCTCGAGGGTCAGGTGCGCGAACGGCGACCGGGCGTCGGCGCGGGCGCCGAGCGCGTCGACCCCCGAGCGCACCGCCGCACGCTCGGCGTCGGACAGATATTGCCAGGTGATCGAGTGCCACAGCACCGTCAGCGCGCCATCGATCAGCGTCAGCCCGGCCACCGCGTCGCCGGCGGACGCGCGCTGCAACCGCGCCGGAACACCGCGCGCGACGGCGATGGCGCCGCGCAACCGTTCCAGCCGCGCGCTCTGATCGGGCCAGACGTAGCTCAGCAGCGCCAGCTCGCCCGCCGACCCATCGACGCCCGCGACGTCGATGGGCGCGATGTCATACCCGTGCCGCTCGACGATCGAAAGCGCGCCCGACGGCGGCAGCGCGCCGTGCCACGCGTCGTCGACGACCACCGGTGAGTCGGCCGGTCCCCATTGCCCGCCGGCGTAGCGGTATTGGTAGTGGTCGGCCCGCAGGTTCAGCCCCGCGCTGGAGCCGATCTCGAAAAGCCTTACGGGCCAGCCGGACCCGGCTTGTAGGCGCAGCAGCCCGCCGACCAGCACGGCCGAGCGGCCGACCTCGTTGGTCTGCGGCGGACTGCCCAGCGCGGCGCGCAGCACGTCGGCGCTCTCGGTCGCGACGCGCACGATCTCCGGCCAGGCGGCAGAGGCGTCCCAGCGCCCGCCGGTGCTCGGATACCAGCGGCGCAGCGTCGGCGCCCCGCCGTCGAGCACCATCCGGTGTAGGCCGCCGAGCAGCCGCAGCGGCACGGCCTCTCGCGACGGGGCTTCTTCGTAACCGGACAGAATGGTCGCGAATACCCCGCCGGCTTCGACGTCGCCGGCCACCCGCTCGAACAGCTCGTGGTACATCGGCGAGCCGGATCCGGCGCAGAACCGGCCCTGTGACCGCAGGGTGTGCAACAGGTGCTCGGCGGTCACGGCTCGAGTCCGTTCAGTCCGGCGCCGACGACGTCGAACGCGTTGCCCAGGGCCTCGGGCAGCGTGACGGACTCGTCGCGCAGCCAATGCTCGTACGCGCTCAGCGCCACGCCCAGCATCGTCCAGGCGACGGTCTGCGGCACCAGGTCGGTGGTCTTGGCGTCGAGCCGGTCGGCGACGAACCCGGCGATGACCTCGCGCCAGCCCGCGTACATCGTCAGCGAATAGGATTGCAGCTCTTCGGTTTGCAGGATGACGCGCATGCGCTGGCGGTGCCGGGCGGACTCGGACTTGTCGAAGGTGTTGAACGCCAACAGCGCGGTCCGCAGCGCGTCACCGAGGCGAACGGTCCGGTCGACGTTGTCGAGCAGGTCCCGCAGGTGCGCGAGGTGCGTGTCGAAGTCGCCCCAGGGGATCGCGTTCTTCGAGGCGTAGTAGCGGAACAGGGTGCGACGGGCGATGCCGGCGGCCTGGGCGACGTCGTCCACGCTCACCTCGGCAAACCCCCGCGCGGCGAACAGGTCGATGCCGACGTCGCTGATGTGGTTCGGTGTCGTCGAGCGGCGCCGACCCAACCGTGACTCCGGCAACATCAGACCCCGCCCTTCCGTTTAGGCACTCGATGCCATATTCTGGCACGACTGTGACCCCCGCCACGAGAGGCTATTAAATGGAGCGCGAAAACGAGACCGAGACCGAACTCGTCACCGAGACGCTGGTCGAAGAGGTGTCCATCGACGGAATGTGCGGGGTTTACTGACCGTGCCTGCGCCCGCGCGGGCCGAAACGAGCGTCTTCGACCCCGAGCGCGGTTGGCGGTTGCACCCTCAGGTGGCGGTTCGGCCGGAGCCGTTTGGCGCGTTGCTCTACCACTTCGGCACGCGCAAGCTCTCGTTTCTGAAAAACCGCACCGTGCTCACCGTGGTGCGGTCGTTGGCCGACCACCCCGACGCACGGTCCGCCTGCCGTGCCGCGGGTGTCGACGATCCCGGCCAGGGGCCCTACCTGCACGCGCTGGGAGTGCTGGCCGACTCCAACATGCTGGTGCCACAGGAGGAGCAGACATGAGTGCCCCAACAGCACGAGTACCGAGGCTTATCGAGCAGTTCGAGCGCGGCCTCGACGCGCCCATCTGCCTGACCTGGGAGCTCACCTACGCCTGCAATCTCGCATGCGTGCACTGCCTTTCGTCGTCGGGCAAGCGTGATCCGCGCGAGCTGTCCACCCGTCAGTGCATGGACATCATCGACGAGCTGGAACGCATGCAGGTGTTCTACGTGAACATCGGCGGGGGGGAACCCACCGTGCGTCCGGACTTCTGGGAATTGGTGGACTACGCCACCGCGCATCACGTCGGCGTGAAGTTCTCCACCAACGGGGTGCGCATCACGCCCGAGGTGGCCGCGCGCCTGGCCGCCAGCGACTACGTCGACGTCCAGATCTCGCTGGACGGGGCCACCGCCGAGGTCAACGACGCCGTCCGCGGCACCGGATCGTTCGACATGGCGGTGCGGGCGCTGGAAAACCTTGCCGCGGCCGGTTTCCGCGACGCGAAGATCTCCGTCGTGGTCACCCGGCACAACGTCGGCCAGCTCGACGATTTCGCCGCGCTGGCGAGCCGGTACGGCGCCACGCTGCGGATCACCCGGCTGCGGCCATCGGGTCGCGGCGCCGACGTGTGGGAAGACCTGCATCCCACCGCGGAGCAGCAGGTCGCGCTGTACGACTGGCTGGTCGCCAAGGGCGAAGGGGTGCTCACCGGCGACTCCTTCTTCCACCTGGCGCCGCTCGGCGAGTCCGGCGCGCTGGCCGGCCTGAACATGTGCGGAGCCGGCCGAGTGGTGTGCCTGATCGACCCGGTGGGCGACGTGTACGCCTGCCCGTTCGCCATCCATGACCGGTTCCTGGCCGGAAACGTGTTGACGGACTCGGGTTTTGACAACGTCTGGAAGAACGCGCCGCTGTTCCGCGAGCTGCGTGAGCCCCAGTCCGCGGGGGCCTGCGGCAGCTGCGGGCACTACGACGCCTGCCGGGGTGGCTGCATGGCGGCGAAATTCTTCACCGGCCTGCCGCTGGACGGGCCGGACCCCGAATGCGTGCAGGGCCACGGCGCGCCTGCGCTGGCGCTGCAACGCCAGACCCCGCGGCCTCGCGCCGACCACTCCCGCGGGCAGCGCATCCGCGAGCCGATTCCCCTGACCCTCTCCAGGCGTCCACCCGCGCGCCTCTGCAACGAAAGCCCCGTGTAACCGTGGCCGATCAATGGTTCGAAACCGTCGCCATCGCCCAGCAGCGTGCTAAGCGGCGATTGCCCAAATCGGTGTACTCCTCTCTGGTCTCGGCCAGCGAAAAGGGCGTCACGGTCACCGACAACGTCGAGGCGTTCGCCGAACTCGGCTTCGCGCCACACGTCATCGGGGTGTCGGAAAAGCGCGACCTGTCCACCACCGTTATGGGGCAGGAGATTTCGCTTCCGGTCTTGATCTCGCCGACCGGTGTGCAGGCGGTGGATCCGGACGGCGAGGTCGCGGTGGCGCGGGCGGCCGCCGCGCGGGGCACCGCGATGGGGCTGTCCTCGTTCGCCAGCAAGCCGATCGAAGAGGTCATCGCCGCCAACCCCAAGCTGTTCTTCCAGGTGTATTGGCTCGGCGGCCGCGACGCCATCGCCGAACGGGTCGAGCGGGCGCGCCAGGCCGGCGCCGCCGGGCTG
Organism: Mycobacterium sp. NGS68; assembly: GCF_059812195.1. Taxonomy (NCBI): domain Bacteria; kingdom Bacillati; phylum Actinomycetota; class Actinomycetes; order Mycobacteriales; family Mycobacteriaceae; genus Mycobacterium; species Mycobacterium sp. NGS68. Next base: position 12,827 of record NZ_JCALCE010000057.1, on the reverse strand, counting down.
ATCGTCACCACCGACTGGTCGTTCTCGCACGGGCGCGACTGGGGTAGCCCCAAGATTCCCGAGCAGATGGATCTGCGGACAATGCTGCGGATGGCTCCGGAGGCCATCACCAAGCCGCGCTGGCTGTGGAAGTTCGGCAAGACGCTGCACGCGCCGGAGCTGCGGGTGCCCAACCAGGGGCGCCGTGGTGAGCCGGGGCCGCCGTTCTTCGCCGCCTACGGGGAGTGGATGGGCACGCCGCCGCCGACCTGGGAGGACATCGCCTGGCTGCGCGAGCTGTGGGGCGGCCCGTTCATGCTCAAGGGCGTGATGCGGGTCGACGACGCCAAAAAGGCCGTGGATGCGGGTGTTTCCGCGATCTCGGTGTCCAATCACGGCGGCAACAACCTGGACGGCACGCCTGCCTCGATCCGCGCGCTGCCCGCGGTCGTAGAGGCAGTCGGCGACCAGGTCGAGGTGCTGCTGGACGGGGGTATTCGGCGGGGCAGCGACGTCGTCAAGGCCGTGGCGCTGGGCGCGCGGGCGGTCATGATCGGCCGGGCGTACCTGTGGGGCCTGGCCGCCGCCGGCCAGCCCGGCGTCGAGAACGTGCTCGACATCCTGCGCGGGGGCATCGACTCGGCGTTGATGGGTCTGGGGCACGCCTCTATCCACGACCTGCGGCCCGACGACATTCTGATGCCGGAGGGATTCACCCGGGCGCTCGGCGTGACCCGCGATTCCTAGGCGGCAGCGAATAATTCACGTTCCGGACAATTCTGGTGCGGCGCGTGTGTGTGGTACGGACGTGGCAGTCGTGGCGTACGAGTCTCCAAATTCCAGTGCCCGATTGGCGCCCGATAAGAAATTTCGATGGAAGGTTCAACAACCGGTGCACTGCAGGTGAATTCGGCCTACCATCGGCAAGTGCCCTTACTCGGCGAACTCGGCAGTGCAACGTCGAGTCAGCTACCGAGCGACTCGCCGTCACTGCTGATCCCGCTGGGGTCCACTGAACAGCACGGCCCGCACCTGCCTCTGGACACCGACACGCGCATCGCGACGGCGGTCGCCCGAGCGGCCGCGGTTCTCCTCGACGACGGCCGCGAATGGCTGGTGGCGCCGGCCATCGCCTACAGCGCCAGCGGCGAGCATCAGAGTTTCCCCGGGACGATCTCGATCGGAATCGAGGCCCTGTCGACCCTGCTGGTGGAGTACGGCAGGTCGGCCGCCTGCTGGGCGCGCCGCTTGGTGTTCGTCAACGGCCACGGCGGCAATGTCGCTGCGTTGCACCACGCGGTGACCACACTGCGGGCCGAGGGCCGCGACGCCGGCTGGTGCCCCTGCACCGTCGCCGGCGGTGACGCCCACGCGGGTCATACCGAAACTTCCGTGCTGCTGCACCTTTCGCCGGCCGACGTGCTCACCGACCGGTGGCTGGCCGGAAATGACGCGCCGCTGCACGAACTGCTGCCGTCGATGCGCCGGGGCGGGGTCGCGGCGGTGAGCCGGGCCGGGGTACTGGGCGATCCGACGACCGCGACCGCGGCCGAGGGGAGCCGCATCTTCGGCGAGATGGTCGACGGCTGTGCGCGCCGGATCGCCCGTTGGCTGCCCGGACCGGGCGGAATGCTGACATGAGGGCGCCAACGACGATGCAGAGCGGAAGCGACGAGGAGCGGCGCACATGACCGCTACTCGGCTGCCTGACGGGTTTGCCGTTCAGGTTGACCGCCGCGTGCGGGTACTCGGCGACGGCTCGGCGCTGCTGGGCGGCTCACCGACCCGCTTGCTCAAGCTGGCGCCCGCCGCCCAGGACATGCTGTCGGACGGCCGGCTCAAGGTGCGCGACGAGGTCAGCGCGCAGCTGGCCCGCACGCTGCTGGACGCCACCGTGGCCCACCCCCGGCCCGCCAGTGGCCCGTCGCACCACGACGTGACCGTGGTGATACCGGTGCGCGACAACACATCTGGTGTGCGTCGCCTGGTGTCCTCGCTGCGGGGGCTGCGGGTCATCGTGGTGGACGACGGTTCGGCTCGGCCGATCGTGCCCGACGACTTCCTGGGCGCGCACTGCGACGTCGAGGTCCTTCGCCACGACCGCAGCAAGGGGCCCGCGGCCGCGCGCAACACCGGCTTCGCGGCTTCCCGTACCGACTTCGTCGCCTTCATGGACTCCGATGTCTCGCCGCGGCGCGGTTGGCTCGAGGCGTTGCTCGGGCACTTCTGCGATCCCACCGTCGCCCTGGTCGCACCCCGCATCGTCGGCCTGTCGCAGAGCGAGAATCTGGTGGCGCGGTACGAGGCGGTGCACTCGTCGCTGGACCTGGGCCAGCGGGAGGCGCCCGTGCTGCCGCTGAGCACGGTGTCCTACGTTCCCAGCGCCGCGATCATCTGCCGCAGCTCCGCCATCCGCGACGTCGGCGGGTTCGACGAGACGTTGAAGTCCGGCGAGGACGTCGACCTGTGCTGGCGGCTCATCGAGGCCGGCGCCCGGCTGCGCTACGAGCCGATCGCCCTGGTGGCGCACGACCATCGGACCGAATTGAAGGATTGGATCGCCCGCAAGGCGTTCTACGGCGGCTCCGCGGCTCCGCTGTCGGTGCGGCACCCGGACAAGACGGCTCCGCTGGTGATTTCGGGCGGGGCGCTGATGGTCTGGATCCTGATGGCCCTGGGCACCGGCATCGCCCGGCTGGCGTCGTTGGTGGTGGCGTTGCTGACGGGCCGACGGATCGCCAAGGCGATGCGCACGGCCGACACTTCCCTCTGGGATGTGCTGGTGATCGCCACCCGCGGCCTGTGGTCGGCGGCGCTGCAGCTGGCCTCCGCGATCTGTCGGCACTATTGGCCGCTGGCGTTGCTGGCCGCCCTAATTTCGCGGCAGTGCCGCCGCGTGGTGCTGATCGCCGCCATAGTGGACGGGGTGGTGGACTGGCTGCGCCGCAGGGACTCCGTCGGCGAGGATGCCGAACCGATCGGCGTGTTCACCTATTTGCTGCTCAAGCGCGTCGACGACCTGGCGTACGGCAGCGGGTTGTGGACCGGGGTGGTGCGCGAACGCAATATCGGCCCCCTCAAGCCCAAGATCCGCACCTGAACCGCGACTCCGACTGGCCGTGACTCACAGCGATGTGCTGATCATCGGTGCCGGCAGCGCTGGATCAGTTGTCGCCGAACGCCTTTCCGCCGATTCCCGGTGCGCGGTGACGGTCGTGGAGGCGGGGCCGGGACTGGACGACCCGGCGTTGCTGGCCCGGACGACCAACGGGCTGCAACTTCCGATCGGGGCCGGCAGCCCGCTGGTAGCGCGCTACCTGACCACGCTCACCGGGGCGCCGGCTCGTCAGCTGCCCATCGTGCGCGGAGCGACGGTCGGCGGCTCCGGTGCCGTCAACGGCGGGTACTTCTGCCGCGGGTTACCGCAGGACTTCGAGCGCGCCGACGTCCCCGGCTGGGGTTGGAATGACGTCCTCGAGCACTTCCGGGCCATCGAGACCGACCTGGATTTCGACACGCCCGCCCACGGTCGCGGCGGGCCCATCCGGGTCCGTCGCACAGCCGATATGACGGGCGTTACCGAGGCTTTCGTGGCCGCCACCCAGCAGGCGGGTTTCCCGTGGATCGCCGACCTCAACGATGTTGGGCCGCGGCTGCCGTCGGGCGTGGGCGCGGTTCCGCTCAACATCGTCGACGGCGTGCGAACCGGGCCGGGCGCCGGCTACCTGATACCGGCGCTGCGCCGGCCCAATCTGAGGCTGCTGTCGCAAACCCGCGCGCTGCGGCTGCGTTTCGCTGCCGCGACGGTCGTGGGGGTGGACGCTGTCGGCCCAGACGGGCCGGTGGCCCTGACGGCCGACCGAATTGTGCTGTGCGCCGGAGCGATCCAGACTGCACACCTGCTGATGCTCTCGGGCGTAGGCGAATCCGCCACGCTTCGGGCGGCGGACGTCGAAGTCGTTGCGGCACTGCCGGTGGGGGCGCAGTGCAGCGACCACCCGGAATGGGTGCTGCCGACCAATTGGACGGTGGCCGTGGACCGGCCGGTGCTGGAGGTCGTGCTCTCCACCGCCGAAGGCGTCGAAATACGGCCCTATACCGGGGGTTTCGTCGCCATGACCGGTGACGGCACGGCGGGGCATCGGGACTGGCCGCACATCGGGGTGGCGCTGATGCAGCCGCGGTCGCGTGGGCGAATAACCCTGGTTTCCGCCGATCCCGCCGTGCCGCCGCGGATCGAGCACCGCTACGACAGCGAGCCCGCCGACATCGCGCTGCTCCAACAGGGTAGCGAACTGGCCCGTGAGTTATGCGGTGCGTCAACGCATGTCGGCCCGGCGGTGTGGTCGACATCGCAACACCTGTGCGGCAGCGCCCCGATGGGCCCCGTCGTCGACCACCGGTGCCGGGTCCATGGCATCGAAAACCTCTGGGTGATTGACGGTTCCGTCCTGCCGGTGATTCCCAGCCGCGGCCCGCATGCGACCGTCGTCATGCTCGGACACCGCGCGGCGGAATTCGTCACGTAGGCGAAGAGACGTCGAGGTCATCTTGCAGGTAGACGGGTAGTCTTGTGCGAAAACAGGGAGGTGGATCAGCATTACCGGCGGCAGTACCGATCCGCGCCCGGCGCAGTCCCGGGCTCGTTTGCTGGAAGCCGCAGCCACGCTGCTGCGGTCCGGGGGGCCCAGCGCGGTGACCGTCGACGCGGTCACTCGAAGCGCAAATGTAGCAAGGGCCACGCTGTATCGCCATTTCCCGAGCGGCAACGATTTGCTGGCGGCCGCGTTCAACAGCCTGATACCGCCCGCTCCGATGCCTCCCGAGCAGGGCACGTTGCGGGACCGGCTGATCGCGCTGGTGCTGGCCCAGGCCGAATCCGTGGCGCAGGCGCCGGCCGCATTGACGGCGATGGCGTGGCTGTCGCTGGGCCGGGACCTGGAAGAGTTGCCGGAAGCGTCGCACAACCGGACCGCGGACAGCCCTGCGGTGACCACATTGCGTGAACGCCTCGCCCAGCAGTACGCGGCGCCGTTCGACGCCATCTTCGACAGCCCGGAGGCGGCCGAGCTGGGTGAGGTCAACCGATCGCGCGCGATCGCGCTGCTGATCGGCCCGCTGGCGTTGGGCCGGCTGTCCACGCTGCCGGAGTTCGACTACCAGGAGTGCGCGCGGGCGGCCGTCGACGGCTTTCTGCACGTTCAGCGCACGCAGGCCGGGACTACCTCAGCGAGTAACGAATCGGCAAGTGCTTGAGCCCACCGACAAAAGTGGTGGCGGTGAGTTCGGGTGCGCCGTTGAGCTCGATCGACTTGAGCCGGGGCAGCAGCTCGCTGAAGAAGCTGTTGATCTCCATCCGGGCCAGGGCGGCGCCGAGACAGAAGTGCACGCCGTAGCCGAAGGCCAGATGCTTGTTGGGGTCGCGGCCCACGTCGAAGCGGTGCGGTTCGTCGAACACCTCCTCGTCGCGGTTGGCGGAGACGTACGACAGGTACACCGATTCGCCTTTGGCGATGGGCACCCCCCGCACGGTGGTGTCCTCGGTGGCGGTCCGCATGAATTCCTTGACCGGTGTCTCCCAGCGGATCATCTCTTCGACGGCGAGTGGCATCAGGTCCATGTTGTCGGTCAATCGCCTTAGCTGGTCCGGGTTTTCGATCAATGCCCGCAGGCCGCCGGCGATGGTCGCGCTGGTGGTGTCGTGGCCTGCGGTGGCGATGATCACGTAGTACGACGCGGTGTCGATGTCCGACAGCGGTTCGCCGTTGACCCGGGCGTTGGCGATCGCCGAGGCCAGGTCCTCCGTCGGGTCCGCCCGCCGCGCGGCGGTGAGCTCGTTGAAGTAGGCGAAGAAGTCGAGCAGCACTTGCAGTTGCTCATCTGGGGTGGTGCCGCGCTGGAACTCGGTGTCGTCGCCGCCGAAGAGTTCCTGGGTGAGGTTGAGCATTCTGGGGAAGTCCGTTTCGGGCAGGCCCAGCAGCGACAGGATGACGTAGAGCGGGTAGTGCTTGGCGACCTCGGTGACGAAATCGCACTCGGTGCCAGCCTCCAGCATCTTGTCGACGTGGATCTTGGCCAGCTCGTCGACCCTGACCTTCAGCGCCCGCATCGCCTTGGGGCGGAACCAGTCCGCGCCGATCGCGCGCACCACCCGGTGCTGCGGATCGTCCATGTGCACCAGCGTGCGCAACCCCATTCCGGAGTTCAGCAGCTGCTGCGCCATGTCGTCGGCCTCGGCGGCGGCCAGCAGCGGCCGGGGCTCGCTGATGAACAGGTTGTTGGCGCGCTCGATCTCCATCACATCGGCATGTTTGGTGATTGCCCAGAACGGCCGGAAGGGGCGCTGGTCGACGAGCGCCACCGGCGCGTGGGCGCGCAGGTGGGCCATCGCCGCGTGCAGCCGCGGCTCGTCGGTGTAGGCCGTGGGGTCGGCGAAGATCCTGGCCGCCTCGTCGATGATCGGTGCGCTCATGCGTCTGAGTCTCGCGGCTCGCCGAGTGTGACGCCAGCCTCACGTTCGGCGTCGAGTGTGCGGCCGGCTTCACGTTCGGCGGGCCTGAAGCGGCCTATAGGCCTGTTCGTTCCTTGGTCCGTTGCCTGACCGCGGCCCTGCCTTCGGCGAGAGCCGTAAGCCCAGCCGGGTGGCACACCAGCAGCGGCCTGGCTCCGACGGCAGTGATCATGCGGATGACGGGCTGCCATCTCGGGCCAAGGCCGTCGGGTCTGCGTCAGGGCTTCGGGTCTGCGGTCATCGCGAACCCTGCTGCCGAATGCACGCCATCAGCGCAGTTTCGAAGTTTGCAGCGCCGCCGACGGGTGGCGGACGGCCGCGCGGCCACCCCGTGCGGCCCCCGGGCCGCCTGGAACGGCCAATAACCCCTGCTAGGACAGGTGTTGACGCCGACGACAGCGTCCCGGCGGCGGGTCCGGAAAGGCGACCACCCAAGATTTGGCCGAAGCGGTGATCTGAGGCATACTGTTCAGGTTGCCCTGCGCCAGGTTTGCGCCTGGTCGGGCATACGACCAGCGCCCACCACGGGCGCGTCCGGTCACAACCTTGGTGAGCGACCAATTTCGGCCGCGATCCTGGCTGCGTACCGGTGAACCACGACTAGTAAACAGCGGCGCAGTATCCGGCGCGACGCGAACTCGGCCCGGGATAGGCCTGGGTCGAACCGGCGCGCTGGGGGCACGAGGTCCGGAAACGGGCCTCCAATTCGGAGTGAGGGTAGGAGAAGCGTGGCGGGACAGAAGATCCGCATCAGGCTCAAGGCCTACGACCATGAGGCTATTGACGCATCGGCACGCAAGATCGTCGAGACCGTTGTCCGCACGGGTGCCAGCGTCGTAGGGCCGGTGCCGTTGCCGACCGAGAAGAACGTGTATTGCGTCATTCGCTCCCCGCATAAGTACAAGGACTCGCGGGAGCACTTCGAAATGCGCACGCACAAGCGGCTGATCGACATCCTCGACCCGACGCCGAAGACCGTTGACGCCCTCATGCGCATCGATCTGCCGGCCAGCGTCGACGTCAACATTCAGTAGGAGATCGGCGAACTCATGGCAAGAAAAGGCATTCTGGGTACCAAGCTGGGCATGACGCAGGTGTTCGACGAAAACAACCGAGTCGTCCCGGTGACGGTGGTCAAGGCCGGCCCCAATGTGGTGACCCGCATCCGCACCCCGGAGCGCGACGGGTACAGCGCCGTCCAGCTGGCCTACGGCGAGATCAGCCCGCGCAAGGTCAACAAGCCGGTCACCGGCCAGTACGCGGCTGCGGGGGTCAACCCGCGCCGGCACCTGGCCGAGCTGCGGCTGGACGACGCGGCCGAATACGAAGTGGGCCAGGAGCTGACCGCCGAGATCTTCGCCGACGGCACCTACGTCGACGTGACCGGTACCTCCAAGGGCAAGGGCTACGCCGGGACGATGAAGCGGCACGGCTTCCGCGGCCAGGGCGCCAGCCACGGTGCCCAGGCTGTGCACCGCCGGCCGGGTTCCATCGGCGGTTGTGCCACTCCGGCCCGGGTGTTCAAGGGCACCCGGATGTCGGGTCGCATGGGTAGCGACCGCGTGACCGTGCAGAACCTGTTGGTGCACAAGGTCGATTCCGAGAACGGCGTGCTGTTGATCAAGGGTGCGGTCCCCGGCCGCACCGGTGGACTCGTCATGGTCCGCACCGCGATCAAACGAGGTGAGAAGTAATGGCCACCAAGACCCTCAAAATCGACGTCAAGACGCCGGCTGGCAAGACCGACGGCTCAATTGAGCTGCCGGCCGAGCTGTTCGACGTCGAGCCGAACATCGCGCTGATGCACCAGGTCGTCATCGCCCAGCGGGCGGCGGCACGCCAGGGCACGCACTCGACCAAGACTCGTGGCGAGGTCAGCGGCGGTGGCCGTAAGCCCTACCGGCAGAAGGGGACCGGTCGCGCCCGTCAGGGTTCGACGCGGGCGCCGCAGTTCACCGGCGGTGGCGTGGTGCACGGCCCCAAGCCGCGCGACTACAGCCAGCGCACCCCGAAGAAGATGATCGCCGCCGCCCTGCGCGGGGCGTTGTCCGACCGGGCCCGCAACGGACGCATCCACGCGGTCACCGAGCTGGTTTCCGGCCAGACCCCGTCCACCAAGAGCGCCAAGACATTTCTGGCCACGCTCACCGAGCGCAGGCAGGTGCTGGTGGTGATCGGCCGCAGCGACGAGGCCGGGGCCAAGAGCGTGCGCAACCTGCCCGGTGTGCACATCCTGGCGCCGGACCAGCTCAACACCTACGACGTGCTGCGCGCGGACGACCTGGTGTTCAGCGTCGAGGCGCTGAATGCCTACATCGCGGCTAACACAGCCAACGCGGCGTCTCCTGAGGAGGTTTCGGCCTAGTGGCGACCATCGCTGACCCCCGGGACATCATCCTGGCCCCGGTCATTTCGGAGAAGTCCTACGGACTGCTCGACGACAACGTGTACACGTTCGTGGTGCACCCCGATTCCAACAAGACGCAGATCAAGATCGCGATCGAGAAGATCTTCGCCGTCAAGGTGGCATCGGTGAACACTGCGAACCGGCAGGGCAAGCGCAAGCGCACCCGCACCGGTTACGGCAAGCGCAAGAGCACCAAGCGCGCCATCGTCACCCTGGCGCCGGGTAGCAAGCCGATCGACCTGTTCGGAGCACCGGCCTAGCCGGGGAAGAGAAAGACCTGATTAGACATGGCAATTCGGAAGTACAAGCCGACAACTCCCGGTCGTCGTGGCGCCAGCGTGTCCGACTTCGCCGAGATCACCCGGTCCCACCCGGAGAAGTCATTGGTGCGCCCGCTGCACAGCAAGGGCGGTCGTAACGCGCACGGCCGGATCACGACCCGTCACCAGGGCGGTGGCCACAAGCGCGCGTACCGGGTCATCGACTTCCGCCGCAACGACAAAGACGGCGTCAACGCGAAGGTCGCGCACATCGAGTACGACCCCAACCGCACCGCGAATATCGCGCTGCTGCACTTCCTCGACGGCGAAAAGCGCTACATCATTGCGCCGCAGGGACTCTCGCAGGGCGACGTGGTGGAGTCGGGGCCCAACGCCGACATCAAGCCGGGCAATAACCTGCCAATGCGCAACATCCCGGCCGGTACGTTGATCCACGCCGTGGAGCTGCGGCCGGGTGGCGGCGCCAAGCTGGCGCGCTCGGCGGGGTCGAGCATCCAGCTGCTCGGCAAGGAAGGCACCTACGCGTCGCTGCGCATGCCCAGCGGTGAAATCCGCCGCGTCGACGTGCGCTGCCGCGCCACCGTCGGGGTGGTCGGCAACGCCGAGCAGGCAAACATCAACTGGGGCAAGGCCGGCCGTATGCGCTGGAAGGGCAAGCGCCCGTCCGTCCGCGGTGTCGTGATGAACCCGGTCGACCACCCGCACGGCGGTGGTGAGGGCAAGACCTCCGGCGGCCGCCACCCGGTGAGCCCGTGGGGCAAGCCCGAGGGCCGCACCCGCCACCCCAACAAGCAGAGCAACAAGCTCATCGTCCGACGCCGGCGCACCGGCAAGAAGCACGGCCGGTAAAAGGGCCTGGAGGAGAAGCCAACCATGCCACGCAGCCTGAAGAAGGGCCCGTTCGTCGACGACCATCTGCTCAAGAAGGTCGACGTCCAGAACGAGAAGAACAGCAAGCAGGTCATCAAGACCTGGTCGCGCCGGTCGACCATCATCCCGGACTTCATCGGCCACACCTTCGCGGTGCACGACGGACGCAAGCATGTGCCGGTGTTCGTCACCGAGGCCATGGTGGGCCACAAGCTTGGTGAATTCGCTCCGACGCGCACCTTCAAGGGACACATCAAGGACGACCGGAAGAGCAAGAGGCGATGACGACCACTACCGAATATCCGTCGGCGACCGCCAAGGCGCGGTTCGTCCGGGTGTCGCCGCGCAAGGCGCGCCGGGTGATCGACCTGGTCCGTGGCCGCTCGGTGGCGGACGCGCTCGACATCCTGCGCTGGGCGCCGCAGGCCGCCAGTGAGCCGGTGGCCAAGGTGATCGCCAGTGCCGCGGCCAACGCCCAGAACAACGACGGCCTGGACCCGGCGACGTTGGTGGTCGCCACCGTCTACGCCGACGAGGGCCCGACCGCCAAGCGCATCCGTCCGCGCGCCCAGGGGCGTGCGTTCCGGATCCGCCGGCGCACCAGCCACATCACCGTGATCGTCGAGAGCCGGCCGAGTAAGGACCAGCGTTCGGCGAAGTCGTCGCGGGCCCGTCGTGCGGAGGGCAGCAAGGCCGCCGCAAAGGCGCCCGCGAAGAAGGCACCGGCGAAGAAGGCCGAGACCAAGGCTCCCGCCAAGAAGGCGGCCACCAAAGCACCGGCGAAGAAGGCACCCACCAAGGCTTCTGAGGCTTCTGAAGCGAAGGGAGGCTCAGACTAGTGGGCCAGAAGATCAATCCGCACGGCTTCCGGCTGGGCATCACCACGGACTGGAAGTCGCGTTGGTATGCCGACAAGCAGTACGCCGAGTACGTCAAGGAAGACGTCGCGATCCGGCGGCTGCTGTCCACCGGTCTGGAGCGCGCCGGGATCGCCGACGTGGAGATCGAGCGCACCCGCGACCGGGTCCGGGTGGACATCCACACCGCGCGTCCGGGCATCGTCATCGGCCGTCGTGGCACCGAGGCCGACCGGATCCGTGCCGACCTGGAGAAGCTGACCAAGAAGCAGGTTCAGCTCAACATCCTCGAGGTGAAAAACCCGGAGTCGCAAGCACAATTGGTGGCCCAGGGGGTCGCGGAGCAGCTGAGCAACCGCGTGGCGTTCCGTCGTGCGATGCGCAAGGCCATCCAGTCGGCGATGCGCCAGCCCAACGTCAAGGGCATCCGGGTGCAGTGCTCGGGCCGCCTCGGCGGCGCCGAGATGAGCCGCTCGGAGTTCTACCGTGAGGGTCGGGTGCCGCTGCACACACTGCGCGCCGACATCGACTACGGCCTGTATGAGGCCAAGACCACCTTCGGCCGGATCGGCGTGAAGGTGTGGATCTACAAGGGCGACATCGTCGGCGGCAAGCGCGAGCTGGCCGCCGCCGCGCCCGCGGGCGCCGACCGTCCGCGCCGCGAGCGGCCGTCGGGCACCCGTCCGCGCCGCAGTGGCGCCTCGGGCACCACGGCGACCAGCACCGAGGCCGGCCGGGCTGCGGGTGGCGACGACGGAGCCACTCCGACCACCGCGCCCTCCGGAGATGCTGCGTCTGCAGCACTCGAACCGCAGAGCACGGAGAGCTGAATCATGTTGATTCCCCGCAAGGTTAAACACCGCAAGCAGCATCACCCCCGCCAGCGCGGCATCGCCAGCGGCGGCACGGCGGTGAACTTCGGTGACTACGGCATCCAGGCCTTGGAGCACGCCTACGTCACCAACCGGCAGATCGAGTCCGCTCGTATCGCCATCAACCGGCACATCAAGCGTGGCGGCAAGGTATGGATCAACGTCTTCCCCGACCGTCCGCTGACCAAGAAGCCCGCCGAGACCCGGATGGGTTCCGGTAAGGGCTCGCCGGAGTGGTGGGTGGTCAACGTCAAGCCGGGCCGGGTGCTGTTCGAGCTCAGCTACCCGAATGAGCAGACCGCGCGCGCGGCGCTCACCCGTGCGATCCACAAGTTGCCGATCAAGGCGCGCATTGTCACCCGAGAGGATCAGTTCTGATGGCAGTGGGAGTTTCCCCTGGCGAACTGCGTGAGCTCACCGCCGAGGAGCTGACGGAGCGCCTGCGTGAGTCCAAGGAGGAGCTGTTCAACCTGCGCTTCCAGTTGGCGACGGGTCAGCTCAGCAACAACCGCCGGCTTCGCGTCGTGCGTCATGAAATCGCGCGCGTCTACACCGTGCTGCGTGAACGAGAACTGGGTCTGGCCTCGGGCCCGGATGGGCCCGACGGTCCAGAAGGTAAGGAATCGTAATGGCAGAAGCTAAGACTCCGGCCGCATCCAAGGCCGCGCCGGCGAAGAAGGCCGCACCGAAGGACGCCGCCGCGGACGGCGCGTCGAAGGCGAAGGGCCCCAACCACACTCCTCGCAACCCGAAGTCGCGTGGGCGCCGCAAGACCCGCATCGGCTACGTGGTCAGCGACAAGATGCAGAAGACCATCGTGGTCGAGCTGGAAGACCGTATGCGCCACCCGCTGTACGGCAAGATCATCCGGACCACCAAGAAGGTGAAGGCGCACGACGAGAACAGCACCGCCGGCATCGGCGACCGCGTCTCGTTGATGGAGACCCGTCCGATGTCGGCGACCAAGCGCTGGCGGCTGGTCGAGATTCTCGAGAAGGCCAAGTAACCCGCGGTAAACCCCGCGAGCAGACGCAAAAGCCCCCGCACGCC
>NZ_JCALCE010000056.1:0-28938 GCF_059812195.1 Mycobacterium sp. NGS68 | reverse complement strand
GAGCGGCGACATCTCCGGACTGGTATCACTGGCACAGACCGGGTTCGTCCAGGCCACCGGAGCCGTCACGGCGCTCTTCGGCGAGGGCATCACGGGTCTGATCAACACCGGTGAAACCCTCTTGGGCGGCGTGGGATCGGGCCTGCTGGGTCTGGCGCAGACCGGCCAGGCGCTGGCGACAATCTGGGAGAACGCGACCGCATCGGTGGCCGAGACATTGCGCGGCGCGCTCGTCGAGAGCTTCGGTGTCGGGTTCCCGGGCCTTGTGCAGACGGGCCAATCGCTGGCCACCGGTATCCAGGGCGCGATTGACAGCCTTGGTCAGACCGGCAGTGGGATCGTGATGACGCTGCAAAATGCCGGCACCAACTTCGCTGAAGATTTCAGTGTCGCCCTGCGCAACCTGCAACTGGCCCTGCAAGCAGCGTTCAACATCAACGTCAGCGGCAACGTCGCTGCCTGAGACCGGGGGGTCCTGGCGGCGTGCCGCCCGAAGTACACCGCCAGGGCCTACCCTCAGGCAGAATTGATTTGCAAACTCCTGCATAACCATGCAGAATCGCCGGAATGGCCGATCCGAAAAGAGTGGCGGTAGCCGGTGCCAGCGGCTACGCCGGCGGAGAGATTCTACGGCTGTTGCTGGCGCACCCGGCATACACCGACGGTCGGCTGACCATCGGCGCGTTGACCGCGGCAACCAGCGCCGGCAGCCCGCTCAGTGACCACCACCCGCACCTGACGCCGCTGGCGCAGAGGGTGGTCGAGCCGACAGAGCTGGCCGTCCTGGCCGACCACGACGTCGTCTTCCTGGGCCTACCGCACGGTCATTCGGCCGCGCTGGCCGAACAACTGAGCCCGGATACGCTGATCATCGACTGCGGCGCGGACTTTCGGCTGACCGACGCCGCCGCCTGGGAGCAGTTCTACGGATCCCCGCACGCGGGCAGCTGGCCCTACGGCCTGCCTGAGTTGCCTGGGGCACGTGAGCGGCTGAAGGGCGCGCGGCGCATCGCCGTTCCGGGTTGCTACCCAACCGCGGCGCTGCTCGGATTGCTGCCCGCGGTCGCCGAGGATCTCGTCGAACCCGCGGTGACCGTCGTCGCGGTCAGCGGCACCTCCGGCGCGGGGCGCGCGGCCAAAACCGACCTACTCGGCGCGGAGGTCATCGGATCGGCGCGCGCCTACAACATCGCCGGGGCCCACCGCCACACCCCGGAGATCGCCCAGGGTCTGCGTGCCGTCACCGACCGCGACGTCACGGTGTCGTTCACCCCGGTGCTCATCCCGACCTCGCGCGGCATCCTGGCCACCTGCACCGCGCGCACCTCGGCGCCGCTGGCTCAGCTGCGGGCGGCGTATGAAAAGGCATACGACACCGAGCCGTTCGTCTATCTCATGCCGGAGGGCCAGCTGCCCCGGACCGGGTCGGTGATCGGCAGCAACGCCGCACACGTCGCCGTCGCCGTGGACGAGGCCGCCTCGACGTTCGTGGCGGTCGCCGCGATCGACAACCTGGTCAAGGGCACCGCCGGCGCGGCCGTGCAGTCGATGAACCTGGCGCTGGGCTGGCCTGAGGCCCAGGGCCTTTCGGTGGTCGGGGTGGCGCCGTGACCGAAACGGCCCAAGCCACGTTGGTGCGCGCCCAGGGAGTCACCGCCCCGGCCGGATTCCGTGCCGCCGGAATCGCCGCCGGTATCAAGGCTTCGGGCGCCCGCGACCTGGCGCTGGTGTTCAACGAAGGCCCTGACTATGCGGCCGCCGGCGTGTTTACCCGCAACAAGGTAAAGGCCGCGCCGGTGCTGTGGACCCAGCAGGTGCTGACCACGGGACGGCTGCGCGCGGTGATCCTCAATTCCGGTGGCGCCAACGCCTGCACCGGGCCGGGTGGCTTCCAGGACGCCCACGCCACCGCGGAGGCCGTCGCCGCCGCATTGTCGGACTGGGGCACCGAGACCGGGGCGATCGAGGTGGCCGTCTGCTCGACCGGGCTGATCGGCGACCGGCTGCCCATGGACAAGTTGCTTGCCGGCGTCACCGAGATCGTCCACGAGATGGCGGGCGGACTGAACGGTGGCGACGACGCCGCCCATGCCATCATGACCACCGATACCGTGGCCAAACAGGTTGCCCTGCATCATCAGAACAACTGGACCGTCGGGGGAATGGCCAAAGGCGCGGGCATGCTGGCGCCGTCGTTGGCCACCATGCTGTGCGTGCTCACCACCGACGTCGTTGCCGAGCCTGCGGCGCTCGACATCGCCCTTCGGCGCGCCACCGCCCGCACCTTCGACCGGCTCGACATCGATGGCGCCTCCTCCACCAATGACACGGTGTTACTTCTTGCTTCCGGAGCCAGCGAAATCGCTCCGGACCAAGCGGATCTCGACGAAGCGGTGCTGCGGGTCTGCGATGACCTGTGCGCGCAGCTGCAGGGCGACGCCGAAGGCGTCACCAAGCGCCTCCTCATCACCGTGACCGGGGCCGCCAGCGAGGACGAAGCGCTGACCGCCGCGCGGGTGATCGCCCGCGACAGCCTGGTCAAGACCGCGGTCTTTGGCTCCGATCCCAACTGGGGCCGGGTGCTGGCGGCCGTCGGGATGGCGCCGGTCACAATGGAACCTGACCGGATCACCGTGTCGTTCAACGGATCTGCGGTGTGCATCGACGGCGTCGGCGCTCCCGGCGCGCGCGACGTGGACCTGTCGGGTGCGGACATCGACATCGTCGTGGACCTGGGCGTCGGCGAGGGCCACGCCACGATCCGCACAACCGACCTGTCGCATGGCTACGTCGAAGAGAACTCGGCCTACAGCTCATGACAACCTCGCTACCCACCCAGGTCAAGGCGGAAGTGCTTGCCGAAGCGCTGCCGTGGCTGAAGCAGCTGCACGGCAAAATCGTCGTGATCAAATACGGCGGCAACGCCATGACCGACGACACGCTGCGGCAAGCCTTCGCCGCCGACATGGCGTTCCTGCGCAACTGCGGTGTCCATCCCGTCGTCGTGCACGGCGGCGGCCCGCAGATCACCGCCATGCTGCGCCGCCTCGGCATCGACAAGGGCGACTTCAAGGGCGGATTCCGGGTCACGACACCGGAAGTGCTCGACGTGGCGCGAATGGTGCTGTTCGGTCAGGTGGGCCGCGAACTGGTCAACCTCATCAACGCGCACGGCCCCTACGCCGTAGGCATCACCGGTGAGGACGCGCAACTGTTTACCGCCGTGCGGCGCAGCGTCACGGTCGACGGCGTGGCCACCGACATCGGGCTGGTCGGCGACGTGGACCGGGTGAACGTCGCCGCGGTGCTGGACCTCATTGCAGCGCGCCGGATTCCGGTGGTATCGACGCTCGCGCCCGACGTCGACGGCGTGGTGCACAACATCAACGCCGACACCGCGGCGGCGGCGCTGGCCGAAGCCCTGGGGGCCGAAAAGCTGCTCATGCTCACCGATGTCGAGGGGCTGTACACCAGCTGGCCCGACCGCCAATCGCTGGTGAGCGAAATCGATACGGCCACCCTCGCGCAGCTGCTGCCGACTTTGGAGACGGGCATGATCCCCAAAATCGAGGCCTGTCTACGGGCGGTCACCGGCGGCGTGCCCAGCGCGCACGTCATCGACGGTCGAGTCAAACACTGTGTGTTGGTGGAACTTTTTACCGACGCGGGTACCGGCACCAAGGTGGTGCGCGCCGGCGACGATGCAGAGCGAAGCGATGAGGAGGAGCGGCGCAGGTGGTGAACGCGTGAGTGCAACCGAAACTGTCCAACGGCGGTGGCAGGCCGTGATGATGAACACCTACGGCACCCCGCCCGTGGCGCTGGCCAGCGGTGACGGTGCGGTGGTCACCGACTTCGACGGCAAGTCCTACGTCGATCTGCTCGGCGGCATCGCGGTCAACGTCCTGGGCCATCGCCACCCCGCGATCATCGAGGCCGTGACGCAACAGCTTTCGACTCTGGGCCACACCTCCAATCTGTATGCCACCGAACCCGGCATCGCGCTCGGCGAGGAACTGGTCGCGCTGCTGGGGGCCGACAGTCCGGCCCGGGTGTTCTTCTGCAACTCCGGCACCGAGGCTAACGAGGTCGCGTTCAAACTGTCCCGGCTCACCGGACGCACGAAAGTGGTTGCAGCGCAAGACGCGTTCCATGGACGCACGATGGGATCGCTGGCGCTGACGGGCCAGCCCAGCAAGCAGGCGCCGTTCGAGCCGCTGCCGGGCTACGTCACGCACATCCCGTACGGCGACGTCGACGCGCTGGCCGCCGCCGTCGGCGACGACACCGCCGCAGTGTTCCTCGAACCGATCATGGGGGAGAGCGGCGTCGTCGTCCCACCGGCGGGCTACCTCGTCGCCGCCCGCGAGATCACCGCGCGCCACGGCGCACTGCTGATCCTCGATGAGGTGCAGACCGGAATGGGACGCACCGGCGCGTTTTTCGCCCACCAGCACGACGGCGTCACCCCGGATGTGGTGACGCTGGCCAAGGGACTCGGCGGCGGCCTGCCCATCGGCGCGTGCATCGCGATCGGGCCCGCCGCCGAGCTGCTCACCCCCGGCCTGCACGGCAGCACCTTCGGCGGTAACCCGGTGTGCACCGCCGCGGCGCTGGCGGTGATCAAGGTGCTGACCACCGATGACCTGGTCCGCAGCGCCGAGGTCAAGGGCAAGTCGCTGCGGCACGGCATCGAGTCGCTGGGCCACCCGCTGGTCGACCATGTCCGCGGACGGGGGCTGCTGCAGGGCATCGTGCTGACCGCCCCGCGCGCCAAGGACGCCGAAGCGGCCGCCCGCGACGCCGGTTACCTGGTCAACGCCGCCGCGCCGGACGTGGTCCGGTTGGCGCCGCCGCTGGTCATCACCGAAGCCCAGCTCGACGCCTTCGTCGGTGCCCTGCCCGGCATACTCGACAGGGCCAGCGCATGACCCGCCACTTTCTGCGCGACGACGATCTCTCCCCGCAGGAGCAGGCCGAAATCCTCGAGCTCGCCGCCGAACTCAAGAAGGACCCGTTCAGCCGTCGGCCCCTCAAGGGCCCGCGGGGGGTCGCGGTCATCTTCGACAAGAACTCCACCCGCACCCGCTTCTCCTTCGAGGTGGGCATCGCGCAGCTCGGCGGGCACGCCGTCGTCGTCGACAGCCACAGCACCCAGTTGGGCCGCGAGGAAACCCTGCAGGACACCGCAAAGGTGTTGTCCCGCTTCGTCGATGCCATCGTCTGGCGCACCTTCGGGCAAGACCGGCTGATCGACATGGCGTCCACCGCCACCGTGCCCGTGATCAATGCGCTGTCCGACGAGTTCCATCCCTGCCAGGTGCTGGCCGACCTACAGACCGTCGCTGAACGCAAGGGGACGCTGAAAGGCTTGAAAATGGCCTACTTCGGCGACGGCGCCAACAACATGGCGCACTCGCTGATGTTGGGCGGGGTGACCGCCGGCCTGCACGTCACCGTCGCCGCACCCGACGGCTTCGTGCCCGACCCGTCGGTGCTGGCCGCGGCCGAGGAGCGGGCCGCAGATACCGGCGGCTCGGTCACGGTGACCGTAGACGCGGACGCGGCCGCCACAGGTGCCGACGTCCTGGTGACCGACACCTGGACGTCGATGGGGCAGGAGAACGACGGGCTGGATCGGGTGGGGCCGTTTCGGCCGTTCCAGGTCAACGCCCGGCTACTGGGCCTGGCCGACCCGGAAGCGATCGTGCTGCACTGCCTTCCGGCCCACCGCGGCGACGAGATCACCGACGAAGTCATGGACGGCCCGGCCAGCGCGGTGTGGGACGAGGCGGAAAACCGGCTGCACGCCCAGAAGGCGCTGCTGGTGTGGCTGCTGGAGCGATCCTGATGACCCGCTCCAAGGCGGCGGCCGAAACCACCCGAGTCGGCCGGCAGGCGCGCATCGTGACGATCCTGTCGTCGTCGTCGGTGCACAGCCAGACCGAGCTGGCGGCGCTGCTGGCCGACGACGGCATCGAGGTCACCCAGGCCACGCTGTCGCGCGATCTCGAGGAACTCGGCGCGGTGAAACTGCGCGGCGCCGACGGCGGCGTCGGCGTCTACGTGGTACCCGAGGACGGCAGCCCGGTACGCGGCGTCTCCGGCGGCACCGACCGGGTGTCGCGCCTGCTGAGCGAGTTGCTGGTCTCGACCGATGCGAGCGGCAACCTGGCCGTGTTGCGCACACCGCCGGGCGCGGCGCACTATTTGGCCGCCGCCATCGACCGCGCGGCCCTGCCCCAAGTCGTCGGCACCGTCGCCGGTGATGACACCATCTTTGTCGTTGCCCGGGAGCCGATGACTGGCGCGGACCTCGCTGGCATGTTCGAGAACATTCGATAGGAGATCGGTACATGTCAGAACGAGTCATCCTGGCGTACTCCGGCGGCCTGGACACCTCCGTGGCGATCAGCTGGATCGGCAAGGAGACGGGCCGCGAGGTCGTCGCGGTGGCGATTGACCTCGGCCAGGGCGGCGAGGACATGGAGCTGATCCGCCAGCGGGCGCTGGACTGCGGCGCCGTGGAGGCCGTCGTCGTCGATGCCCGCGACGAGTTCGCCGAGGGTTACTGCCTGCCCACCGTGCTGAACAACGCGCTCTACATGGACCGGTATCCCCTGGTTTCGGCGATCAGCCGGCCGCTGATTGTCAAGCACCTGGTCTCGGCCGCGCGGGAGCACGGCGGCAGCATCGTCTCGCACGGCTGCACCGGCAAGGGCAACGACCAGGTCCGCTTCGAGGTCGGATTCGCCTCGCTGGCACCGGATCTCGAGGTGCTGGCCCCGGTCCGCGACTACGCGTGGACCCGCGAGAAGGCCATCGCGTTCGCCGAGGAGAACGCCATCCCGATCAACGTCAGCAAGCGCTCGCCCTTCTCGATCGACCAGAACGTCTGGGGCCGCGCGGTGGAGACCGGCTTCCTCGAGCACCTGTGGAACGCGCCCACCAAGGACATCTACGCCTACACCGAGGACCCCACCGTCAACTGGAACACCCCCGACGAGGTCATCATCGGCTTCGAGCGCGGGGTGCCGGTGTCCATCGACGGCAGGCCGGTGTCGATGCTGCAGGCCATCGAGGAACTGAACCGCCGCGGCGGGGCGCAGGGCGTCGGGCGGCTGGACGTCGTCGAGGACCGGCTGGTCGGCATCAAGAGCCGCGAGATCTACGAGGCGCCCGGGGCCATGGTGCTGATCACCGCGCACACCGAGCTCGAGCACGTCACGCTGGAGCGCGAGCTGGCGCGGTTCAAGCGCCAGACGGACCAGCGCTGGGGCGAGCTGGTGTACGACGGCCTGTGGTACTCGCCGCTGAAGGTCGCGCTGGAGAGCTTCGTCGCCAAGACCCAGGAGCACGTCTCCGGCGAGGTTCGGCTGGTGTTGCACGGCGGCCACATCGCGGTCAACGGCCGGCGCAGCGCCGAGTCGCTGTACGACTTCAACCTGGCCACCTACGACGAGGGCGACACCTTCGACCAGTCGATGTCGAAGGGCTTCGTCTACGTGCACGGTCTGTCGTCCAAGCTTGCCGCGCGGCGGGACCTGCGGTGACCCCCTCCCCGCGAGCAGACGCAAAAGCACCCGACACGCCGGGCGCAGAGGAGCTTTTGCGTCTGCTCGGCGCGGGAAAGTGAGCACCAACGAGGGGTCCCTGTGGGGCGGCCGGTTCGCCGACGGTCCCGCCGACGCGCTGTCAGCGCTGAGCAAGTCCACCCACTTCGACTGGGTGCTGGCCCCCTACGACATCACCGCGTCGCGGGCCCACACCGTGGTGCTGTTCCGCGCGGGCCTGCTCACCGAGGAGCAGCGCGACGGGCTGCTGGCCGGCCTCGACAGCCTGGCCGAGGACGTCGCCGACGGCAGCTTCGGCCCGCTGGTCAGCGACGAGGACGTGCATGCCGCGCTCGAGCGCGGGCTGATCGACCGGGTCGGGCCGGAGCTGGGCGGCCGGCTGCGGGCCGGCCGGTCGCGCAATGACCAGGTCGCGACGCTGTTCCGGATGTGGCTGCGCGACGCGGTGCGCCGGGTCGCCGACGGCGTACTGGACCTCGTCACGGCCCTGGCCGGTCAGGCCGCCGCGCACCCGACGGCGATCATGCCGGGCAAGACCCACCTGCAGTCCGCCCAACCGATCCTGCTGGCGCATCATTTGCTGGCGCATGCCCACCCGTTGCTGCGCGACGTCGACCGCATCGTCGACTTCGACCGGCGCGCCGCGGTGTCTCCGTACGGCTCGGGGGCGCTGGCCGGCTCGTCGTTGGGCCTAGATCCGGACGCGATCGCCGCGGACCTGGGCTTCGCCGCCGCCGCGGACAATTCCGTGGACGCGACCGCGGCGCGGGACTTTGCCGCCGAGGCGGCCTTCGTGTTCGCCATGATCGGCGTCGACCTGTCCCGGCTCGCCGAGGACATCATCCTGTGGAGCTCGACGGAGTTCGGCTACGTCACGTTGCACGACTCCTGGTCCACCGGTAGCTCGATCATGCCGCAGAAGAAGAATCCGGACATCGCGGAGCTGGCACGCGGCAAATCCGGGCGGCTGATCGGAAACCTGGCCGGGTTGCTAGCCACACTGAAGGCCCAACCCCTGGCCTACAACCGCGACCTGCAGGAGGACAAGGAGCCGGTCTTCGACTCGGTGGCCCAGCTGGAGTTGCTACTGCCGGCGATGGCAGGCCTGGTGGCCAGCCTCACCTTCAACGTCGAGCGAATGGCCGAGCTGGCCCCGGCGGGCTACACGCTGGCCACCGATATCGCCGAATGGCTTGTGCGCCAAGGTGTCCCGTTTCGGTCCGCGCATGAGGCCGCCGGTGCCGCGGTCCGCACCGCCGAGCTGCGCGGCATCGGACTGCAGGAGCTGACGGACGACGAGCTCGCCGCCATCAGCCCCGAGCTGACGTCCCGGGTGCGCGAGGTGCTCACGATCGAGGGCTCGGTGTCCTCGCGCGACGCCCGGGGCGGCACCGCACCGGCGCGGGTTGCCGATCAACTGGATGCGGTCCGGGCAAGCTGTGACGTGCTCAGGACTCGGCTACTGCGATAGCCCACCTGGCGAGGACACCTGCATTATTTGCCAACTTTGCCCGTTCGCTGCAAGCCGACTAAACTTTGACCTTTGAGCGAACGATCGGGGTGAACCTTTCGGCCTAGATGTTACGTAACCAAGGGGTGGGACCAATGAGCGTGATCGCCGGTGTGTTCGGAGCCTTACCGCCTTACCGCTATACCCAAAAAGAGCTCACCGATTTTTTCGTCAGTGTTCCGGACTTCGCAGGATACGAGGACATCGTCCGGCAGCTGCACGCCAGCGCGAAAGTCAACAATCGCCACCTGGTGATGCCGTTGGAACGGTATCCGAGTCTGACCGACTTCGGCGAGGCCAACCGCATCTTTATCGACAACGCTGTGGACCTCGGCTGCGAGGCGCTCGTCGGCGCGCTTGACGACGCCGGGCTCAAACCCGAGGACCTCGACGTGCTGATCACGACCACGGTCACCGGTGTGGTGGTCCCGTCGCTAGATGCGCGGATCGCCGGGCGCCTCGGGCTGCGTCCCGACGTCAAGCGGGTTCCGCTGTTCGGGCTCGGGTGTGTGGCCGGGGCGGCGGGCGTGGCGCGCCTGAACGACTATCTGCGGGGTGCGCCGGACGCCGCCGCCGCCCTGATATCGGTGGAGCTCTGTTCCCTCACCTACCCGGGCTACAAGCCGTCCCTGGCCGGCCTGGTGGGCAGCGCGCTGTTTGCCGACGGCGCGGCGGCGGTGGTGGCCGTCGGTGAGCGACGCGCCGAGCAGGTGGGTGCCGGCGGCCCGACCATCGTCGACTCCCGCAGCCACTTGTACCCCGACTCGCTGCGCACCATGGGCTACGACGTCGGCACGACGGGGTTCGAGCTGGTGCTGTCGAAGGACATCGCGGGCGTGGTCCGCGAATACATCGCCGACGACGTCAGTGCGTTCCTGGGCGCGCACGGCCTGAGCACCACCGACATCGGTGGGTGGGTGAGCCATCCGGGGGGACCAAAGATCATCGAGGCCATCAACGAAAGCCTCGACCTGCAGCCGGAGGCCCTCGAGCTGACCTGGCGCTCGCTGGGCGATATCGGCAACCTGTCGTCGGCGTCGGTGCTGCACGTGCTGCGCGACACCATCGAAAAGCGGCCGCCGAGCGGAAGCCCCGGCCTGATGATCGCGATGGGCCCCGGATTCTGCTCCGAACTCGTCCTGCTGCGCTGGCACTGAAGCGCGCTTGTGGATTACCCCTCGTCCCCTAGCCATCGCCTGGAACTGGAAGGGTAAGGGTGATGGGACAATACGACTCTGGTGGGGGGTCTCCGAAAGGCGCGGGCCGTGGCTGGTGGTGCGAGTGATCCTAGGCTTATCGGCCGACATCGATTGAGCGACACGAGAGGTCTGGTCGGATGAGTAGCACTCAGGACGACCTGATTCGGGCGTTGCGCCAGTCGCTCAAGGAAAACGAGCGGTTGAAGCGCGAGAACCGCGAGTATCTGTCGCTCACGACCGAGCCGGTGGCGGTGGTGGGCATGGCTTGCCGGTACCCGGGCGGGGTGGACTCGCCGGAGGCCCTGTGGGACATGGTGGCCGCGGGACGCGACGTGGTCTCGGACTTTCCGGCGGACCGCGGCTGGGACGTGGCAGGGCTGTACGACCCGGATCCGGACGCGGTGGGCAAGTCGTACTCGCGCAGCGGCGGCTTTCTGGAGGACGTCGCCGGCTTCGACGCCGCCTTCTTCGGCATCGCGCCCAGCGAGGCGCTGGCGATGGATCCCCAGCAGCGGCTGCTGCTGGAGGTGTCGTGGGAGGCGTTGGAGCGGGCGGGCATCGACCCCCTGCGGCTGCGCGGATCCGCGACCGGCGTGTTCACCGGGGTGTTTCACGGCTCCTACGGCGGCCAGGGCCGGGTGCCCGGCGATCTGGAGCGGTACGGGCTGCGCGGCTCGACCCTGAGCATCGCGTCGGGGCGGGTGGCGTACGCGCTGGGGCTCGAAGGTCCCGCGGTGTCGGTGGACACGGCGTGTTCGTCGTCGCTGGTCGCGCTGCACCTGGCGGCGCAGTCCCTGCGGTCGGGCGAGAGCGACCTGGTACTGGCCGGTGGCGTCACCGTGATGGCGACACCCGCCATGTTCATCGAGTTCAGCCGTCAGCGGGCACTGTCCCCGGACGGTCGATGCAAGGCATACGCCGCGGCCGCCGACGGCACCACGTTCGCCGAGGGCGTCGGCGTGCTGGTGCTGCAGCGGCTGGCCGACGCGCAGCGGTCGGGACATCCGGTGCTGGCGGTGATCCGGGGTACGGCGGTGAATCAGGACGGCGCCTCCAACGGCCTGGCCACACCCAACGGCCCGGCGCAGCAGCGGGTGATCCGGGCGGCTTTGGCCAACGGACGGCTGGGCACCGGGGACGTGGATCTGGTGGAAGGGCATGGCACGGCGACCACGCTGGGCGATCCGATCGAGGCGCAGGCACTGGTGGCGACCTACGGCCAGGACCGGCCGCCGGATCGCCCGCTGTGGCTGGGATCGATCAAATCGAACATGGGGCACACGTCGGCCGCGGCCGGCGCGGCCGGGGTGATCAAGCTGGTGCAGGCGATGCGCCACGGAATGATGCCCAAGACCTTGCACGTGGATACGCCCACGCCGCATGTGGATTGGTCGGCGGGGGCCGTCTCGCTGCTGACCGAATCGCGACCGTGGCCCGACGTGGATCGGCCGCGCCGGGCGGGTGTGTCGTCGTTCGGCATCAGCGGCACCAACGCGCACGTCATCGTGGAACAGGCCCCTGACCAAGCCGCTGAACAGGCCCCTGACCAAGCCCCTGAGGCGCTGGAAAGCACTGCGGTGTCGCGTGATGTCGCCGATGCCGCCACGCCGTGGGTGTTGTCGGCACGCTCGGCGGAGGCCCTCGCGGGTCAGGCGCAGCGGCTGCTGGCGCACCTCGAGACGCATCCCGACCTGGCGCCCGACGACGTGGCGTGGTCGCTGGTCACCACCCGCGCGATGTTCGACCACCGCGCCGTGGTCGTCGGGTCCGACCGTGCGCACCTGACGGCCGGGCTGGCCGGACTCGCCGCCGGCGAGCCGGGTGCGGGCGTGGTGACCGGACGTGCCCGCGCGGCGGGAAAGACGGTGTTCGTGTTCCCCGGGCAGGGCTCGCAGTGGGTGGGCATGGGCGCCGAGTTGCTCGATGCGTCAAGCGTGTTCGCCGACCACATGCGCCGATGCGACAAGGCCCTCGGCGAACACGTCGACTGGTCGCTGATCGACGTCATCCGCGGGGCGCCGGGCGCTCCGGGGCTCGATCGGGTGGACGTGGTGCAGCCGGCGCTCTGGGCGGTCATGGTGTCGCTGGCCGAACTGTGGCGGTCCGTGGGCGTGGTCCCGGACGCGGTGATCGGCCATTCGCAGGGCGAGATCGCCGCCGCGTATGTCGCCGGCGGCCTGTCGCTGGAGGATGCCGCCCGGGTGGTGGCGCTGCGCAGCCGGCTGCTGGTGCAACTGTCCGGCGGCGGCGGCATGGTCTCGCTGGCCTGCGGGCTGGCGCGGGCCCAACAGCTGGTAGCACAATCCGGCGACCGGCTGAGCGTCGCCGCGGTCAATGGCGTATCGGCGGTGGCGGTTTCCGGAGCGGTGGACGCCGTGGAGGAGCTCATCCGGCGGTGCGAGGCGGAGGACGTCCGAGCTCGGCGTATCGATGTCGACTATGCGTCGCACTCGGCGCAGGTCGATGCGATCCGTGCGCCTCTGGCCGACGCGTTGATCGGCATCGAACCGCAATCCTCGGCGGTGGCTTTCTTCTCCACGGTGACCGGTGAGCTCATGGACACCGCCGGCCTGGGCGTCGACTACTGGTACCAGAGCATCCGGCGCACGGTGCAATTCGAGCGCGCGGTGCGCAGCGCCCACGCCGTCGGCCATCACACATTCATCGAATCCAGCCCCCATCCCGTGCTGGTTGCGGGCATAGAACAGACGCTGGCAGAGCTGAATCCGCCCATCGAGCCTAATGTCGTGCCGTCGCTCGGCCGTGATGACGGCGGCCTGGAACGGTTCTGGCTGTCCGTGGGCCAGGCCCACGTCGCTGGCGTGGCGGTGGATTGGCGCGCGGCCCTGGGCGGCCGCGGCGCCCGACGGGTCGACCTGCCGACCTACGCCTTTCAGCCGCAGCGGTTTTGGTTGCCCACGATGGCCGCCGGCGCGGGCGACCTGGCCGGGCTGGGGTTGGCCGGCGCCGGGCACGGCCTGCTGGGCGCCGTGCTGGAGCGGCCCGATTCCGGCGGGGCGGTGTTGACCGGTCGGCTATCGGTGGCCGCCCAGCCGTGGTTGGCCGATCATGCGGTGGCCGGGGTGGTCCTGTTCCCCGGCGCGGGCTTCGTCGAGTTGGCGCTGCGGGCCGGCGACCAGGTCGGCTGCTCGACGGTCGAGGAGCTGACGCTGTCCGCGCCGCTGCTGTTGCCTGCGGCCGACGGCGTCCAAGTGCAGGTGGTGGCCGGGGCGCCCGACGGCTCCGGTCGACGCAGTGTGTCGGTGTATTCGCTTGCAGCTCAGCCAGGTTCGGAATGGGCGTTGCACGCCGAGGGATCGCTGGGCACGGGCACGGTGCGGCCGGCTGGGGATTTGTCGGTGTGGCCGCCGGTGGGGGCGTCGGTGGTGGATGTTGGTGATGCGTATGGGGTGTTGGGTCGGCGGGGTTATGAGTATGGGCCGAGTTTTCGGGGTTTGCGGGGGTTGTGGCGTCGGGGTGTGGAGGTTTTTGCGGAGGTTGGTGCGGCTGAGGGTGTGGTGTTGGGGGGGTTTGGGATTCATCCGACGGTGTTGGATGCGGCGTTGCATGGGTTGGGGTTAGTGGGTGAGCAGGATCAGACGGTGTTGCCGTTTTCGTGGCAGGGGGTGTGTTTGCATGCGGCGGGGGCGTCGCGGGTGCGGGTGCGGATAGCGCCGGTGGGTAGTGGGGCGGTGTCGGTGGAGTTGGCCGATGGCGCGGGTTTGCCGGTCTTGTCGGTGCGCGAGTTGGTGGTTCGTCCGATCTCTGCCGGCGCCCTGACCGCGGCTTCACCGCGCGCCGGCGGTGGCCTGCTCGAGGTCACCTGGCCGCCGGTGTCGGTGGGGGGCGGCGCCCCGCCGGTGACGGTGTGGGAGCCGCCGGCGGGGAGCGACGTGGCGTCGGTCTATGCGGCCACGCACGAGGCATTGCAGGTGCTGCGCTCGTCGTTGGCCGACGACGGGGCGGATCTGCTTGTCGTAAAGACCTGTGGGGCGGTGGGTTTGGCGGGTGAGGATGTCACCGATCTGGCGGGTGCGGCGGTGTGGGGGTTGGTGCGTTCGGTTCAGGCCGAGCATCCGGGCCGGGTGGTGTTGGTCGACTCCGACGGATCGTTGGAGCTCGAGTCCGTGGTGGGTGGCGGTGAGCCGCAAGTGGTGGTGCGTTCGGGCGTCGCACACGCGGCCCGCCTGATTCCCGCCGGTGCGGGCGCGGTGCTGGAGCTCCCCTCCGGCGGGTGGCGACTGGCAGCTGGCGGTGGCGGCACGCTGGAGGATCTGGTGGTGCAGTCGCTGCCCCGGGTCGACCTTGGCGCCGGTCAGGTGCGGGTGTCGGTGGGCGCGGTTGGGGTGAATTTTCGGGATGTGTTGGTGGTGTTGGGGATGTATCCCGGGGGCGGCGAGTTAGGCGCCGAAGGTGCTGGGGTGGTTGTCGAGGTCGGGCCGGGTGTGGTGGGGCTGGCGGTCGGTGATGCGGTGCTGGGTTTGTTGGGGGTGGTGGGTTCTGAGGCGGTGGTGGATGCGCGGTTGGTGACTGCGGTGCCGTCGGGGTGGTCGTTGGAGCAGGCGGCCGGGGTTGCGGTGGTGTTTTTGACGGCGTGGTACGGGTTGTCGGTGCTGGCGGGTCTGGGGGCCACGGAGCGGGTGTTGATTCACGCGGGCACTGGTGGGGTGGGGATGGCGGCGGTGCAGTTGGCGCGGTATTGGGGTGCGGAGGTGTTTGTCACTGCGAGTCGTGGTAAGTGGGACACGTTGCGGGCGATGGGTTTTGACGACGAGCATATCGGGGATTCGCGGTCGTTGGAGTTTGAGCGGAAGTTTTTGGCGGCCACCGATGGCGCCGGGGTGGATGTGGTGCTTAATTCGCTGGCCGGTGAGTTCTTGGATGCGTCGCTGCGGTTGCTGACGCGTGGTGGGCGGTTCATTGAGATGGGCAAGACCGATCTGCGTGACCCGCAGGTGGTGGCGGCCGAACACGACGGGGTGCATTACCAGGCGTTCGATCTGATGGAGGCCGGTCCGGACGGCATCGCGGTGATGCTGGCCGAGTTGATGGCGCTGTTGGCCGCGGGTGTGTTGGCGCCATTGCCGGTCAAGGCGTTTGACGTGCGTGCTGCTGCGGCGGCGTATCGGTATGTCTCGCAGGCCCGTCAGATCGGCAAGGTGGTGCTGACCGTCCCGGACGGGCCCGGTGATGTGGTGTTGGCCGGTTCCGGGGGCGGGTTGGCCGGTTCCGCCGTGTTGATTACCGGGGGTACCGGGATGGCGGGTTCGGCGGTGGCTGCGCATTTGGTGGCGCGCTATGGCGTGGCGCATGTCGTGTTGGCCAGTCGTCGCGGTGGTGCGGGCGAGGGTGTGTCGGGGGTGGTCGCGGAGTTGGAGGCCGGTGGGGCGCGGGTGTCGGTGGTGGCGTGTGATGTGGCCGACCGGGAGGCGGTGGCGGGTCTTTTGGCGGGGTTGGATCCGCGGTATCCGCTTAAGGGTGTGTTTCATGCCGCGGGTGTGCTCGATGACGGGTTGGTCGAGTCGTTGACGTCGGAGCGGGTGGATGCGGTGTTGCGGGCCAAGGTGGATGGGGCGTGGCATCTGCATGAGCTGACCCGGGATCTGGATTTGTCGGCGTTCGTGATGTTTTCGTCGATGGCTGGGATCGTGGGCAATGCGGGGCAGGCGAACTATGCGGCGGCCAACGCGTTTTTGGACGCGCTGGCCACCCACCGGCGTGCCCAGGGGCTGGCCGGGTTGTCGGTGGCGTGGGGCCTGTGGGAACAAGCCAGCACCATGACCCGACACCTCGGCGATCACGACAAGGCCCGCATGAGCCGTGCCGGCCTCGCACCGATATCGACCATCCAGGCGCTGCAACTGTTCGACGAGGCGATGCTGGCCGACCGCCCGTTGCTGGTGGCCGCCCACCTGGACGGGGCGGGGCTCGGCGCGGCGGGCGCGGTACCGCCGATCCTTCGCGACCTGGCGACCCGCCCGGGACGACGCCTGGTGGCCGACGCCGACAGCGCTGCATCGCTTTCGGAACTGGCGACCAGGTTGGCTGGGCTTAGCCCCGAACAGCGACACCACCAGCTGGTGGAACTCGTATGCACCAACGCCGCAACCGTTCTGGGTCGTTCGGTTGCCGATCTCGGTGCGGACACTCCGTTCCAAGACCTCGGTTTCGACTCGCTGACCGCCGTCGAACTGCGCAATCGGCTCAAAAACGCCACCGGACTGACGCTTTCGCCCACCGTCATCTTCGATCATTCGACCCCCGGCGCGCTGGCCGAATACGTGGACGGACAAATCAGTTCCGCTGCGGTCGCCACCGACACACCCGCCGGTGCGCCGGACCGGTTGGCCCGCTTTGACGACGTCGCCCGGGAACTAGAATCGCTGATCAACCAGCCCGGCCTGAGCGAGGACGAAAAGGCGCGCCTGGATGCCCGGATTCGGGGCCTCTTGGATGCCCTGGGCGCTCCGCCGGCAGCGAGTTGAGTTGTCGTGCCAAGCACAGACATAGCAATCATCGGATTGGCGTGCAGGTTTCCCGGTGCCGCCAACCCCCGCGAATTCTGGCGCTTACTTCGCGACGGCGTAGAGGTCACCGACACCACCATCGACGACGTCGCCGAATTCGACGCCGACTTCTTCAAGATGTCGCCGCGTGAGGCCTGGGCGCTGGATCCGCGTCAGCGCCTGACCCTCGAGCTGACCTGGGAGCTGCTGGAAGACGCCGGGGTCGTGCCCGAATCCCTGTCCGGAGAACAGGTTGCGGTCTACCTCGGCGCGATGAACGACGATTACGCCTACCTCACCGTCCGCGACGCCCCGCACAACATCGATCATCACTCGTTCACCGGCGTCAGCCGCGGCATGATCGCCAACCGGATCTCCTACTTCTTCGGCCTGCATGGCGCCAGCATGACCGTCGACTCCGGCCAGTCGTCGTCGCTTGTCGCCGTGCACCTTGCCTGTGAAAGCCTGCGCGGTGGCGAGGCGCCCCTTGCGATAGCCGGTGGGGTCCATCTCAACATGGCCGACGAATCGGCCATGCTGGAAACGGAATTCGGGGCGCTGTCCAGCTCGGGCCATACGTATGCGTTCGACGAACGCGCCGACGGGTATGTGCGCGGTGAAGGTGCCGGCCTGGTTTTGCTGAAGCCGCTAAACGCCGCCCTCGACGACGGCAACCGGATCCGCGCGGTGATTCGGGGCAGCGCGACCGGCAACGCCGGGCACGGCCCGGTCGGGCTGGCGGTGCCCACCGTCTCCGGGCAGGTCACCGTCATCAGGCAGGCGTTGTCGGTAGCGGCTCTGGACGCCGACGATGTGGATTACGTTGAGGCACACGGTCCGGGCACCGAGATCGGAGACCCGATCGAGGCGACGGCGCTGGGGGAGATCTTCGCCGGCCGTAGGACTGGCCCGGTCAGCATCGGATCGGTGAAGACCAACATCGGCCACGGCGGGGGAGCCGCGGGGATCGCGGGCCTGATCAAGACCGTGCTTGCGATCGAAAACGGCGCAATTCCGGCGAGCCTCAACTACGCGCGTCCGGCTCCCGGTATCGCTCCCGAGATCCTCGGGCTGCGCATAAACACCGAGCTGACGACCTGGCCGGCGTCGGAAAGGCCGCGCCGGGCCGGAGTGTCGTCATTCGGCATGGGCGGCACCAATGCGCACGTCATCCTCGAGCAGGGCTCGGTGGCCGCGGAACGTGCCGTGGCCAAACGCGATAGCGGGCCGCTACCGTTCGTGTTGTCGGGCCGCTCCGAGGCGGCGTTGGTGAATCAGGCGGAACGACTGCTGGCGTGGTTGGGCGCCGACGACGGACTCGACCTGGCCGACGTGGCCTGGTCGTTGGCCACCACGCGAACGGTATTCGAGCATCGGGCGGTGGTGGTGGCCGAGGAGCGCGGGGCACTGATGCAGGGGTTGGCCGCGCTGGCCGCAGGTGAGCCCGCCACCAATGTCGTGATGGGCTCGCAGGACGTCGATTGGGCATTGTTGCACGATCTCGGCGCACGAGTGGTGGAGCTGCCGACGTACGGCTTCGTGCGGCAACGGTTTTGGCTGGGTTCCGAGGCGAGGGAAGCGCCGCCGTCGGCGCGGCACGCGGCCGACTTGGCCAGGCGGCTGCGGCAGCTGGAGCCCGCGGACCAACAACGCTATCTGGTCGAGCTGGTGTGCTCGCACGCAGCGAATGTCCTGTCCCATGCGAGCGGTCATGACATCCGGCCCGAACTTGCCTTCCAGGAACTGGGATTCGACTCGATGATCGGCGTTCAGCTGCGGAACCGCCTCAAGGCCGATACCGGGCTGGCATTGCCGCGGACCTTGATCTTCGACCATCCCACGCCGACGGCGGTGGCCGATCACCTGGCGCAGCAACTGCTGCACGGACCCGACGAGCAGTCCGAGGAGGACCGGATCTGGTCCTCGCTGAATAGGATTCCGCTGTCCGAACTTCGACGCACCGGATTGCTCGACAAGCTCTTGCTCCTGGCCGGCGAGCCCGAGATGTCGCTGCCCGACCCGGCCGTCAGCGACGACGTCATCGACGCGCTGAGCCCGGATGCCCTGATCGCTATGGCGCTGGATTCGAGGGAAGACGCTGACGGTCAGTGACCTCGACGGTCAGGCCCGGGTGCGGCGACAACGCGGCGAAGTTGGCCGGACGGATACGCTGGCTCGCCAGCCGCAGCCTGGTCCTGGCGATCAGGCGGGCGAGCATCACCGTCATTTCCGTGATCGCCATCACCGATCCGATGCAACGATGCAGCCCGCCACTGAACGGAATGAATTCGTGTGGCGCGGGCTTGCGGTAACCCGGTGCCGCCGGATCCCAGCGCTCGGGACGGAACTCCGTTGGCTGCGGCCAGATCTCGGGCTGTCGGTGGGTGACGTAGGCGCTGAAGATCAGCAGCCGTCCCGCGCGGATGCGGTGTCCGCCGAACGACAGGTCACGAATCACCCTGCGCGCGGAGATGACCGCCGGTGAATAGAGCCGAAGCGTTTCTTGCACAACCCCGTTGAGGTAGGTGAGCCCGTCGAGGTCACCGGCCGTCGGTGGACGGTCGCCGAGAACGCGCCGTAGCTCTTCGCCCGCGGTGTCCCAGGCGCCCGGTAGGGTCAGCAGCGTGAAGGCCGCCCACGCCAGCGCGGCGCTGGTGGTCTCATACCCGGCGGTGATCATCGAGATGACCTGGTCGCGAATCTCGTTGTCGCCCAGTGCATAACCCTCGTCGCCACGACCGTTGATCAACATGGCCAGCATGTGGTCGTCGGGCCTGGGGTCGGATCGCGCGGCGGCGACCTGGCCGTCGACGAGGTCGTTGATGCGCGCGCGGGCGGCCATCCCACGCCGCCAGGCCGGCGAGTTGAGCCGACGTTGCAGCGCCACCACCTGCGGCAGCCGATGCGTCAGGTCCAGCAGGGGCTGCAGCTGTTCGCCGAGAAAGTCGGAATGCGCGGCCAGGCGTTGGCCGAACAGCGACTCGGCGGTGCTGCGCCGCACCGCCGAGCGGAACTGCTGGTGTAGGTCCAGCCGCTGCCCGGGCCGCCAGCCGTCGATCACCGAGTCAATGTTGGACACCATCGTCTGCACGTAGTGCTGGATCTCCCGGTGCCGCAGGCCCGGAGCCACCACGCTGCGGCGTCGTCGATGGTCTTCGCCGTCGCTGACGATCAGCGCCGTGCCGCCGTCGACGATCGCCAGGTTCTCGAACGTCTCGCGCCAACTGAACGCGTCGGCATTGGCGAACACGAACTTGTTCGCCTCGGCGCCAAGAAGATACGTGAAGCCGTGTCGCCCGATGCCGGCGTTGTGCACCGCGCCGCGCCGCCGGTACAGCGCCAGCAGCGCCTCTGCCGGCCGGTAGGGCACCGGTTGATAGCCGGTCATTCCAGCACCTCCGACAGCTCCAGCCAGCGTGCCTCGACCGCGGCCACGTCGTCTTCGAGCCCGCGCAACTCCTGGGTCAGGCGGGTGATGCCGACGTGATCGGACTGATCGTGCTCGGCGAGTTCGGTGTGCTTGCCCGCGATCCGGTCGGCCAGCCGGGCCAGCTGGCGGTCGGCGGCGGCCAGCTCCTTCTCCGCCGCGCGCCGCTGCGCACCCGACATCGCCTGCGGTGCAGCGGCTTGCGGCGCGACCGGCGTCGTCGGAACCTGGGACGCGGCCAGCCGGAGATACTCGTCGATGCCGCCCGGCAAGTGCCGTAGCCGCCCACCCAGAATCGCGTACTGCTGATCGGTGACGCGTTCGAGGAGATACCGGTCGTGCGAGACGACGATCAACGTGCCCGCCCAGGAGTCGAGCAAATCTTCGGTGGCCGTGAGCATGTCGGTGTCCACGTCGTTGGTGGGCTCGTCGAGCAGCAGCACGTTGGGCTCGGACAGCAGCGTCAGCATGAGCTGTAGCCGGCGTCGCTGACCGCCGGAAAGTTCGTCGACGCGGGCCGACAGTTGACCGCGCGCGAAGCCGAGCCGTTCCAGCAGCTGGGTCGGGGTGACGTCACGGCCTTCGACCTCGTAGCCGGAGCGCAGGCG
Organism: Mycobacterium sp. NGS68; assembly: GCF_059812195.1. NCBI lineage: Bacteria > Bacillati > Actinomycetota > Actinomycetes > Mycobacteriales > Mycobacteriaceae > Mycobacterium > Mycobacterium sp. NGS68. The sequence continues at coordinate 8,114 of NZ_JCALCE010000056.1, read as the reverse complement.
GCCCAGCACGTCGGCGATCCGGTCGCCCGCCAGCGCCGTCAGCGCGTCACCCTGCTGGTCCAGCACCGCCAGCTGGACGGTCTTGCCGCGCTTGACGCGCCCGGTGTCCGGTTCGATGGTGCCCGCGATCAGGCCGAGCAGAGTGGACTTCCCGGCGCCGTTCGCTCCGACGATTCCGGTGCGTTCACCGGGAGCGATCCGCCATTCGATATCGCGCAGCACCGGCCGGCCGTCGAACGACACGGATACGTCGAGCAGGTCGATGACGTCCTTGCCCAGCCGGGTGGTGGCCAGCTTGGCCAACTCCACCGCGTTGCGCAGCGGCGGCACGTCGGCGATCAACTGGTTGGCGGCCTCGATCCGGAACTTCGGCTTCGACGTCCGAGCCGGTGGGCCGCGCCGCAGCCAGGCCAGCTCCTTGCGCATCAGGTTCTGGCGCTTGGCCTCCGTCGCGGCGGCCATTCGGTCGCGCTCGACGCGCTGCAGCACGTAGGCGGCGTAACCGCCCTCGAATGGTTCGACGATGCCGTCGTGCACCTCCCACGTCGTCGTGGCGACCTCGTCGAGGAACCACCGGTCGTGGGTGACCAGCAGCAGCCCGCCGCTGTTGCGGGCCCAGCGCTGGTTGAGGTGGCCGGCCAGCCAGGTGATGCCTTCGATGTCGAGGTGGTTGGTCGGCTCGTCGAGCGCGATCACGTCCCACTCGCCGATCAGCAACTGAGCCAGCTGAACGCGACGCCGCTGACCGCCGCTGAGTGTGCCGATCGTTGCGTTCCAAGCGATGTCGGAGACCAAGCCGTCGACCACGTCGCGTATTCGTGCGTCGCCCGCCCACTGGTGTTGTGGTTGGTCACCGACCAGCGTCCAGCCGACGGTGCGCCCGGGGCCCAAGGTGTCCGCCTGGCTCAGCGCGCTGACCCGCAGGCCGCCGCGCCGGGTGACGCGGCCGGCGTCGGGCCTGAGTTGGCCGGTGAGCAACCGCAGCAGGCTGGACTTGCCGTCACCGTTTCGCCCCACGATGCCGATGCGGGCGCCGTCATTGACGCCGAGCGTCACGGCACCGAAGACCACCTTGGTCGGGTATTCCAGGTGGATGGCTTCGGCTCCGAGCAGGTGCGCCACCGGGCCAAAGTTACCGGCATGAGGGAGCCGGGGGATTAGGTGGCTGCGGCGAGAGCACCCGGGCTCGCGGCGGGGCCGCATCGGCTTCACGAGTCCCACGGGTCACAAGAAAGTCGGCTAACCGGGCACTTTTTGTGAGTCAACGCGCGCTCAGCGTGAACCCAGTGCCCGGAAGGTGGCCACCCCGTTTAGGGGCGGGGCGCCTCGCACGCCACTAGGCGTTAAGGATTAAGCCAGACCCGGAGGTCGGCACTAAAGAGGTCGCCCCGCCATCGTCGATTCTGGCAATTGGGGGCGGCTTCGGCAAGGGCCGCGAGCACTCGTCATCGGCACTGCGCTGAGGGCGTGGTTTTCGCCGGCGACCACGCCGTGGACGAGGCCGGGCGCCGTCACCGCAGACTCGGCGCCGCGGCCCCGAGCGTGCCGACCGCGCCGTGAACGCACGGCGGCGCCACCACCGCAACCCGCACCGTTGACGCGCGCACCGAAGCCGAGGCGACTCGAACCTCATCCCCAAGCGAATGTGCCATGATGTCCAGGCTGGTCAAGACCAGAGTGAAGGCCTAGTCAGAGAGCCGTCAGGAGCACTAGTGGATCTCAATTTGTCGATGGTCACACGACCGGTCGAGCGCCTCGTCGCTACGGCGCAGAACGGTCTGGAAGTCCTTCGATTGGGCGGGCTGGAGACCGGCAGCGTTCCGTCGCCGTCGCAGGTCGTCGAGAGCGTGCCGATGTACAAGCTCCGACGGTACTTCCCGCCGGACAACCGTCCCGGGCAGAAAAAGGTCGGCCCGCCGGTGCTGATGGTGCACCCGATGATGATGTCGGCCGACATGTGGGACGTCACCCGCGAGGACGGTGCGGTGGGCATCCTGCACGCCAAGGGGCTGGACCCCTGGGTCATCGACTTCGGCTCGCCCGACAAGGTGGAGGGCGGCATGCGCCGCAACCTGGCCGACCACATCGTCGCGCTCAGCGAGGCGATCGGCACGGTCAGGGACGCCACCGGCCAAGACGTGCACCTGGTCGGATACTCGCAGGGCGGGATGTGGTGCTACCAGGTCGCGGCATATCGCCGTTCCAAAGACCTCGCCAGCATCGTGGCCTTCGGCTCGCCGGTGGACACGCTGGCGGCGCTGCCCATGGGCCTGCCGCCCAACCTGGCTCCGGCCATGGCGGACTTCATGGCCGACCACGTCTTCAACCGGCTGAACATCCCAAGCTGGATGGCGCGCACCGGTTTTCAGATGATGGACCCGCTCAAGACCGCGAAGGCCCGGGTCGATTTCGTGCGCCAGCTGCATGACCGTGAGGCTCTCCTCCCGCGCGAGCAGCAACGCCGGTTCCTGGAGCGCGAAGGGTGGATCGCCTGGTCCGGCCCGGCGATCTCCGAGCTACTCAAGCAGTTCATTGCGCACAACCGGATGATGACCGGCGGCTTCGCCATCAACGGCCAAATGGTCACGCTGACCGACATCACCTGCCCGATCCTCGCGTTCGTCGGCGAGGTTGACGACATCGGCCAGCCGGCAGCGGTGCGCGGCATCCGGCGGGCGGCGCCCAACGCCGAGGTCTACGAATACCTCATCCGTACGGGCCATTTCGGTCTCGTCGTCGGTTCCAGGGCGGCCCGCGAGAGCTGGCCCACGGTCGCGGAGTGGGTGCGCTGGGTGTCCACCGGCGGCGACAAACCGGCCAGCATCGACCTGATGCCCGACCAGCCGGAGGAACACACCGACAGCGGCGTCGCGTTCAGCTCGCGGCTCGCGCACGGCATCGGCGAAGTGTCCGAGGCGGCGCTGGCGCTGGCCCGCGGCGCGGCGGACGCGGTGGTCGCGGCGCAGAAGTCCGTGCGGACCCTTGCGGTGGAGACGGCCCGCACGCTGCCGCGGCTGGCGCGCCTCGGACAGCTCAACGACCACACCCGAATCTCGCTGGGCCGCATCATCGACGAGCAGGCGCACGAGGCCCCGCAGGGCGAGTTCCTGCTGTTCGACGGCCGTGTGCACACCTATGAGGCCGTGAACCGGCGCATCAACAACGTCGTCCGCGGGCTGATCGAGGTCGGGGTGCGCCAGGGTGACCGCGTCGGCGTGCTGATGGAGACACGGCCCAGCGCTCTGGTCGCCATCGCGGCGCTGTCCCGGCTCGGCGCGGTCGCCGTGGTGATGCGGCCCGACGCCGACCTCGCCGAAACGGTCCGGCTCGGGGGAGTGACCGAGATCCTGACCGACCCCACCAACCTGACCGCCGCCAGCACGTTGCCGGGTCAGATACTGGTGCTCGGGGGTGGCGAGTCACGCAATTTGGACTTGCCCAAAGGCTCCGACCAGGCCCAGATCATCGACATGGAGCAGATCGACCCCGACGCCGTCGAACTGCCCGCGTGGTACCGGCCCAACCCGGGGTTGGCGCGGGACCTGGCCGCCATCGCATTCAGCACGGCCAGCGGCGAACTGGTCGCCAAGCAGATCACCAACTACCGCTGGGCGGTGTCCGCGTTCGGAACCGCGTCGGCGGCGGGCCTGGACCGCAAAGACACCGTGTACTGCCTGACGCCGCTGCACCACGAATCGGCGCTGCTGGTGAACCTGGGCGGCGCCGTCGTCGGCGGCACTCGCATCGCGCTGTCGCGCGGTCTGCAGCCGGACCGGTTCGTCCAGGAGATACGGCAATACGGCGTCACGGTCGTGTCCTACACGTGGGCCATGCTGCGCGAGGTCGTCGACGACCCCGCCTTCGTGCTGCAGGGCAACCACCCGGTGCGGCTGTTCATCGGCTCGGGCATGCCGACCGGCTTGTGGGACCGCGTCGTCAACGCGTTCGCGCCCGCGCACGTCGTCGAGTTTTTCGCCACCACCGACGGCCAGGCGGTGCTGGCGAACGTGTCCGGCGTCAAGGTTGGGAGCAAGGGACGTCCACTGCCGGGCGCCGGCCGCGTCGAACTCGGGGCCTACGACGCCCAACATGACCTGATCCTGGAGGACGATCGCGGCTTCGTGCAGGTCGCCGACGTCAACCAGATCGGCGTGCTGCTCGCGCAGTCCAACGGGCCGATCGATCCGACCGCGTCGGTCAAGCGCGGCGTGTTCGCCCCCGCCGACACCTGGATCTCGACCGAATACCTGTTCCGCCGCGACGAGGACGGCGACTACTGGCTCGCGGGCCGCCGCGGCGCCGTCGTCCACACCAAACGGGGGATGGTCTACGCCGAGCTCGTCACCGACGCGCTGGGGCTCATCAACGGCGTCGACCTCGCGGTGACCTACCAGGTGACGGTGGGCACCCGGCAACTCGCGGTATCGGCGGTCGCGCTGCTGCCGGGAGCCACCATCACCGCGGGTGACCTGATCGTGGCCGTCGCCGGCATGCCCGTCGGCCTGGGTCCCGACATCGTGCATGTGGTGCCGAAGATGCCGATCAGCCCCACGACCTACCGACCGACCGTCAGCGCCCTGCGTGCGGCCGGGGTGCCCAAAGCGGGACGGCAGGCCTGGTACTTCGACTCCGACGGCAAGGAGTTCCGGCGGCTGACCCCGGCGGCCCGGTCGGAACTGATCGGCGAGCAGAAGCACACCGATGCTTGACAATTCATTGCTGAGCATCCTGGTCTGTCCGGCCGACCGCGGACCGCTGGTGCTAGTTGATGACGTTCTCTACAACCCGCGGCTGCGGCGCGCCTACCGGATCGAGGACGGCATTCCGGTGCTGCTGGTGGACGAGGCCCGAGACGTCGACGACGACGAGCACGCCCGGCTCATGGCACGAGCCCGCCCGGCAGATCCCCAGTGAGATAGCGCTGCAGGTTCGGCGCGATGGTCTGCACGATCTGCTCGGTGGGCAGCGACGCGAACGGCTCGAGTTTGAGGATGTGCCGAGCCATGACCACACCCATCAGCTGGGTCACGACGAACTGCGCGCGAATCCGCCCCGTCCCAGGCGGGTTGTCGACCCGCGTACCCACCTCTTCGGTGACGATCTCTTGCAGATAGGAACGCGCGAAATCGATGTCGTCCCCGCTGATCAGCGACCGCAGCGCCGCGGTGAAGCCAAGCTGGGAGTCCCACAGTGGCAGCAACACGGACGGCAACATCAACCCGAGTTCCTCGATGGGCGTCTCGCGCATGGGCGTCAGCACCAGCATGGGATCGATCGGAATCTGGATCGCCGCGGTGAACAGGCGCTGTTTGTTGCCGTAGTAGTGATGTACCAGGGCCGGGTCCACACCCGCCGATGCCGCGACGGCCCGAATCGACGTCCGTTCAATACCTTTGTGGGCGAATAGCTCTCGCGCACTTTTTAAGATCCGTTCGCGAGTGTCGGAGTTTCCCGCCGGGCGGCCGGGCCGGCGGGATCCCGATTTGCCGGGCGCCGCCACTACGCGGTCCGACGCCGCAACGTCACCGCCGCCAGGCACAGGGACGCGACCGCGAAGGCCAGGACCACGACGATGTCACGCACCGCGGTGTGGGTGAGTTCCGGATGTGCGCCAACCTGCTGGAGGGCCTCCAGCGCGTAGCTGGCCGGCATCACGTTGCTGATCCATTCCAGCCAGTGTGGCATTGCATGGCGCGGGACGATCACCCCGGCGAGCAGCAGCTGCGGCACCATCACCAGGGGAATGAACTGCACGGCCTGGAACTCGGTGCGGGCGAAGGCGCTGAACAGCAGCCCCAGCCCCACGCCCAGGACCGCGTTGGCGATCGCGATCACGAACACCCACACCGCGCTGCCCGCAGGATCGAATCCCAGCCACCAGAACGACACCAGGCACGACAGGACCGCCTGCGCTGCGGCCGCGATCGAGAACGCGGTGCCGTAGGCCAGCAGCAGATCGAGCCGGCGCAGCGGTGTGGTCAGGAGTCGCTCCAAGGTTCCCGAGGCGCGCTCGCGCTGCATCGTGATCGACGTGATGATGAACATCAGGAACAGCGGGAACAGGCCCAGCAGGATCAGGCAGGCGTTGTTGAACGGCGTCGGGGTGCCCGGGCGGTGCGGGACGTTCTGGAACATGAAGTACATCAGCGTGATAACCAGGACTGGCACCAGCAGGATCATCGCGACGCTGCGGTGGTCGGCGGCCAACTGCCGCAATATCCGTGCCGTGCTGGATGTGTAGCCCTTGATTCCTATCCGGCTTGGGGCACGGTGCTGCGTTGGATGATCGACAGAAACGCTTCCTCCAGTGACGTGCATCCGGTGTCCTCTCGTAGTTGGGTCGGGGTGGTGTGCGCGACGAGGTGGCCATCGCGCATCAGCAGGAGGTCACCGCAGTGGTCGGCCTCGTCCATCACGTGGCTGGAGACAAGCAGCGTCGTGCCACCCCTGGCGAGCTCGGTGAACTGCTTCCAAAGGTCCACACGCAGCACGGGATCCAGGCCCACCGTGGGTTCGTCGAGCACCAGCAGGTCGGGCTTGCAGACCAGCGCGCAGGCCAGGGACACGCGTGTGCGCTGACCGCCGGACAGGTTGCTGCAGAACGCGGTTCGGTGATCCGCCAGGCCCACGCGGTCGACGGCTTCGTCGGCCGCGTCGGCGTCGTAGCCGTACAACGCGGCGAAGTACCGGACGTTGTCGATGATCCGCAGGTCCAGGTACACGGTCGGGTCCTGCGGCACGTATCCCACGCGACGGTGCAATGCGGCAGACCCCGCCGGATGGCCGAGCACGGTGACGCTGCCCGAGGCGACGATCTGGGTGCCGACGATGCTACGCATCAGCGTGCTCTTGCCGCAGCCCGACGGACCCAGCAACCCGGTGATGCTGCCGCGCGCGATGTCGACCGAGAAGTCGTGCAGCGCAGGGCGTTTGCCGCGAACCACGCGCAGGTGCTCGATGCTGACGGCGGGGCCGGAGCCCGTCGCCGCTAATTCATCACGTGATGAAGTCATCATACGATGAATAATCGACCCGCTCCGGATGCTTGTCAAGGGCGCGAGGCAGAATCTGTCCGGTGAGCACCGCAAGAGAAGCGCTCGACGTCGATCCGGTAGCCGCCGCGCAACGACTGCTCGGTGCCACGCTCGCCGGGCGCGGCGTGCGCGCGGTCGTCGTCGAGGTCGAGGCGTACGGCGGGGTTCCCGACGGGCCCTGGCCGGACGCCGCCGCGCATTCCTACCGCGGCCGCAGCGGCCGCAACGCCGTCATGTTCGGGCCGCCCGGGCGGCTGTATACGTACCGCAGCCACGGGATCCACGTCTGCGCCAACGTCGCCTGCGGACCCGACGGCACCGCAGCCGCCGTGCTGCTGCGGGCGGCCGTCGTCGAGGACGGCGCGCCGCTGGCTCAGGCCCGGCGCGGCGCGGCGATCCGTCCCGTCGGGCTGGCCCGAGGGCCGGGTAACTTGTGCTCCGCGTTGGGAATCACCATGGAGGACAACGGGATCGACCTATTTGACCCCGCCAGTCCGGTGACCATGACGCTGAACGAGGCGCACGGCGCCGTGGCGGGACCGCGCGTGGGAGTCAGCCAGGCCGCGGACCGGCCCTGGCGATTGTGGCTGCCGGGACGGCCGGAGGTGTCGGCGTACCGGCGCAGCCCGCGGGCACCCGCGCCGGGCGCGAGTGATTGACGGGCGTGTTCGATAAACGGGTTGGCCGCGGCGGGTACGGGCTTCATCTGTTCCGGCGTGGGCCGGCCCGTCGCGTGCCCGTCGCGCGGCCCGGCCCGTCGCGCCCGGCGCGCCCGGCGTGGCCCGGCCCGTCGCGCCCGGCGCGCGCCCGCGAGGGCGCCCAAATTTGCGTGAAATCGCTGGTGGAGCCCCCACTTTGGGGCCTCTCGCCGCGGCGCTGCGTTGGTCTCGAACCCCAGGCGTCACAAGAAAATCGGCACAAGGCTTTTTGCCCACCTATCAGCGACACCGTGTCGCGCGAAGGTGGGCAAACCCGCGCATGCCTGCCGACGGAGAACAGAGTGACAGATGGGACTAGCCGGCGCCGCGCTCGCGGTCGCCTACGCCTGATGCTGGCGACCCGCTTCGCCCGGCTCCGCCG
>NZ_JCALCE010000055.1:0-30870 GCF_059812195.1 Mycobacterium sp. NGS68 | reverse complement strand
CGGCGGCCGCGCAGGCGCTGGACGAGACGACGGCCGTCCTGCGGCCGGTTCCCGGGGCGGCGGTGGCCTCCTACGAGCCGCCGGCCCCCCAGGCGAGTGGGTCGACGCGCCCCTGGTCAGACTCCGCGCCGCCGCCGACGGCGCCCCCTGCGCCGCCGGGGCCCGCGCCGTGGCCGCCGGCACCGTGGCCGGCAGGGCCGGTAGCGCCGGCGTGGCCTATGCCGGCCGGTCCCAAGCGGCGCCGCGGGCGCTGGATCGCCGTCGCGGCGGCGGCTGCACTGGCGCTGGCGGCCGTCGCCGGTGGGACGTTTCTGCTGCGCTCACCGCGGCAGGCCGCGGCACCGGCGTCGGCCACGTCGACCTCCAATGCTGCGCCGACGGTGGACGCGTCGGTGATGTCCAGCCTGTTCCTCACTCCCCAGCAGATCGCCGATATCATGGGCGCCCCCAAGATGGTGGTGCAGCAAACGCTCGGCACGTTGGCCGACGATTCCGGAGCCGACGCCATATTCGGCAAGGACGTGGACTGTGTCGGCGCAATGTTCCCCGCCCAGCACGGTGCCTACGCCAAGACCGGGTGGAGCGCGGCGCGCAGGCAAGACCTTTTCGACGGCAACGAGCCCACGATGTACTCGGTCTACCAGGCGGTGATCGGTTTTCGAAGCGCGGATGCCGCGCAGAAGGCGCTGGCCGATCAGGTGTCGCTGTGGACCTCGTGCTCGGGTCGGAACGTGACCATGACCCTGTCTCCGGGGCAGTCACTGCGGCACACCACCTTCGGCCCGGTGCTCAAAGCGGACGGCGTCGTCACGATGCTCGCAGTCCATGAGAACACCCCCGGCGGGGGATGTCAGCGCGCCATGACCGCCCGAAGCAACATCATCGTGGACGTCGGCGCCTGCCGAGCGGACGTCGCCAACCAGGGCGTCGACATCGTCAACGCGATCACCGCGAAAATCTGACCTCAGCTGGGGCCCGGCAGGCGCAGCACCAGGCGCGCGCCGCCCAGGGGACTGTTCTCCAGCGACGCCGTCCCGCCGTGCAGCTGGGCCTGCTGGGCCACCAACGCCAGCCCGAGTCCCGATCCGGAATGCGATGCCGTCGACCCCCGGGAGAACCGCTCGAACACCACCTCGCGCTCGGAGTCGGGCACCCCGCTGCCGTTGTCGTCGATCGCGATCTCCACACCGGCCCGGGAGCTGACCGCGGACAGCTGGACCTCGGTGGCACCGCCGTGCTTGACGGCGTTGGCGATCGCGTTGTCGACGGTCAGCCGCAGCCCGGCCGGCATGCCGACGATGATGCAGGTCGGCGACGGCACCAGGGACACGTCGAGGTCGGGATAGATGCGGGTGGCGTCGTGCGCGGCCCGGTCCAGCAGGTCGGTGATGTCGACCGGCACGTGGTCGTCGGACGTGGACAGTTCGCCCTGCGCCAACCGCTCCAGCGCGCTCAGGGTGGCTTCGATCCGCGACTGGGTGCGGATGACGTCGTTGAGGACTTCCTTGCGCTGGTCGTCGGGCAGGTCCAGGGTGGCCAGCACCTCGAGGTTGGTGCGCATCGCCGTCAACGGGGTGCGCAGTTCGTGGGAGGACACGGCGGCGAAGTCGCGGGCCGACGCGAGCGCCTCCTTGGTCCGGTTCTGCTCGTCCCAGATGCGCTGCAGCATGCCCCGCATGGCCTCGGCGATCTCCACGGCCTCGCTGGCGCCGTGCACTTCGACCTGCGGCGCCTCGTCGTTCGCGTCGATATTTCGGGTCTGCTGCGCCAGCTGCTTGAACGGGCGCACCGCGAAGATGGCCAGCAGCCAGGCGAACACCGCCGCGGCCACGATGGCGAAGCCGCAGATCAGCAGCACCCGGCGATGCAGGTTGTTGGTCTCGGCGATGGTGGCGTCATACGTCGCGCCGACGGCCACCGATGTCGGCTCGGGCCCCGGGATATCGACCGTGCGCACCCGATAGCGCACCCCGTTGACGTGGGTGTCGGCGTAACCGGCCGGCAGGTTGGGCAGCTCGATGTCGGAGTTGCGCTTGATCAGGGTGCCGCGGCGGACCGTGATGACGGCGTCCTGGTCGTTGGGCGAGCGCGGGATTTCGTCGAGGCTGCGCGCCAGGAAGGGGATCGCGAAGCCCGCGGCCTCGTCGAGCCGGCGGTCCAGGCGTTCCTTGCGGTCGTTGGTGATGCCGACCCAGACGACGATCCCGACGATCAGCACCGGGATCGCGGCGCCGATAGCGGTGGCAACCACCACCCGCGTCCGCAGCGACGGCGTGCGGGCGAAGATCCGCGACAGCAAGCTCATGACCCGTTCCATTTACTGCATGCGCAACACGAAGCCGACACCGCGGACCGTGTGCAGCAGCCGGGGGCCGCCGTTGGCCTCCAGCTTGCGGCGCAGGTAGCCGATGAAGACGTCGACGACGTTGGTGTCGGCGGCGAAGTCGTAGCCCCACACCAGCTCCAGCAGCTGGGCGCGCGACAGCACCGCGGTCTTGTGTTCGGCCAGCACCGCCAGCAGGTCGAACTCGCGTTTGGTCAGGTCCACGTCGACGCCGTTGACGCGGGCGCGGCGGCCGGGGATGTCCACCTCCAGCGGGCCCACCGTGATGGTTTCCGACGACGACGTCGCGGTGGCCCCGCGCCGGCGCAGCAGCGCCTTCACCCGCGCCACCAGTTCGGCCAGCACGAACGGTTTGACCAGGTAGTCGTCGGCGCCGGCCTCCAGGCCGGCCACCCGGTCGTCGACCGAGCTGCGAGCCGACAGCACGCAGACGGGGACGTCGTTGTCCATGGCACGCAGCGCAGTGACCACGCTGACGCCGTCCAGCACGGGCATGTTGATGTCCAGCACGATCGCGTCGGGCCGGGTCTCGGTGGCGCTGCGCAACGCCTCGGCGCCGTCGACCGCGGTGGACACCTCGAATCCGGACAGCCGCAGGCCGCGTTCCAGTGAGGCGAGCACGTCCGAGTCGTCGTCGACGACCAAGACCCGGGGCGAGGTGACACCAGTGTCCATGCCGCCCATTTTGCCGGATGGTTGCCGATGGCGGTGGGAGGACACCCGCCTGCGAGGCGGGCGCTCGCGGGAGACTGAATGGTTACGGTATCGAAGCTGAGCTGCGACTGCCGGTAGGCACCGCCGTGCCATCATCGAAATCGGGTGGCAGGGCAAGACATTCGGAGGTCGTGCCCGCCTTGCATTGGCGCCCATCAAGTGATCGGGGTAACGGATTCGTCGTGGCTGAAGATGGCTGAAGTCATATCCGCGCCCGCGCTCGCTGCCGTGCCGAAGCGGCGCCGGGCGGCGTCGGATCTCAGGCGCCTGCTGCCGTATTTGCGTCCCTACCGCACCCGGTGGATCGTCATGGCGTCGGCCGCGGTCGCCAGCCTGGCTGCCACGGTGGGGATTCCGATCATGACCAGGGCCGTCATCGACGGGCCCGTGCGTCACCACGACCAGCGCGGGCTGTGGGTGCTGGGCAGCGCCGCGATGGCGCTCGGCCTGTCCGAGGCGGTGTTGTTGTTCATCCGCCGCTGGCTCACCGCGCACGCGACGATGGGCGTGGAATCCGACATCCGCCGGGACCTGCACGCGCGCCTGCAGATTCTCCCGATGTCGTTTCATCACCGCTGGCAGTCAGGACAATTGGTGTCCCGCGTGATGAACGACCTGGCCACCATCCGCGTCATCCTGTCCTTCGGCGCGATCTTCATGATGCTCAACATCCTCCAGATCACCGTGGTGACAACGTGTCTGATGGTGATGTACTGGCCGCTGGGGCTGGTGGTGCTGGGTTCGATCGTGCCGGTGGTGGCCACCGTGCTGCACTACGAGCGAAAGTTCACCCGGCTTTCGCGTGGCGCGCAGGACCAATTCGGCCATATCGCAACGCATGTCGAGGAGTCCACGCGGGGACGGCACGTGGTGACGGCGTTCGGCCGCGAGGACCACGTGTTCGACCGGTTCGACGACCAGGCCACCGCGCTCTACGGCATCTGCCGTGGAAAGGTGTCGGTGGCGGCGCGGTTCTGGACGCTGCTCGAGGTCATCCCCAACGTGGCGCTGATCGCGCTGCTGGGTTTCGGCGCCTACGCCGCGGGCCACGGATACGTCACCATCGGCACCCTCGCGGCGTTCATCACGATGACGCTGTCGCTGGTCTGGCCGGTGACGGCGCTGGGGTTCCTGCTGTCGATGACCCAGGAGGCGATGACGGCGGCCAGTCGCATCACCGAGATCTTCGACGCGCCACGCGAGATCAGCGACGGGCCCCGCGCGCGGCCCGCGGCCGCCGGGTGCCTGGAACTGCGCGACGTCGGCTTCCGCATCCCCGACCCAGCACACGGCCACCGCTGGCTGCTGCGGCACGTCACGCTGCGCGTCGAACCCGGCGAGGTGATCGCGCTCGTCGGGCCCACGGGCGCGGGCAAGTCCCTGCTGACCGCGCTGCTGTCGCGCACCTACGACGTCTCGGAGGGCCAGATTCTGCTGGACGGCCACGACATTCGCGAGTTGTCGCTGTCCGCGCTGCGCGAGGCGGTGAGCACGGCGTTCGAGGAGCCCACGGTGTTTTCGATGTCGGTGGCCGAGAACCTGCGGTTGGGCCGGCCGAACGCCAGCGACGCGGACCTGGCCGCGGCTATCGACGTCGCGTCGGCGCAATTCGTCTACGACCTGCCCTTCGCGTTAGACACCCGGATCGGCGAACAGGGGATGCGGCTGTCGGGCGGGCAACGCCAACAGCTCTGCCTGGCCCGCGCGCTGGTCGCCGCGCCGAAGCTGCTGGTGATCGACGACACGCTCTCCGGACTCGACGCGCACACCGAGGCCGACGTCACCGCCGCGCTGCGCCGCGCCCTGCGTGGGGTCACCCGCATCGTGGTCGCGCGCCGGCCGTCCACCGTGCTGCTCGCCGACCGGGTGGCGCTGCTGGACAACGGGACAATCACACACGTCGGCACCCACACCGAGCTGTTCGCGACGGTGCCCCGGTATCGCCACCTACTCACCGCCGAGGAGGGTCCCCCCACCGATACCGATTGCGCGGAAATCGATTTCGGAACGATGATGGCGGAGCCCCGATGACAACCCTCGACACCCGGCCCCTTGCGGCCGCCACCCGCACCGCCGGCGGCGGCCAGGACCCGGCGATCGACGACACCCTGCCCCGGCCGCGGGAGGCGCGCGCGCTGCGGAACTCGCTGCTGCGGCCGCACCGCCGTGCCCTCGGCCTGGTGTTGCTGGTCGCAGTCGTGGAAAACACTGCGCGGCTGTCGGTTCCGTTGTTGGTGCGTCGCGGCATCGACCACGGAATCCCGTCGATCACGCACGGTGGCCCGGCGCGCGGCCTGTTGCTGATCGTCGCCGCGCTGTGCGCCACGGTGGTGGTGCACGGCGTCAGCCGGTGGTTCTTCCTCAACCGCGCCGGCCGGATTCGCCTGACGGTGATGCTCGATCTGCGGCGCCGGCTGTTCCGCCACTTTCAGCGGCTCGACACCGCATTTCACGACCGCTACACCAGCGGACGGGTGGTGAGCCGGCTGACCAACGACGTCGACGCCGTCGAGGACATGCTGGCCGCCGGGTTCGACTGCCTGATCACCGCGGCGCTGACACCGCTGGGTGTTGCCATCCTGCTGGTGGCCCTCGACTGGCGGCTCGGGCTGATGTGTCTGGCGGTGTTCCCGCTGCTGCTGGGGCTGGGCGCCTGGTTCCGCGTCGAATCGACCAGGAACTACCGCGCGACGCGGGAAAGCACCGCGCTGGTGATCACGCAGTTCATCGAGGCGATGTCCGGCATGAAGGTGTTGCAGGCCAACCGAAGTGAGCGCCGCAATCAGGTGGTGTTCGACGACATCGCCGACCAGTACCGCGCGATCAACGAGAAGTCCTACAGGCTGACGGCCGTCTTCGCGCCGGGTGTCAAGCTGATCGGCAACGTGACCATCGGCGTGGTGCTGCTCTACGGCGGCAGCCAGGTGCTCAACGGGCACATGACAATTGGCACCTTCGCGGCCTTCCTGCTGTACCTGCGGATGTTCTTCGAACCGATGCATGAGATCACCCACTTCTTCAACTGCCTGGTGGATGCGCACACGGCGCTGGAGAAGCTGTCCGCCGTGCTGAACAGAACGCCCGCGATCGAGGACCCGGCGCCGCGCCGCATGTCCTCAGGCCGATCCATGGCGCAGGGCACCGCCTTCAAGATCGCGTTCAAGGACGTGCATTTCGGCTATGTGCCGGGCCGGCCGGTGCTTTCCGGGCTGTCGCTGGCCGTGCCGCCCGGTCAGACGGTGGCGCTGGTTGGCAAGACCGGCTCCGGTAAGACCACCGTCGCCAAGCTGCTTGCCCGGTTCTACGACCCGACGTCGGGATCGATCACGCTGGACGGCGTCGACCTGCGCGACCTCCCGCAGGCCGAGCTGCGCCGCCAGATCGCGATGGTCACCCAGGAGTGCTTCCTGTTCAACGGCACGATCGCCGACAACATTCGGATCGGCCGTCCGGAGGCAACCCTGGCGGAGGTTCGTCGGGCGGCCGCCGCGATCGGCGCTAACCGGTTCATCGACGCGCTGCCCGACGGCTACGACACCGAGGTCGACAACGGCGGCGTGCTGCTGTCGTCGGGCCAGCGGCAGTTGATCGCGCTGACGCGCGCGTTCTTGTCCGACGCCGCCGTGCTGATCGTCGACGAGGCGACGTCGTCGCTGGACGCGCCCAGCGAGCGGCTCGTGCAGCGGGCATTGGCCACGGTGCTGGCGGATCGGACCGCGCTTGTCATCGCGCACCGGCTGGATGCGGTCGACGGCGCGGACCGGGTGCTGGTGCTCGGCGAGCAGGGCCAGGTCGTCTCGGACAGCACGGTGTCGGCCGTCGGTGGCCGGACGGCCGTCGGCGACCGGTCGGCCGTCCTCGAGACTTAACCCACGGCGACCCCGCCCGGCGTGTCGTGTGCGTGGTTTAAGTGTCGCGGTAGCCGCGACTGCGGAGCGCCTCGAGGACCTCACGCACGACGTCGTCGGGATGATCTTCGGCGACCACCCGAATGATGATCCAGCCGAGCTTTCGCAGCTTTCTCAGCCGACGCATGTCCAGGACGTACCGGCGCCGACTGGTTCGGTGATAATCACCGTCGTACTCCGCGGCCACCTTGTACTGCTCCCAACCCATGTCCAGTACGCCGATCAGGCGCCAATTCACCTGCACCGGAATCTGGGTGGTAGGCACCGGCAGGCCTGCGTCGATCAGTAGCAACCGCAGCCACGTTTCTTTGGGCGACTCCGCGCCCGAGTCGACTCTTGGCAGCACCGTTTGCAGCTGGCGCAGGCCGCGGGCACCGGCGTGGCGCCTGGCGAGGAGCAATACGTCCTCGGTGGCGAACGTCCTGGCTCGTTTGAGGGCGTCCAGGCGCGCCACGGCCTCGTCCGGGGCCCGCAACCGACCCAGGTCGAACGCCGTGCGCGCGGGTGTGGTCACGGGGAGGCCCGCAACGTGGGTGACCTCATCGTCCTCGATTCGTTGATCGCGGGTGATGACACCCGATGGCGCATGCGGATTACGCCAGATCAGCTCGACGGGCTCGTCGTCATCGACCCAATTCGAGCCATGCAGTGCCGCGGCGGCCAGCCCGGCGAGGACGCCGCGTCGGCGTGACCACAGCCAGGCCGCTTCCGAATTGCTCCTCAGCGTCAGGGTTGTGCCGACCGGCCGGTACACATCGGGAAACACGGTGCGGAATCCGGTGCGTAGCTGGTAGCGCGTGAGCTTTCCCTGGCGTAGTGCTTCGCTGCCGAGGAATACGTCGTCCATGGTCGTTGGACGTGACGCAGGGCCGCGAGGTTTCGTCGGCGCCGCGGCTCCATAACTCGAGACTTAACCCACGGCGACGGCCGTCGGCGTGTCGTGTGCGTGGTTTAAGTGTCGCGCGCGTCTGCGGTGCGGGGCCGCGGCTCCATAACTCGAGACTTAACCCACGGCGACGGCTATCGGCGTGTCGTGTGCGTGGTTTAAGTGTCGCGCGCGTGTCCGGCGCGGGGGAGGCCGATGCGGCGGTATCGCTGCAGCCGCGCGGCCAGGCGCTCGGGGCCGGGTATGGCGCGCAACGCATGCACCTCGGCCGCGATCGCCCGCGAGAGCCGCCGGCAGAACTCGACGGGCTCGTCGGCGGCGTCGGGATGTTCGCCGACGATGGTGTCGACGATGCCGGACTCCAACAGGTCGGCCGACCGAATGCCCTGGGCCGCGGCCAGTTCAGGGGCATGGCGGGTATCGCGGAACACGATGGCGGACGCGCCCTCCGGCGGCAGCGGCGCGAGCCAGCCGTGCAGCGCGGCCAGCACCCGGTCGGCGGGCACCATCGCCAGCGCGGGGCCGCCGCTGCCCTGGCCCAGCAGGACCGAGACCGTCGGGGTGTCCAGCGTGACGAGTTCGGCCAGGCACTGTGCGATCTGGCCGGCCAGGCCGCCCTGTTCGGCGTCGGCCGACAAAGCGGGGCCGGCGGTGTCGATGACCAGCACCAGCGGCAGGCGCAGCTCGGCGGCCAGCGCCATGCCGCGGCGGGCCTCGCGCAGGGAGGCCGGGCCCACCCGCGCGCCCAGGCCGTCGCCTGGGGAGCGCTGCTGGCCCAGCACCACCGCGGGCTGGCCGGCGAATCGTGCCAGCGCCAGCAGGGTGGTGGCCGCCTCCCCGGAACCCGTGCCGGACAACAGCACCCGGTCCGTCGCGCCGTGCTCGAGCAGCTGCCCGACGCCGGGCCGATCGGGCCGACGGGATGCGACCACCGAGTCCCAGGCGGGAACGTCGGGTACCGGGTCGGGCGGCGGCGGGGCGGGCGCGCCGCCGGGGGCGTCGGCGATCACCGTCAGCGCGCGGTCCAGCGTTTCGCGCAGTTCGTCGACGGCGACGACGGCGTCGACGACGCCGTGCCGCTGCAGGTTCTCCGCGGTCTGCACGCCGGCCGGGAAGGGCTCGCCGTAGAGCAGCTGGTAGACGCGGGGTCCGAGAAAGCCGATCAGCGCGCCCGGCTCGGCGACGGTGACGTGGCCCAGGGAGCCCCACGACGCGAACACCCCGCCGGTGGTCGGGTTGCGCAGATAGACCAGGTAGGGCAGGTGCGCCTGCTTGTGCAGGCGGACGGCCGCGGCGATCTTGACCATCTGCAGGAACGCGACCGTGCCCTCCTGCATGCGGGTGCCGCCGGAGGCGGGTGACGCCAGCAGCGGCAGCCCCTCGGCGGTGGCCCGCTGCACGGCGGAGGTGATGCGCTCGGCGGCTGCGACCCCGATCGAGCCGCCGAGGAAGCCGAACTCGCAGACCACGACGGCCACCCGACGGCCGTACACGAGGCCTTCGCCGGTCTGCACCGACTCGTCCAGGCCGGTGGCGGCCCGGGCGGCGGCGAGCTCGTCCGCATAGGCGCGGTCGACCGGCAGCGCGAGCGGTTGGCTGTCCCAGCTGACGAAGGAACCCGTGTCCAGCACCGCTTCGAGCACCTGGCCGGTGGTGATATGGCTCACCCGATGATCTTCCACCCCGGACAGCACGCTCGGCGGGATTCGCACCGTCACCTAGGCCTTCTATATCCTGGCGCCCATGATCGGTATCACCCAGGCCGAAGCAGTGCTGACGATCGAGCTGCAGCGGCCCGAGCGCCGCAACGCGCTGAACTCCCAGCTCGTCGAGGAACTGCGCGAGGCCATCCTGAAGGCCGGCGACGGCGAGACCCGGGCCATCGTGCTGACCGGCCAGGGCACGGTGTTCTGCGCCGGGGCGGACCTGAGCGGGGACGCGTTCGCGGCCGACTACCCCGACCGGCTCATCGAGCTGCACAAGGTGATGGACGCGGCGCCGTTCCCCATCATCGGCGCCATCAACGGGCCGGCGATCGGCGCGGGCCTGCAGCTGGCCATGCAGTGCGACCTGCGGGTCGTCGCGCCGGAAGCGTTCTTCCAGTTCCCGACGTCGAAGTACGGCCTGGCCCTCGACAACTGGAGCATCCGGCGGCTGTCCTCGCTGGTCGGTCACGGGCGGGCGCGGGCGATGCTGCTGACTGCCGAGAAGCTGACCTCCGACGTGGCGCTGCAGACCGGCATGGCCAACCGGATCGGGACGCTGGCCGACGCCCAGGCGTGGGCCGCCGAGGTCGCGGGCCTGGCCCCGCTGGCGATCCAGCACGCCAAGCGGGTGCTCAACGACGACGGTTCCATCGAGGAGGCGTGGCCGGAGCACAAAGAGCTCTTCGACAAGGCCTGGGGCAGCCAGGACGTGATCGAGGCGCAGATCGCCCGGGTGGAGAAGCGGCCGCCGAAGTTCCAGGGGGCCTAGGCGTCATGGTGCGCTCCGCGCTGCGGATGGTTTCCGGCACGGTCTCGTTCGCGGCCGGCGGGTGGCTGCTTCGGGCGCTGCACGGCGCTCAGACCGCCCGGGGCGCACACCCCGCGGAAATCCGCGCGGCATGTGAGGGTTCGCCGCATTACAGCGACGGGGTATTCGAGAACCTCGACCCGGCGGCGGCTTTCAAGATGGACCGCGAGCAGTTGCGCCAAATCGCGTGGGACCTGCTGGGCCCGCGCAGCGCCACCCGGCCCACAGCGCCGATTCCGCTGGCCTCGCCGCAGATCTACCAGGGTGAAGCCAGCCCGCTGGCCGTCACGTGGTTCGGCCATTCGACGGCGCTGGTGGAGATCGACGGATATCGGGTGCTCACGGACCCGGTGTGGAGCGACCGGTGCTCGCCGTCGGACATCGTCGGGCCGCAGCGTCTGCACCCGCCGCCGGTGCAGCTGGAAGGCCTGCCGGCCGTCGACGCGGTGGTGATCAGCCACGACCACTACGACCACCTCGACATCGACACGGTGATCGCGCTGGCCCGCATGCAGCGGGCGCCGTTCTTCGTGCCGCTCGGTGTCGGCGCCCATCTGCGCGCGTGGGGAATCCCGGAGCACCGCATCGTCGAGCTGGACTGGAACCAGAGCGGCCAGGTCGACGAGCTGACCGTGGTCTGCATGCCTGCGCGGCACTTCTCGGGGCGCGGGTTTACGCGCAACAACACGCTGTGGGCGTCGTGGGCCTTCATCGGGCCGGCGCACCGCGCGTACTTCGGCGGCGACACGGGATACACGAAGAGCTTCGCGCACATCGGCACCGACCACGGGCCGTTCGACCTGACGCTGCTGCCGATCGGCGCGTACAACACGGCATGGCCAGACATCCACATGAACCCCGAGGAGGCGGTCCGGGCGCACCTGGATGTGACGGACTCGGGCTCCGGGCTGCTGGTGCCGATCCATTGGGGCACCTTCCGGCTGGCGCCGCACCCGTGGGCGGAGCCGGTGGAGCGGGTGCTCAAGGCGGCGGAGCCCGACGGGGTCCAGGTCGCGGTGCCGACGCCGGGTCAGCGGATCGATCCCACCGCGCCGCTGCGCTTCAACCCGTGGTGGCGGCTCTAACGGCCCGCCGTAAAGTGCGGCCATGACCAAACGTGCGGCCGCCGTCGTCACGGCTCTGCTGGTATTGACGGGCTGCGCGGCCGGGCACCCGTATTCCACCCTGCCGTCCCCGTCGCTCACGGGACCGCCCAGCGAGGTGTCGGGCCTGGAAGTGCCCGCGGGCCGGATCGACACCGCGATCACGAAGGTCGACGGGCTGGTCGCCGACCTGTTGAAAAGCACCGGCATCCCGGGTCTGGCCGTGGCGATCGTCCACGAGGGAAAAGTCAAATACGCCAAGGGTTTTGGCGTCAAGGATGTCCGCAAGGGTGATGCGCCGGACAACAAGGTCGACGCCGACACCGTGTTCCAGCTGGCGTCGATCTCCAAGTCGGTCGGCGCGACGGTGGTGGCGCACGAGGTGACTGACAAGGTAGTCACCTGGGACATGCCGGTGGCATCCAAGCTGCCGTGGTTCGCGCTCAGCGATCCCTACGTCACCAGCCACGTGACCGTCGCCGACCTGTATTCGCACCGCTCGGGGTTGCCCGACCACGCCGCCGACCGGCTGGAGGACATCGACTACGACCGTCGTCAATCGCTGGAGCGGATGCGCTACCTGCCCCTGGCGCCGTTCCGGAACAGCTACGCCTACACCAACTTCGGGCTGACCGCCGCCGCCGAGGCGGTGGCCGCCGCGGCGGGCAAGCCGTGGGAGGACCTGTCCGAGGAGGTGCTCTACCGGCCGCTGGGCATGGCGTCGACGAGCTCGCGGTTCGCCGACTTCATGGCCCGGCCCAACCACGCCGTCAATCATGTGAAGGTCGGCGACAAGTGGGAGCCGCGCTTCCAGCGCGACCCCGATCCCCAGTCGCCGGCCGCGGGAGTCAGCTCGTCGGTCAACGACATGGCCCGGTGGCTGACGATGCTGCTGGGCAACGGAACCTACAACGGCCAGCGGATCGCGGCGCCCGAGGCGTTGCTGCCCGCCGTCACCCCACAGGTCGTCGCGACGGCCTCGGCGACGCCGAAGGCGCGGGCGGGGTTCTACGGCCACGGGTTCGCGGTCTCGGTGAACTCGTCGGGCCGCACGACGTACAGCCATTCCGGTGCCTTCACATTGGGGGAGTCGACGAACTTCGTGGTGATGCCCGCCGCGGACGTCGCGATCGTGGCGCTGACCAACTCCGCGCCCTACGGCGTGCCCGAGACGCTGACCGCGCAGTTCATGGATCTGGTGCAGTACGGCTCGATTCGCGAGGACTGGGCGGCGCTGTACAGGCAGGCGATCGGCGGCATCAACAATCCGGAAGGCTCGCTGGTGGGCAAGCAGGCCCCGGCCAACCCCGCGCCGGCGCGGCCGCTGGGTGACTACGTCGGCATGTATGCCAGCAACTACTGGGGACCGGCCGTCGTGACCGAACGCGACGGTGCGCTGCGGCTGGAACTCGGGCCGAAGAACCAGGCCTTCCCACTGACGCACTGGGACGGCGACACCTTCACGTTCGCCGTGACGAATGAAAACGCCCCGGCCGGAACGATATCCAAGGCCAGCTTCAGCGGCAACACGCTCAACCTCGAATATTACGACTCCGACAAGCTGGGTACGTTCACCCGATGAGCCCGACAGGCCTGTCCGACGCCGAGGTGGCCCGGCGGGTCGCCGAAGGCCACAGCAACGACGTGCCCGGCCGCGCCACCCGCAGCGTGCCACAGATCGTGCGGGCCAACGTGTTTACCCGCATCAACGCGATCCTGGGCGTGCTGCTGGCCATCGTGCTGGTGACGGGTTCGCTGATCAACGGGCTGTTCGGCCTGCTGATCGTCGCCAACAGCGTCATCGGCATGGTGCAGGAGATCCGGGCCAAGCAGACGCTGGACAAGCTGGCCATCGTGGGGCAGGCGAAACCGTTGGTGCGCAGGCAATCCGGAACGCAGGCGCTGCCGCCCGGTGAAGTGGTGCTCGACGACGTGATCGAGCTCGGCGCGGGGGATCAGATCGTCGTCGACGGCGAGATCCTCGAGGAGGACAACCTCGAGGTCGACGAGTCGCTGCTGACCGGTGAGGCGGACCCGATCGCGAAGGACGCCGGCGACGTCGTGATGTCCGGCAGTTTCGTGGTCGCCGGGACGGGCTGCTATCGCGCCACCAGGGTGGGCCGCAACGCCTACGCGGCCAAGCTGGCCGAGGAGGCCAGCAGGTTCACCCTGGTGAAATCTGAACTGCGCAACGGCATCAACCGAATTCTGCAGTTCGTCACCTACCTGTTGGTACCGGCCGGCCTGCTGACCATTTACACGCAGTTGTTCACCACCAACGCGGGGTGGCGGGCGTCGGTGCTGGCCATGGTGGGTGCCCTGGTGCCGATGGTGCCCGAAGGCCTGGTGCTGATGACGTCGATCGCGTTCGCGGTGGGCGTGGTGCGGCTCGGCCGGCGCAACTGCCTGGTGCAAGAGCTGCCCGCGATCGAGGGGCTGGCGCGGGTCGACACGGTATGCGCCGACAAGACGGGCACCCTGACCGAGAGCGGCATGCGGGTCTCTGACGTCGTCGAGGTGGCTGAAGACCTTGGCGCCCAGAGCAACTCGCCCGCACAAGCGCTGGCCGCACTGGCGGCCGCGGATGCCCGCCCCAACGCCAGCATGCGGGCGATCGCCGAGACCTACGACCAACCGCCTGGCTGGACGACCACCGCGACCGCGCCGTTCAAGTCGGCCACCAAGTGGAGCGGGGTGTCCTACCGCGACCACGGCAACTGGGTGATCGGCGCTCCCGACGTGCTGCTGGACCCGGAGTCGGCGGCCGCCGAACAGGCCGAGCGGATCGGGGCGCAGGGGCTGCGGGTGCTGCTGCTGGGCGCGAGCGACCGCGCGGTCGACGACGCCGATGCGCCCGGTGCCGTCACCCCGGTGGCGTTGGTGGTGCTCGAACAGAAGATCCGGCCCGATGCCCGCGAGACCATGGAATACTTTGCCGCCCAGGATGTCTCGGTCAAGGTGATCTCGGGCGACAACGCGGTTTCCGTCGGCGCGGTGGCCGGCAAACTGGGGCTGCGCGGGGAGGCGATGGACGCACGTCGGCTCCCCGCCGACCAGGACGGCCTGGCCGACGCGCTGGAGTCCCACACCACGTTCGGCCGGGTGCGGCCGGATCAGAAGCGCGCCATCGTGCATGCCCTGCAATCGCGCGGACACACCGTGGCGATGACCGGCGACGGCGTGAACGACGTGCTGGCACTCAAGGACGCCGACATCGGCGTCGCGATGGGGGCGGGCAGCCCGGCGTCGCGGGCCGTGGCGCAGATCGTGTTGCTGGACAACAGGTTTGCCACGCTGCCCTACGTCGTCGGCGAGGGTCGGCGGGTGATCGGAAACATCGAGCGGGTCGCCAACCTGTTCCTGACCAAGACGGTCTACGCGGCGCTGCTGGCGCTGCTGGTCGGCATCGAGTGTCTGTTCGCCAAGCCGCTGCACGCCGACCCGCTGCTGTATCCGTTCCAGCCGATCCACGTCACCATCGCGTCCTGGTTCACCATCGGAATCCCGGCGTTCATCCTGTCCCTGGCACCCAATAACGAGCGCGCCTATCCGGGCTTCGTGCGACGGGTACTGACCTCGGCGCTGCCGTGCGGGCTCGTCGTCGGGGTCGCGACGTTCTGCACCTACCTGGTGGCCTACAACGGCCGCAATGCCTCGACGGTGGAACAGGACCAGGCCTCCACCGGGGCGCTGATCACGCTGCTGGTCACCGCGCTGTGGGTGCTCGCCATCGTGGCGCGGCCCTACCAGTGGTGGCGGCTGGCGCTGGTCGTCGGCTCCGGGCTGGCCTACGTGGCGATCTTCAGCGTGCCCTGGGCGCAGCGGAAGTTCATGCTGGACACCTCCAACCTGTGGGTGATGTCGATCGCGCTGGGCATCGGCCTGGCGGGCGCCGCGGCGATCGAGGCGATCTGGTGGATCCGGGCGCGGGTGCTCGGCGTCAAGCCGCAGCTGTGGCGCAGGTAGGGTTTGACCAGCGGCAGGCTCGGGGAAGGACACAGCATGGGATTCCTGGACAAGGCGAAGGACCTGTTGTCGCAGAACGCCGACAAGGTCGGCACGGCGATCGACAAGGCCGGCGAGTTCGTGGACGACAAGACGCAGGGCAAGTACACCGACACCATCCACAAGGTGCAGGACGAGGCCAAGAAGCGCGTCGACCAGGGCGACCAGCCCGGCTGAGCGCATGGCCAAACTCTCTGGATCCATCGACGTTCCGCTGCCGCCCGAGCAGGCGTGGAAGCACGCCTCGGACCTGTCCCGGTTCAAGGACTGGCTGACCATCCACCGCGTCTGGCGCGGCGAGCTGCCCGAGGTACTGGAGAAGGGCACGGTCATCGAGTCCTACGTCGAGGTCAAGGGCATGGCCAACCGGGTGAAATGGAAGATCGTGCACTACAAGCCGCCGGAGGCGATGACGCTCAACGGCGACGGTGTGGGCGGCGTCAAGGTCAAGCTGCTCGCCAAGGTCACTCCGAAGGACGTCGGCTCGGTCGTCAGCTTCAACGTGCACCTCGGCGGCCCGGCGCTGTTTGGGCCGATCGGCATGATCGTGGCCGCGGCGCTGCGCAGCGACATCCGCCAATCGCTGGAGAATTTCGTCAGGGTGTTCACCCGGCCCGATCCGGGCATGAACGGCCACCGCAGTCTCGGTCACTGACCGCGTCGCAGTCGCCGAGACTTAAACTGCTGCGACGCTTCCCGGCGTGTCGTGTGCGTGGTTTCAGTGTCGCGGCGCGGCGCGATGACTTTCCGCCGTGGCGACGGTCCATATGCGTGAAACTGCCGACACCACGTAGGAGGTCATCGTGCCCACCCAAGACGGCGCGCCGCTAGGCGCTCCCTGCTGGATCGATCTGCTGTCGTCGGACATCGAGCGCGCCCAGGACTTCTACGGCACGGTGTTCGGCTGGACCTTCGAGAGCGCGGGACCCGACTACGGCGGATACGTCAACGCCGCCAAGGACGGCCACCCCGTCGCCGGGCTGATGGCCAACAACCCCGAGTTCGCCGCACCCGACGGCTGGAGCACCTACTTCCACGTCGCCGACATCGACGCGACCGTGGCCGCCGTGCCGCCGGCCGGTGGCACGGCGTGCATGGGGGTGATGGAGGTTCCCGCGAAGGGATTCATGGCCACGGCCAGCGACCCGTCGGGCGCGGTGTTCGGCCTGTGGCAGCCGCTGGAGCACCGGGGCTTCGAGTTGGTCGGCGAGGCCGGTGCCCCCGTGTGGCACCAGCTGACCACCCGCGACCACAGCCGTGCCGTCGACTTCTACCGTGCGCTGTTCGGGTGGCGCACCGAGGCCGTCTCCGACGCCGACGAATTCCGCTACACCACAGCGTGGTTTGGTGACCAGCAGCTACTCGGCGTGATGGACGGCGCGGGCTTCCTGCCGGACGGGGTGCCGTCAACGTGGACGACCTTCTTCGGCGCCGACGACGTCGACAAGACACTGCGGGCGATCACCGACAACGGCGGCGCGGTGTTGCGGCCGGCCGAGGACACCCCGTACGGGCGGCTGGCGGCGGCGGCCGATCCGACGGGCGCGGCGTTCAATCTGTCGTCGCTGCGGACCTGAGCTAGGGTCGCAACCATGACCCGCCGCCTGCGCCCCGGTTGGCTGGTGGCGTTGTTCGGCCTGGTCGTCGCGGTCAGCGCCTGGCTGCCGTGGCTCACGACGTCGGAGGGCGGCGGCGGCTGGGCCAGCGCCATCGGCGGCAGCCACGGCAACATCAAACTTCCGTCGGGGTTCAACGCCGGCCAGCTCATCGTGCTGCTGGCCTCCACGTTGTTGGTGGCCGGCGCGATGGTCGGCCGCAACCTGTCGGCGCGGCTCGCTTCGGCTGCCGCGCTGCTCATTTCGCTGCTCATCGTGCTGCTCACGGTGTCCTACTACCGGGTCAACGTCAGCCCGCAGGTGTCGCCGCAATACGGGCTCTATGTCGGCGCGGTCGCCGCGGTCTTCGCGGTGGCGTGTTCGGTGTGGTCGGTGATCGCGGCCCTGACCGCGCGGCCGACCTGACCGCCTCAGCCCGACGGGAACTCGTGCTTGCCCGAGACGGCGCTCTCGTCGGGCTCGTTGACCCCGAACACGAAGGGCGCGAACACGACTTCGCGGCCGTCGGGATCGCGGTAGGTGACCGCGCCGGTCGCTTCCCAGTACGGGTGCTGCCCGACGGGCTGGACCCCGGCGGCCTGCAGGCGCGCGACCGCGAGCTGTTGCGCCTCGGTGTCCGGGAAGTAAAGGCACAGCTGCTCGTGGGGGTCCACCGCGACCTCGTCGGGCGCCTCCACAATCTCCATCGTCAGGTTGAAGCTCGGCAGGCCGAAGATGGCGCCGTTGCTGCCGTAGCTGCCCTCGAAAGTCTCGAACAGCGGCAGGCCGACCAACTCGCGGTAAAACCGCACCGTCGCTTCGAAGTTAGACGTGCGGCGGGCGAACCGGATGGATCCGATCGCCGCCAGTTCTCTGGGCCAATGCGTCTTGCGGCGGGACATGTCAGTTCCAGCGCCGCAATTCTGAGCCGGCGACCCACGCCGAATGCGTGCCGCTGGAGATGCGTTCCGGCAGCTGCAGTTTGCACACCGGGCCGTCGGCGACCCGGGCCGCATCGAAGACCAGGCAGTACGACGCGTCGGCGGTCATGTCGGTGGTGAGCGTGATCAGATAGCCGTCGTCCTCGGCGGCGCTGCCCAACCTCGGCGCCATCTGCGCCTCGCTGCCGTATACGCCGTCGCCGAACGAGTGGCGCTCGCAGTTTCCGGTGAGCAGATCGTGTTTCGCGAGCCCGTCGAACAGGAACCAGCCGGGTTTGCCGGTCGCGGCGTAGGCGTAGCGGTAGGGGCCGGACGCATAGTCGGCGTTCATCGTGCCGAATTCGGTGATGTCCTCCGACAACTGCTCCTCCGTGACCGCGCCCGTTACCAAGTTCAGGCGCCAGCGGTGCAGCCGGGTCTGCAGGCGGTCCAGCGCCAGGAAGCGAAAGACCTTGTCCCACTTGGCTCCGATGCCGGACGACCGGTCGCTGTCGAGCGGCTGTGGATCGCCCTCGAAGAAGCCGTCGAGCACGATCTCGTCGCCGTCCTCGTAGGCGTTGACGAAGTGCAGCACGAACGTCGGGTCCGCCTCGAACCAGCGGATGTCGGCCGTCCCACCGCGGCGGGGGAGCACCGCGAACCGCGACGGGATGTCGGGGTAGAAGCGCGGCAGATGCACGTTGCGTTCCAGCAGTCGCGGGTCCCAGAACAGCGGGAAATCGTTGAGTATCGCGTAGTTTTCGGTGAACGCCATGTCGTGCGGCAGCCGCGGCCCAGGCAGTGGGATGTCGACGTAGTGGACGAGTTCGTTGTTCTGATCCACCACGCCGTAGTGCATGTACGGGTCCTGCTTGCTGTAGTTGAAGAACAACAGCTCGCCGGTCTTGTTGTCCACCTTGGGATGTGCCGAAACTCCCCACTCGCCCGGGAAGCCACCGTTCCAGCTCTCCTTGCCCAGCGTGGTGGCGGAGTACGGGTCGACGCGATACAGATCGCCGCACTGGTAGAAGCTGGTGAGCGCGATGCCGCGGTGCACGATGACGTCGGTGCTCGACGCATCCTTCATCAGGGTCCTGGCGCCCCAACCCTTTCCGCGCTTCGCGATCTGCACCGGCTCGGCCAGGCCCGGCCACAGCGGCCCGCCCGCCTCGTTCTCCGCCGCGAAGCCCTCGGTTTGGATAAAGCGGTTGCGGTAGAAGGCCTTTCCGTCCCGGAAGCCGACGACGTGCAGCATGCCGTCGCCGTCGAACGGGTGGTACAGGTTGAACGCCGGATGCAACGGGTTCTCGGTGTTGCGCAGGTAGATGCCGTCCAGGTCGCGCGGGATCTCGCCGTCGACGGCGGTCAGGTTGTCGGCGTCCCACTCGCTGGTCTGGGGGCGCCACGGACCGGTGCGGTAGGGGTGGTCGTCGTCCTCTGGCAGGGTCGACAGGTACTTTCCGACGAGCTCAACATCCATGCTCATGTGCCTTCACTACAAAACTGACAGTGGTGGCGGTGCTGCCGCCGAAATTCAAGGTGCCGAACGTCTTCGCGTTCTGAACCTGGTAATCGCCGGCCGCGCCGCTGACCTGCTTGGCCGCGTCCAGCAGCATCCGCACACCGGAGGCGCCGACGGGATGCCCGCCGCCGATCAGCCCGCCGCTGGGGTTGATCGGCAGCCGGCCGCCGAGCTCGATCTCGCCATTCTCGATGGCCTTCCAGGATTCGCCCGGGCCGGTCAGACCGATGTGGTCGATGGCCAGGTACTCGCTGGGCGTGAAGCAGTCGTGCACCTCGAACCCGTCGACGTCGTCGAGGGTCACCCGCGCGCGGCGCAGGGCGTCGAGCACCGCGGAGCGCACGTGCGGCATCACGTACGGGTCATCGATGTTGCGGTCCAGCTTCTGCCGCAGGCCCAGCCCGACGGTGCGGTGACCCCAGCCGTCGATGCGCCCGATCGGGCGGGCGTCGGGGTGGTCGCGCAGGTATGCGTCGTTGACCAGAACCAATCCCGCCCCGCCGTCGGTCATCTGGCTGCAGTCGAACCGCCGCAGCCGGCCCTCGGTGACGGGGTTGGTGGCGTCGTCGTCGGTGATTGGGTCGGGGACGGTCCAGCCGCGGGTCTGGGCGTTGGGGTTGCGGCGCGCGTTGGCGAAGTTGAGCGCCGCGATCGCGCGCAGGTGGGTGTCGTCCAGGCCGTAGCGCCGGTCGTACTCGTCGGCGACCGCAGCGAACATCGACGGCCACAGGTAGCGCGCGTCGCCTCCTTCGTGTCCGGTCCACGCGGCGGCACCCAGGTACTGCGCGCCGGTGTCGCCGGGCACCGTCTTCTCCAGCTCGATCCCGACGACCAGCGCGCTGTCGTAGGCGCCCGAACGCAAATCCGCGATCGCGGCCAGGGTCGCGATGCTCCCGGAAGCGCAGGCCGCTTCGTGCCGAGCGGCCGGGGTGTCCCAAAGTTCGTCGCACACGGTGGCCGGCATGGCCCCGAGGTGACCCTGGCCGGCAAACATCTCGCCGAAGGCGTTCCCGACGTGGATGACCCCGATGTCGGCGGCCGGCGCCTCGGCGGCGCTGAGCGTGGCCTCCACGACCTCCGCGGTCAGGGCCGCGAAGTCGCGGTTTTCCTTGGTCAGGTTGCGCGCGAAGTCGCTCTGGTAACCGCCGAGGATCCACACACCGTCCATAGCGGCACGGTACAACAGATCGGATGGTGCGTCGGAAAATCGAATGTGATGGCGGTCCCGTCGGCTCTCGGGCTGAACCGACGGGACCTAGGCTAACGCGGCAGCCGGCTGACGCGCCAACCTCTTGAGGTGCATTACCATCCGCGACCGGTGACAAACATGTCTGGGCGAATTGGTTGCGCGTACCAGAATTGACAAACCGAACTGCGTAAACGCATTGGTTTCCCCGGGCAGTGGCGACGAAACCGATTGGGCACCTTTCGAATCCGTCACACCGGGGTGGTCAGGATACCGGCGTGGGCGGCCGTTGTCAGGGCTCCCGACCGGGTGCGGACTCGCGTGCGGGTGAAAGCGCCACGCGGGTAAGGCATTTAGCGGCCCCGGGGGTGGCGGGTTGGTCGTTCACGTCGCTCTCGGTGCCGCCGCCGGTTGGCCGACCTGACCGTCTCCCCGGTGCCGCCGTCTCCGCTGGTGGCGGCCGTGTTCGATAGCGACTACGTAGCCCCGCTGCCGCCGTTGCCGCCGCCACCACCGACGCCGCCGTCGCCGCCGTCGCCGGTCACCGCGTCGGGCCCGCCGCCGTCCTGGCCGTCACCGCCGGTGCCGCCGGTGCGGCCGAGGCCACCGAGACGGTTCTTGCCCCCCGAACCGCCCTGGCCGCCGTCGCCGCCGTCGCCGCCGGTACCGCCGGTGCCACCAGGAGCGTTGCCGCCGCCGCCGCCGTGGCCGCCGCCCCCGCCCGTTCCGCCTTGCGCTGCGCCACCGATGCCCAGAATCGAGGTGCTCGCATTGCCGCCGACCCCGCCCATGCCCCCGACGCCGCCCTCGCCGCCGTCGCCGCCGGTGACCTGGGTGCCGTTCTGGGCCAGGCCACCCGTTCCGCCGGCGCCGCCCGTTCCGCCGGTGCCGCCGACGCCGGACAGCAGACTGAGCAGGGCGCCGGGGGACGACCCGGCCCCGCCGACGCCGCCGGCCCCGCCCACGCCACCGGCGCCGGCGGTGTTCGATTCCAGGCCGCCAGTGCTGGCCCCGCCGCTGCCGCCGGCTCCGCCGTTGCCGCCGGAACCGCCCTTGAGCGCCAGCGACATCAACGAGCCGTTGGGGCTAGCACCCATGCCGCCGACGCCGCCGTTGCCACCCGCGCCGCCGGTCTCGGCGAGGTCGCCGGTGCCGCCCGCCCCGCCGTCGCCGCCGCGGCCGCCGGCGCCACCGGTGACGCCGGCGTCACCTAGCAATGTCAACTGGCTGCCCGACTTGCCGCCGTCGCCGCCCTCACCGCCGGCGCCACCGGCGCCACCGACGGGGCTGGCGGCGCCGCCGGTGCCCGCGACCCCGGCCCCACCGCCGTTGCCGCCCGCGCCGCCGTCGCCGCCCGAACCGACGGGGGCAATGCCGCCGGCGCCGCCGTCGCCGCCCTTGCCGCCGCCGCCGCTGGCGCCGTTGGTGCCGCCCGGCCCGGCGTCGCCGCCGATGCCGCCGGCGCCACCGTCACCGCCCTTGCCGCCGTGGTCCGCGTTGGTGCTGATGGTGGGATTGGTCGCGCCATCGGCGCCCTTGCCGCCGTCGCCTCCGGTACCGCCGGCGCCGCCACTGCCCGACGTCGCTCCGGTGCCGGCGTGGCCGCCGTTGCCGCCGGTACCGCCGCCGCCGCCGGACGGGGCGTTGGCGCCGCCGATCCCGCTGACCGCGACGTCGGACCCGCCGTCGCTGCCCATTCCGCCGTGGCCGCCCGCGCCGCCGTCGCCGCCGACGCTGTCGACGCCGGTGGCGTCGCCGCCCTTGCCGCCGTGACCGCCCGCGCCGCCGGTGTCGCCGGCCAGGCCGCTCTGGATGACGGTGTTTCCGTCGGCGCCGGTGCCGCCCGCGCCGCCGGTGCCGCCCTCGCCGCCCTTGCCCGCGATAGTGCCGGCGCCGACAGTGCCGGCGTCGCCGCCGGCGCCCCCGTCGCCACCGGCGGGGGCCGTGACCGCTCCGTGGCTGGTGTCCTTACCGCCGGTGCCGCCGGTGCCCCCGTCGCCGCCGTTGCCGGCATCGCCGCCGTTGCCGACGGTTCCGCCGCTCCCGCCGCTGGCGCCGCCGGCCCCGCCGTTGCCTCCGGTGCCGCCGTCGCCGCCCTTGAAGCCCGTGGTGTCGTCGAGGCCGGTATCGCCCTTACCGCCGTTGCCCGCGTCGCCGCCGTGGGCGCCGGCGCCGCCGTCGCCCCCGGTTCCGCCGGTGCCGACCGCGCCCGCGCTTCCGCCGGCTCCGCCGCCGCCGCCCTTTCCGCCGTCGCCGCCGCGACCGCCGTCGCTCGCGCTGCCGTCGCCTGCGTTGCCGCCGTCGCCGGGTTTGCCGCCGTCGCCGCCGTTGCCGCCGCTGCCGTTGACGCCGCCGGCGCCGCCGGCATTGCCGCCGTTGCCGCCCTTGCCGCCGTCACCGCCGTCGCCGCCTTTGACTCCGCTTTGGCCGGTGGGGGAGTCGTCGGCGCTGGCGCCGTCGCCGCCGTTGCCGCCCTTGCCGCCGTTGCCGCCGTCGCCGACGGCCCCGCCGGCTCCCGCCGTGCCGCCCTGGCCGCCGTCGCCGCCGGTGCCGCCCTTCCAGCCGTTGCCGCCGCTGCTGCCGTTGAAGTCGCCCGCCCCGCCGGTGCCGCCGGTGCCGCCGTTGCCGCCGTCGCCGGAGTGGCCCGTGGCGCCGGCCGTCCCGAGCAGACCCGCGGCGCCACCGGCCCCGCCAGCACCCGCGTTGCCGCCGTTACCGCCGTGGCCGCCGGTCCCGCCGTCATGGATCAGGAAATTGCCGCCGTATCCGCCGTCGCCGCCGTGGCCGCCGCTGCCGCCCACGCCGCCGGCGCCGCTGGTGCCCAGCAATCCGCGGGCGGCCCCGCCGGCCCCACCGTTGCCCCCGGTCCCGCCCTGACCACCCGCGGCACCCGTGCCACCGGTGTTGCCGTCGCCGCCGAGCCCGCCGGCGCCGCCATCGCCGGCCTTGCCGCCGATCAGCGCGTTGGACGCCCCACCGGTCCCGCCGTTGCCACCATTGCCGCCGCTGCCGCCGGGGACGCCGGCCGCCGAGGCGTCCCCGCCGGTGCCACCTTGACCGCCGTGGCCGCCTTGTCCGCCCAAAAGGCCGCCCGCGCCGCCACTACCGCCGTTGCCCCCGGTCGCGGCGGCCCCTGACGCGTCCCCGCCCTTGCCGCCGGCGCCGCCCCGGCCGAACAAGCCCGCCGCGCCGCCCTTGCCGCCGTCCTGGCCCGCCGCGCCGGAGCCGCCGTTGCCGCCGTTGCCCAACAGCCACCCGCCGTCGCCGCCGTCTTTCCCGCTGCCCATCGCCGCGCTGGCCCCGTCGCCGATGAGCGCGCGGCCCGTGAGGGTCTTGATGGGCGTGAATATCGCGATGTCATCGAGGCCCTGCAGCGGTGTGGCATTGGCGGCCTCGGCGGCCGCGTAGGCACCCAGGCTGCCGCGCAACGCCGCGACGAACTGGTCGTGAAACGCCGCCGTGCGTGCGCCGACCGCCTGGTATTCGCTGGCATAGCGGCCGAAGAGCGTCGCTATCGCCGCCGACACCTCGTCGCCGGCCGCGGCCGCCAGGCCGGTCGTGGCGCCCGCGGCCGCCCCATTGGCCTGCCGCAGGGCGTCACCGATGCCGGTGAAGTCGGCCGATGCTGCGGCCAGTGCTTCGGGGACTGCGATCAGAAAGGACGCCATCGAGTGCTACCCCCAATCGGCAGGACCACGGAAGGAGGGGAACGCTACGCCTGCGAGGTCGGTGGGTTTGCGTAATCGTCAATATTCATATTTGCCGCCGCGCCGCAAGAATTTCGCAGGAATTTCGCGAGCTTCTGCCAAGCGCTGGGCGGCAGCTTAAGTGGTTGTCCGCTTAGGCAAAGGAGACCGCCATGAAGATCACGGCGACGGCGATGGCTTGTCTGGTTGCGAGCACGCCGGTCACGGCCTGCCCCGCCCAGGCCGAGCCGACCGTGCAGGTCGCGCTGGCGCCCATCCCGAAGCTGCAGGCCGACCCCAGAGCCGACGTGCAAGAGCTGCTCCGGCAGATTTCCGAACTGGACGACCAATGGGGCGCGCTGACCCCGGCGGAGCGAAACCAGCGGCTTGCGGGCCTTCAGCAGCAGGTCACCGTGGTAGATCGGGAGACCCGCGATCTGCCACCCGAGCAACGCCCCGAGGTGCAGGCGATGCTCGGGGTGGCCGTCTTTCGGCTGCTCGACATCCTCAGAAAGCAGCGAGAGGGGCAGTAGGCCGCTCGGGCGCTCGCCGAGCGTGGGCTTTATGCACGCCGTGCATAAACCCCACACTCGACGCGCCCCGTTTGGTTGCCCACCCCGGCGCGCCTCCGCTCAGCGTCGCCACGCGCGCCGTGCGACGCGATAAAAGTTGCCGCCGACGACCGCGGCGATATCGCCGTCCGCCCAACCCCGCCGGCTGAGGCGGTCGCCAAGCGTCAGCAGCGTCTCCGGCGGCATCCACTGGATCGGCCCCCACCGGGTGTAGCTGTCGTCGAACAGGTGCGGGTTGCGGGTGAGTTCGTCGACGAAGTCGACGTAGTCGAAAGAGAAGTCCGAGCTGACGCCGACGTGATCGATGCCGACGAGTTCCACGGCGTATTCCAGGTGCCGGGTCATCGCCTCGAGCGTGGGCGTGTTGGGTCCGAGGAAGATGCCCACGCCGGTGATGCCAACGACGCCGCCGGTGGCCGCGCAGGCCCGGGCCTGGTCGTCGGTGATGTTGCGCGGGTGATCCCACACCGCGCGCATGCACGAGTGGCTGTAAATGACTGGACCGGTGGAGGTTTCGCACATGTCGAGTCCGGTGCGGGCGCTGCAGTGCGATCCGTCGGGGACGACGCCGACGTCGTTCATCGCGGCCACGATCGACCGGCCCCACGCGGTCAGGCCGGTGTCGTCGGTGTCCAGGCAGCCGCTGCCCGCGCGGTTGGCGTGGTTGTAGCTGGGCAGCAGGGTACGCACGCCCAGATCGGCCAGGGTCGCCAGGTTGTCGAGGTTGTCGTCGAGGGGACGGGAGTCCTCGAGGTCGAACACCACCGCGATGCGGCCGGCGCCGGTGATCGTCGCGACGTCGTCGACGCCGGCGGCGAGTTCCAGATCGGGATGGGCTTCGACGGCGGCGCGATAGTGCTTGAGCAGCTTCGTGCTGTCGTCGTAGCTGTGCGGCGAATACCCGGCGTTGACCGAAACGAATGCGCCGCCTGCTCGTCGATAGCGGGTCAGCGGTTGGACATCGGCGTCGAGCTGTAGCGGCAGGCACGTGTGCTGGTCCCACAGCAGCGTCATGCGTACTAGCGTGACAGCGTGGTCACCAAGGACCGTCGCTCGTCGGATCTGTTGGTGATAATTCCCGTCAAGGACTGGGTGTGCGCGTCGTGGCGCGGGCGCGTCGACGAGGTGCTGAGCGCGTTCCTCGGCCGTGGCGATCGCGAGTCTTAAACGTCGGCGCCGTCACCCGGCGTGTCGTCGCCGACGTTTACGTGTCGCGGGTTGACCCGTGGCGATCCGGGTCCCCGCCACCGCGACGTGACAAATCGCGTCCCGCGAACGTGCACGGAAGTACAGCGACACGCCGCGCGCGGCCGCGTCATGTGCACGCTCGCGGCCGGCGATACGAATGACCCGTGTTAGCCCGACGCCATACCGCCGATCGAGCGGATGAGCTCCGCGATGCGACGCGGCTGCTCGACCATGACGAGGTGCCCCGCGGGAGCGATGGTCACGTGCTCCGCGTGCAGCAACCCGGCCAGCCGGATCTGCCGTCGGCGCCACAACCGCGTGCGCCAACCCGTGTGGGCCGTGGCCACCACGCGCGGCACGGGAGGCAGCGGAGACGAGGCCCGCAGCGCACACAGCTCGGCCGCCAGTTCGTGGTAGGCGACATATTCCCGAAGCAGCGCGGACATGAATTCGGGTTCGGCTGCGGCGCTGCGTATCTCGGACCGCGTCCGGGCGTCCAGTCCGCCCGGACGGCGCCGCTCCCATAACGTCAGGCCGGCCTGGCCCAGCGGTATCCGCAGGTGCAGCGTGTCCAGCAGCGTTGCGACGGCATCGGCCGCGGCGAGCTTGGCCGGCAGCGGCAGCGCGAGCCGTCGATGATCGGTGGCGATGCTGGTATCGAGCAGCAGCAACCCGCGCGTCCGCTGCGGGTAGAGCCGCGCGAATCCTTCGGCGTAGAAGCCGCCGATCGAATGCCCCACCAGCACCGCCGGATCCGGCCTTCCTGCGGCGTCGAGCGCGGCGCAGATCCGGTCGGCCTCGCCGCGGACCGTGGGGCGCGACACCGCGGCCGGCCGGTCGAATCGCACGACGGTGTGGTCGTCGGCCAGATAGGCGACCGTGTCGGTCCAGTGCAGCGCGCGGCCCCCGAGGCCGCTGCACAGCACCACGACGCGGTCGCTCATGTACTGCATCGTGCACGAGCGGTGCGCACGGCAACATAGATCAGCCAGCCGGCGAACGCCGCCAGCTCGGCCCGTTGCGCGATCCCGACCACGCCGATGTCGTCGCGGCTGTCGACGAGTATGGCGATACCGGTCGATATCGCGGTGCCGATCAAGGCCGCGAGCATGAACAGCCCGAGCCGCTGCACCGCCACCGGGGCCCCCTCGCGCCGATCCGCGAGGGTAAAAGCCAGCAACGACGCGATCGCGGCGGCCAGCACGACCCCGCTGCTGAGCCAGTGCAGCTGGTGCCCGATCGGCACGGTGCCCCGGGCCTCGCGCGCTTTGCAGATGGCATCCGAACTCGGCGCGCACACCAGCCTCCACACGGTGCTGTCGAAAGCCGTCGCCACCGCGAAGACGCCGACGGCCCACCAGCCCCGCCTGCTCCAGGGGCCGCACGGTAGGCCGACCAGGCCGGCGGCGGTCCCGACGAGAACGACCGCCGCCGTCGCCAGGTCGAGGTCCCGAAACCACGCGCCGTGCGGTTGATCCGCGGCGGCGAGTTCGCTGATGTAGAGATCCGGATCGGGCAGCGTGTGGGTGAACACCATCTCCAGCAGCCAGTTGGAATACAGCACGGCGCCCAACGCCACGGCAGCGACGGCGACCCAGCGCAGCGTCGCGTTGACGTTCGCTGCCGTGTCGGAGCGTGTTGCCATATCAACCACTTATCCGGCGCCTGGGGCGTGCAAACCGCAAAGGCCGCGAACTCGAGGCGGATTCATATCTGGTGCCCCCGGCAGGATTCGAACCTGCGACACCGGCTTTAGGAGAGCCGTGCTCTATCCCCTGAGCTACGAGGGCGGGGGAGCGATTGAAAGTCTTCCACGCTCGTGCCGGCACAGCGTACCGCCCTACGCTGCCCGATGAGATGCTGAGGCACGTGCGCAAGCTCCTCATCGCGTCGTGCCTGCTCGTGCTCGCGCCGTTTCTCACGGCCGCGCCGCGACCGGCCGCCCCCATGCCGGCGACCCCGACCGACGTCATCTTGATCTCCATCGACGGCTTCCGCGCGGACTATTTCGACCGCGGCATAACGCCGAATCTGGCCGAGCTTGCGGCGCACGGTGTCCGGGCGCAATGGATGACGCCGTCATTTCCGTCGCTGACATTTCCCAATCACTACACGCTGGTGACCGGCCGATACCCCGATCACCACGGCCTCGTCGACAACACGATGAGCGATCCGTCGATCCAGCCCGACAATCGCTTCAGCATCTTCACCCCGGAGGCATTCGACGACGAACGCTGGTGGGACCAGGCGACGCCGATCTGGCTCAGCGTGCAGCGGCAGGGCGACAAGTCCGCGGCCGTGTTCTGGCCCGGCTCGTCCACCCCCATCCACGGCGTGCTGCCGAATTACTGGTACCGCTACGACGGCAACGTGCCCGCCGACGAACGCACCGACCGCGCGTTGGCGTGGCTGGACCAGCCGCAGCGGCCGCGTTTTTCCACGCTGTATTTCAACGACGTGGACAGCGCCGGTCACCAATACGGGCCGGACTCACCGCAAGTCGATGCCGCAATTGTTCAGGTGGACAACGCAATCGGGCGTCTCATCGCGGGCCTGAAGGAACGTGGACGCTACGGCACGACCAACATCGTCGTGGTGTCCGACCACGGCATGGCGCCGCTACCGCCGGGTCAGGTGATCTACCTCGAGGATCACACCGACGTCGACGCGCTGAACGCCGTCACGACGATGGAGGTCGCCGGCCTCGACCCGCAGCAGAACGTTCCGGCCGACCGTGTCGCCCAAGCGGAGGCCAAACTGCTGGCGCCGAATCCGCATATGCAGTGCTGGCGAAAGCAGAACGTCCCCGCGCGGTTCCACTACGGCACCAACCGGCGCATCCCGCAGATCGTGTGCCTCGCGGATACGGGCTGGTACATCCTGCCCAGCCGCAACACACCCGGCGCGGATATCTTTCTGCTCGGCGCCCACGGCTACGACAACGACGATCCGCTCATGCGTGCGTTGTTCATCGCCGAAGGGCCGTCGTTCCGCAGCGACGTCGTCGCACCGCCGTTTCCCAACGTCGACGTGTACCCCCTGTTAACCAATATCCTCGGCGTCGCGCCGGAGCCGAACGACGGCAATTTCGCGCAGGTCGCCGGAATGCTCATACGCCCCTAACGCAGCTCGGCGATGACCTTGGCGAAGTTCTCGATGTGGTTGTCGTCAGAGAAAGCTCATCAAAATTTGTATCCAGTAAATAGCTTCGTGGGTCGCCATTTCTATCACATGGATACCGATACCTCCGCCGCCGCCAAACCCGTGGTAATACGCGGAAAGCTCGTCTACTTGACCGCCAGTCGCGCTGGTGAAACCTCGAGCACCTGCGGAATCGACTAATTGGTCGCTACCAGCATAGTCGTTGGCACCTCGTGGCGATTTATGGGAGTAGTTGGTCGGCGAGACGGCGACATGCGATCTGGTATCGATAGGAACAACCAGTGGCTTCCTCTCGACCTCGCTCTGTGGCTGCAAGCCAGTGCCGTGAGGAGTGGTTCGCTGATCTGAGTCACGTCTGGAGGAATGAGTGGCCGGGTGATGACCATCTTCCTGCGGTGGATGGCGTCCATCGTCCTGGGGTGGATGGTCACCATCGTCCTGGGGTGCATGGCGTCCATCTTCCTGCGGTGGACTAGGGCCGGAGTCAGGTTTAGAAGCCGATGGAGATGGAGGAGGCTGAGTTGGATGTGCTGAGACCCAACGCAACGAACGCAATAAGTCTTGGAAAAGAGCGTCCGCACGATTGCCGATTGTGCCAGCAACCGCGGCAGTCCCAACGAACGTCAAGCCGCCAAGCAGCAATCGCATAGGTGTGGAATGGCCGTTTCTATACGACTGGCCGATGGCCAAAACGTAGGCGCCGCCGCGACTTGGATCAGCGAGATCATGAAAGATTCGTTGAATCCCAAAAGAGTATGTGGGCCTCGATAATTCGCGTGTAAAGTCGATCTTGCGGATATCTGATGTTCTGGCGTACGCGACAGCTTCCGCGATCCGCAAGTCGCTAAGCTCGGTTAAGCTCCTTACCCAGTCGGGAGGTAACTTCTCGACAACGATCACTGCCCACAGCATTTCGGTTGCGATGCCCATGGCGATGGTGCGCGGCACATGCGTGGCATGCGGATTCGGTCGAGCATTGCCCACCCGGTAATAAAAGGCTCCTGTTGCCAACAAGCGCCGTATGCAATCCATGCTAGTCTCGGCGCCATGCGAATTGACCGCGTTGCTTATAGCGATTAAGCGCCTGTCAGTAGTCGCTCGCACGAGACTCTCGTCTTGGGATCGCAGTACATGCGACTCGCAGCATGAAGCTATCCATTCCTGAAGCGCCAGGAGGTCTTGACGTCTTATGTCCCTGTCTCGGGCCATCCGCACACCTCCTAAGCGGCGGCTTGCGTAGCGGCTATGTACGGACTGTGCCACTCTTCCACCTGCCGGTTGAGCCGAAGAATCCCAGGAGTGAATATAGTTGGCGGCGTAGGCCACAAGCTGCTAATTGTCTCCCTTATCATCCTTCCGATCATGACGCCGCAGCAATCCCTCCCGCAACGTCTATTTTCTTTCTCAGACCACGTGGCGCCTAACATAGAAGCGTTCCGCAGCGATATCGTCGCGCCGCCGTTTCCCAACGTCGACGTGTACCCCCTGTTAACCAATATCCTCGGCGTCGCGCCGGAGCCGAACGACGGCGACTACGCGCAGGTCGCCTCGATGCTCAACCGCCC